>CBFHAJ010000030.1:0-28586 GCA_965653495.1 uncultured bacterium | reverse complement strand
GTGGTGCCGGGCGTCCCCGATCGCCTCGCGGAAGCGATCGACCGCTGCCTCGCAAAAGATCCCGGGGCGCGCTACCCGAGCGGCGAGGCGCTCGCGGCGGCGATCGCCGCGGCGCTCGACCGGCGCACCGCCGTCGCGGTGCGGGCGTTCGTGACGGAGGCACGGCAGCTCTCGACCGCGACCCTCCTGTACGGCGCGTTCGCCGGGGTCGCGACGCCGCTGCTCGCGCTCCAGTTCCTCGAGTTCGCGGCCCCGCAATCGCGCGCGGCCACGCTGCTGCTGACGATCCTCATCCTCACCGTGCCGCTCGCCGTCATGCTGTCGCGCGTGCGGCGCCTGCTGCGCGCGGGGTACGGGCAACGGGACCTGATCGACGCCCTCCGAGCCGAGCTGTTCCACCGTCGCGAAGAGCTGGCGTTTCTGTACGGCAAGGGGCTGTCGCGGCTCGAATGGGCGTCGCGCCTGGTGTGTTACACGGCACTCGCCGCCGCCGTGGGAGTGGTCGTGGAGCTGCTGCGCACCCCGGCAGCACTGGGCGGCGCCGCGCTCATCCGGCCAGCGTTCACCCTCGCGCTCGGGCTCGCCTTCGGCGCCGCCCTGCTGGGCCGGTGGCGCACCGAGCACCGCACCGACCCCAAAGCGGAGCGGCGTCTCAGGTTCTGGCGGGGTCCCCTGGGCCGGGGGTTGTTCGCGATAGCCGGCCTCAGGCTGCGCCGGGTGCAGGCCGGGGAGCGAGGGGCCTCTGACGAGGGGCCGCGAGTCGCGAGCGCGTCTGCGGAACCCGCGCTGGCGCCGGTCACACCCGCGCCCTGACGCGCTCCAGGCGCCGCGCAGCCTCCCGCAGCATCTCCTCCGTCTTGCAGAAGGCGAACCGGACCAGCTGCCGCCCCAGCGCCGCGCGGCTGAAGAAGCTCGACCCCGGCACCGGGGCCACGCCGATCTCGCTGGTGAGCCAGACGGCGAACTCATCGTCAGGGAGCGACGAGATCGCCGAGAAGTCCGCCAGCACGTAGTAGGCACCTTGGGGGGGCGTGCAGCGGAAGCTTGCATCCCCGAGCGCCCGGCACAGCAGGTCGCGGCGGGCACGATAGTCGCGAATCAGTCCCGTGTAGTATTCGTCCCCCAGGGTCTCCAGGCCGACGGCGATCGCCTCCTGGAGCGGAGCCGGCGCGCCCACAGTGAGGAAGTCGTGCACTTTGCGGATCGCATCGCTCGCCGCCGGAGGCGCGACGATCGTCCCGATGCGCCATCCCGTGACGCTGAATGTTTTGGAGGCCCCGCTGATCGTGATGGTCCGGTCGCGCATGCCGGCGAGCGTCGCGATGGGGATGTGCTCGCCCTCGTAATAGATGTGCTCGTAAATCTCGTCGGTAACGGCGTAGGCGTCGTAGCGGCGGCACAGCTCCGCGATCCGCTCCAGCTCGCGGCGCGACAGCACGCGCCCGGTCGGGTTGTTGGGCGTACAGACGATGATCGCCCGGGTACGTGCGGAGAACGCGGCGTCCAGGCGGTCGAGGTCCAGCTCAGAGTCCGTGGGTAGCGGCACGTACACGGGCTTCGCGCCGCACAGAATCGCGTCCGGCCCGTAATTCTCGTAAAACGGCTCGAACACGATCACCTCGTCGCCCGGATCGACGATGGCGAGCAGGGCGGAGGCCATGGCCTCGGTGGCGCCGCACGTCACGGTCAGCTCGGTTTCCGGGTTCACCGTCAGGCCGTACCACTCGGCGTACTTGCGCGCCAGGGCGTCGCGCAGCCGCTTTGCACCCCACGTGATGGCGTACTGATTGACGTCGTCGCGGATGGCCCGGGCCGCGGCTTCCTTTAACACGTCGGGGGCGGAGAAGTTGGGAAAGCCCTGGGCCAGGTTGATGGCATCGTGCTCGCTGGCCAGGCGGGTCATGCCGCGGATCACCGACTCGGTGAATCCGTGGGTGCGCTTGGCGGTGTGCATAGTGGCGGAACTTCGTCGGGGCCGTCCCACAAAGAAAGACCCCACCGCCGGGCGCACCCCAGCGGTGGGGCCTTCGATCAGCTCCTTCCGGCCGTCACCTCATGGCGAGAGGTTGCCGAACCAGATGAAGCTGGCGCTGTTCCCGTTGGCCAAGTCAAACGTCCATCCGATCGTGCCGCCGGGGCACGAGGCTCCGCCCGTCGGGAAGGTCTGGTGCCAATTGCTCTGCAGCACCTCGCAGACCGTGTACGTCCCGCCCGGCAGATTCGAGAACGTGTAGTTGCCGCTGGCGTCAGTCAGCGCGGTCGCGGTGATCGGACCGCTGAGCGTGACGCACCAGCCCTGGAGACCGGGCCACGGCGAGGCGTCGACGAACACCTGACCGTCGATGCTCGCGGTACCGCCCGAGTTCACCGAATTCGCGCAGCTCGGCGACGGAGCCGGCGGCGGTGGGGGCGGGGGCGGGGGCGGTGGCTGCACGGGGGGCGGCGGATCCTGTGGCACGCACAGACCCTTGTGGGCATGCGCGGTACCCTGGCTCGAACGACTCGCCGTGCCCTGGCCGTTGTCGCAGGAACTGTGGCCCGGCAAGCCGGTTATCGGCTGCCCCTGGGCCGCCCCGATCGCCAGCGGAGTGGCGACCAAAGCTGCAAGGACTACGAGGGCTCGCATACTCGCACTCTCCTAGCTCGTTTTGGGCTGAGGAGGGGCGCTGCGCCCTCAGCGGCTACCCAGGGTTGGTGGGAATTTCCCACCCTCGACTGGGCACACTGAAAGTCGTTAGATGCGACCTGGCGCTCTGTAACGCCTGTCACTGGATTGCACAACTGAAAGTATGACAACATGTTGCGTGGTACATGGTGGTGTCGCGACCACGCAACGCCGCCATGTCACCACACTATCGTGACACTAACATGCCATCTAAAGCTTCAATCGCACGTCGATATCCACGAGCACTTCGCTCGGCGCGCTGAGAAACACCACCCGATCCTCCGTTCGGTGAATCACCATCTTCGCTGGCGGGCCCTCGCCCTTGCCGCGCCCGCGATTGCCCCGCCGATACCACACGACTACGTCGTGCCCGCTGTTCTCGACGTTCACGACCTCGTACCCCTGTTTGACCAACACCTGCTTGGTCACGTCGAGGGCGCGATCGTTCGTGACCGCGTATTTCTTTGGCCCTTTCCCCTGCGCCGCCAAGGGGGTGGACAGAACACCCAGAATGAGCAGCGCCCAGCCAATCCGTGGCACCATATCCGCTCCTCTCGAGTCCATCCTCTACCGTCTTCTCCCGACCTCTCCCGACCTTATTTGAGTATCTGCTTGGCGATCGTGTTCAGCTGCATGTTGCTCGTTCCCTCGTAGATCGCGCCGATCTTGGCGTCACGGTAGAACTTCTCCACGGGATACTCCTTCGTGTAGCCGTATCCGCCGAGCAACTCGACGGCGAGTGACGTGACGCGCTCGGCCACCTGTGCCGCGAGCAGTTTGGCCATCGCCGCCTGGGTGGTGTAGGGCTCGCCCGCGTCCTCGAGCCGGGCGGCGTTGTAGACCATCAGTCGGGCCGCTTCCAGCTCGGTGGCCGCCTGGGCCAGCTGAAACTGCACGCCCTGGAAGTCCGCGATCGGCTTGCCGAATTGGCGACGCTCCTTCACGTACTGGAGGGCGGCCGCCAGGGCGCCGCGCGCCACGCCGATCATCTGCGCCCCGATGCCGATGCGGCCGGTGTTCAGCGTCTCGATGGCGACCTTGTACCCGTGACCGACCTCACCCACCAAATTCGCGGCGGGCACCTCGCAGCCGTCGAGCATCAGCTCGCACGTGCTCGATGCCCGGATGCCGAGCTTGTCTTCCTTCTTGCCCACGCTGAAGCCCCTGGCGTCGCGCTCGACCGCGAACGCGGTAATTCCCTTGTAGCCTTTGGAGAAGTCCGTGTTGGCGAAGATCACGAACAGGCCCGCCTCGGCGCCATTGGTGATCCACAGCTTGCGCCCCTCCAGAATCCAGCGGTCGCCGCGCGCGGTCGCCCGGGTTTGCAGCCCGAAGGCGTCGGAGCCCGAGTCGGGCTCCGACAGTGCGTACGCGCCCAACAGATCACGCGCGAGGCGGGGGAGATAGCGCCGCTGCAGCTCGGGACCCGCCCACTTGAGGAGCAGCGTGTTGACGAGGGTGTTTTGTACGTCAACGCAGATGGCCACCGAGGCGTCGACGGCCGACAGCTCTTCCACGGCGAGCACCGCCATCATGAGGTTGCCGCCCCCGCCGCCCATTGCCTCCGGCGTCTCGATTCCCATCAGCCCCAGATCAAAGCATTTCTTGAGCAGCGCGGGCTCCATCGTGGCCGCGCGCTCCATGGCGGGTACGCGCGGGCGCACCTCGCGCTCGGCGAAATCGCGCACGGTGTGACGGAACAGCTCTTCTTCTTCGGAGAGCTGGGTGAGAGGCGGATGGGTGCCGAGCTCGGCCATGGTGGCCCCAATCTAGCGTTAGGTTGGGCTGGCGGTATTATGAGGCAATGGTTCGTCGCGCTACCTTGCATTACGCCTTCATCATTATTACGTGCGTGGTCGTTCCGGACCTCGCTGTCCCGCAGAGCAGCGACCGGACGGCGGTAGTACGCGGCATCGTCTACGACAGCCTCATCGGCTCGGCCCCCCTCGAAGGGGCCGAGATCTGGATCGAAGGGACGAACCGCACCGCTCGCACGGATGCCGCCGGCCGCTTCGAGATTGCAGCCCTTCCTGCCGGACGGTGGCGGTTGAATTTCTCCCACCCCCTCCTCGACTCTCTGGGCCTTTCGGCACCAGGCGCACTGGTGGATGCCACCGCGGGCTCCGCCGCTGTCGTGCTCGCGACACCCGGCCCGGCCGCCGCGCACCGAATGTTGTGTCCGCACGATCCCTTCGGCGCGACAGGGGCGATTCTCACGCTGGTGCGCGATGCGGTAGTCGGAACGGCCCTGGGCGACGTTTTCGTTACTGCCGAGTGGACTGTCTACGTCGTCGGTCGGGGCGGCATTCGTGGGGAGCCACGCGCCGCGTCGGCGCGGTCGGATGCGGCGGGCCGCTTGCTGCTCTGCAACGTTCCGACCGACGTCACGGTGGTCCTGCGCGGTCGGTCCGGTGGCGGGCCGTCCGGCATGGCCTTGGTCGATCTCGCTGGGCGGCCGTTTCGCCGAGCCTATCTCCTTCTCGCCAGTAGTGCCGCGACCGGTGCCGTCACTGGCGTCGTGCGAAGCTGGGACGGGTCGCCGGTCCCGGGCGCCACCGTCATAGCCGTCGGTACGGATCGTCGAGCCTTGGCGGATGAGTTCGGCGAGTTCTCGCTCCAGGACGTCGCTGCGGGCTCGCAAGTCCTCGAGGCCCGCGCCGTCGGGTATCCGCAGGGTCGGACGCCAGCGACGATCCAGCCCGGTGTGACGCAGCGCGTGGCGCTCAAGCTGGGCGACTCGGTCCAGGTGCTCGAGCCCGTCACCGTGGAAACGCGCTACCAGCCTTACTTGAAGCGTGTGGGCTTCGACGTGCGCCGTCGCACGGCGATGGGACACTTTCTCGATACCACCGATATCCGGCGCAGCGGCGCGGTCCAGTTCGAGGAGGTGTTCCGGATGGTGCCGGGCGTGCAGCTGCGGCCCAACGGGTCGGGCTACGTGGTCGAATTACAACGGGGTGAAGGCCAGATCACCAACCCAGCCCTCGCCAACTACTGCCCGCCGTCGTACTTCATCGACGGCGTCTACGCTCCCCAGGCGCCGATCCAGACGCCATCGCTGCCCGTGGTCCCTGCTGAGGTCCTCGCCGTCGAGATCTATTCCAGCCTCTCCAGCGCTCCGCCCCAATACCAGCGGATGGACAGTGGGTGCGGGGTGATTCTGATCTGGACCAAGCGGGGCGTGCCCAAACAAGCGCACTAAGCCGGTCCTCTGGCGAGGCGCATCTCGCCGGCGCAGCAGTGGCACACGCGATGCGTGATTCACGCCCCGCTCCGTTGGCCGTCGACGGGAGGCTGTGCGCTTGATGGTGCGCCGTCGCAACGCATCAAGTGTCTTTCCTGACGCGCCCGTGGCTACGACGCCACGGCGCGGGCGTTGTCGCGTCTCCCACTCTCCATCAGATGGCGGTCCACGGAACCCCCGCGGGGAGGCACCGTTGTGCTTTGTCCCGTGGCGTGCCATCCCGCAGCAGCGATTTCCCGGCGATGAGGGAGGGGGAAGGACCATGACGAGAGGATTATTGTGCCTGGCGGCGGTGGTGGCGCTGGCATCGGTTCCCCAAGCTGCCCTGGGCCAGGGCCGCGAGGTCACGGGCCGTGTCAACCGAGCGGTAGGCGACGTTCCGGTCGCCGGGGCTACGATCATCGAGGTCGGTGGTCAGGGTGTGGCCCAGTCGGCGCCCGACGGCGCATTCCGCATCGCGGTGGCCGCCGGCGAAGTGCGACTGCTCGTGCGAGCGATCGGCTTCGAGCGGAAGGTCGTGGTCGTGAATCCCGGCGAGTCGAACGTCGTGGTGGCGCTCGCGGAAGATCCTTTCCGCCTCGAGGCAGTCGTGGTGACGGGCCAAACTACCACACTCGAGCGCCGCAACGCGACGACGGCGGCCGTCAAGGTCTCGAGCGACGAGCTCACCATCGCGCCGGCACAGGCGCTCGAGCAATCGCTCCAAGGTAAAGTGCCGGGTGCGACAATCTCGATGAACAGCGGTGCCCCCGGTGGTGGGGGACAGGTTCAAATCCGAGGTGTGACATCGATTCTCGGCAATGGCCAACCGCTGTTCGTCGTGGACGGGGTGATCATCTCGAACGACGCGATCTCGGATGGCGCCAACTCCGTTACCGGCGCAGGGGACCGCAGCACTGCCAACGGCATCGGGGGCAGTCAAGACGCCCTGGTGAACCGACTCGCTGACCTGAACCCCGAAGAGATCGAGTCCGTCGAGGTGCTCAAGTCCGCCGCGGCCACCGCGATGTACGGCTCCCGAGCCACGAACGGCGTCGTGGTGATCAGGACCAAGCACGGCGCCCCCACGACACCGCAGTTCAATCTCACGAGTCGCGTGGGCCGCACCGAGGCCTATCGCCTGGTCGGCACTCGGCAGTTCACCAGCGTTACGGAGGTCGCCCAGCTGCCTTATGGCAACGGGACCACCGGACTGCCCGTGATGAACCAGCTCTATCCCGGCGGGACCATTCCGTTCACGCACGATTACGAGCAAGAGCTCTACAACAACGGCAATCTGCCCTACGAGCTGAGCGGCAGCTTCAGCGGGGGTACCGAACGGACGCAGTACTTCGTGGACCTGACCTCGCGCGACGAGGTCGGTACGGCGCCGAACACCGGTGCCCGGCTGTACGCCTTCAGGACGAACGTCGACCAGTCCTTCCTCGACGGGAAGGTCAAGCTCAACATGGGCCTCAACGTCACCCGCAACAGCTTGAACCGCGGTCTCTCGAACAACGACAACACGAATACGTCGCCGATCTACGACTTCGCCTACACCCCCGGGGTGATCAACCTCGACTCGGTGGACGCGACGGGCACCTATGTGCGGAACCCGTTCAACGGCGGCGGAAACGGCGTGTCCAACCCGTTCGAGACATTCCAGTACCTGCGTCTCAACGAACTGACATTTCGTCAGATTGGCACGCTCAACGCGACCTGGTCGGCGCTGAGCGCGGATCAGCACCAGCTCTCGGTGACGGCGATCGGCGGGTTCGACCGCGCCCAGGTCTCGGGTGATTTGTTCTCGCCATCGTTCCTGCAGTACGAGGGCTCCGACGGCTTCTACGGCCGGGCGGCGCGCACCGAAGGCAACATCTTCAACTACAACCTCTCGCTCGCGGGCACCTGGGCGTACCAGCCGTCGAGCACGGTGTCGTTCACCACGACCGGCGGCTACTCTTGGGAGACGCAGTACGACCGCGTGGTGCGGACCCGCGCCCGCGGCCTGTTGGCGGGCGTGGAAACCACCAACAGCGGCACCATTCTCGACAACTACGACAACGTGCTCGGGGACTTCCGGGACATGGCGTTGTTCGCGAATGAGCAGGTCCTGGCGCTCAGCGAACGGCTGGCGCTCACCGGAGGGGTCCGCGCCGACCGCTCCAGCGCCAACGGCGACCGGCACAAGTACTACCTCTTCCCGCGGGCGTCGGCCTCTTATCGATTCACCGACCTTGGCGCAGTGATCAGTGAAGTCAAAGTGCGGGGCGGGTGGGGTCGTACCGGCAACCGGCCGCGGTACGGCGATCGGGACGTCGTCCTGAACGCCGGCACCACGATCGACGGCGAGCCGACGCTGGTGCAGGCAGGGGTAGCGGGAAATCCAAACATCAAGCCCGAGACCCTGAATGAGATCGAGGCGGGCGCCGATGTGACCTTTCTGAGCCGTCGCTTTCAACTCGAGGGGACGTGGTACCACCGTTGGATCACGGACCTGCTGCTCCAGCCGGCGACGATCCCTTCGGGGGGGATCACCAACCTCATCATCAACGGCGGAGAGCTGTCGAACGTCGGCGTGGAGGCGGCGTTGGGCGCCGTCGCGGTGCGGACCCGCGATGTGGACGTGAACTTGCGGGCCACGTTCACCAAGAATCGGCAGCGGATCCAGAGCTTGCCAGGGTACGTGCCCCGCTTCCCCGTCCCGGGATCCTTCGGCGCGGCGTTCGGGCGCAACTTCATCACCCAGGATGGGCTGACCACCTGGATCTGGGGGAACGTTCCCCTGGACAGCGCCGGGCATTACCTGCCGATCGGCACGCGGGTCACGGATCCGGCAGCGATCAAGGCGACGCGCGACACGGTCGCTGGGGACGCGAACCCCGACTTCGTGATGAACTTCTCCGGCTCGCTGCGCTGGCAGCGGCTCACGCTCGCCACGACCGTGAGCTGGCAACAAGGCGGCATGGTGGCCGATATGACCCGCTCGCTGTGGGACGAAGGTGGCACCTCGCGGGATTACGACGCCCCGATCAACAGTGCAAACATGGGTGATGGGTGGGACCTCAACGTGCCCACGAGCTACACCCTTGGCGGCGTGACACATCCCTACACGGAGGGATCGTTCCGTTACAGGGCCTGGTCGGGTGGCAGGGACGTGCGGGCCTACCTCGAAGATGCCACCAACGTCCGGGTGCGGGACATTTCTCTCAGTTATCAGGCTCCAGACCACTGGCTCCAGTCACTCCGGGCTCGATCCCTGCGGATCACGTTCCAGGCCCGGAACCCGATCGTGTTCTCGCATTACTGGAGCTTCGACCCGGAGTTCAACAACTTCGGCGCGACGAACCTCAATCGTTTCATCGACCTGGCACCGTACCCCTCCAGCCGCCAGTTCTACCTGTCCGTGGACGTGGGGTGGTGAACATGCGACGCGACACCACCGGAGTTCTGTCCACCGTCCTCGAGAGGAGCCGGACCATGCGACGCATTTCCTGTCGTCTCGTGGTTGCAGCCGCCGCCACGCTGGCTGGTTGCAACCTTGACCTTACCAATCCCAACAACCCGACCCAGGCGGGAGCCCTCACCAACCCGCGGGCAGCGACGACCCAGATGATCGACGGGGTGGTGGCTACCTACCGGGCCCAGCGCGCCGCCCAGATCCGAGCGCTGGGGAGCTTCGGCCGCGAGACGTACTACATGTTCATCACGGATGGCCGTTTCATTACCGGTCCGTACCGCGACTGGAGGCAGAACAACTCGTTCGAGGCCGGCAGCCAGTGGGCAGGAAGGTACGGAAACTATCGGAACGCGTTCGCGGCCCTCCAGATCGTGAACAGCACGTCGGCCCTGACGGCGGCCGAGAAAGCCGGGGCGCTGGGGGTGCTGCAGACGTTCATCGCGCTGGAGGTCCTGCACGTCATTGAGGCCCGCGATTCGATCGGGGCCGTGGTAGATATGACAGCCGACGTGAACGCGGTGCTCCCCATGGTCTCCAGGGACTCCGTGTACGAATGGATCTCGGCCAAGCTCGATGAAGCCATGACGAACCTCGGCGCGGCGGGCGCCAGCTTCTACTTCCCGCTCGAGTCGGGGCTCAGCGCTTTCGGCGTGGCCGGCGACACTCCCGCGGGGTTCGGCCAGTTCAACCGGGCGATCAAGGCCCGCGTCGAAGCGAAGCGCGGCTCGCTCGGCTGCGGCGCGCCGTGCTACACCACGGCATTGACGGCGCTCGGCCAGACGTGGATCGCCAATCTCGACAGCACGAACCGCGACAACGGCGAGTACGTGACGTACTCGACCGCGTCGGGGGACGTCTTGGACGGGGCTGCGTTTGGAGCGGACCCCAACTACTATGTCCATCCCTCGATCGACTCGATCTCCGCCGTCGGTCTCGACGACCGCTACCGCCGCAAGGTCGCGCTCAGCACTTCCGCGTGCGGCACGAGCTATACCTCCCCGCAAACTGAGGTGGGGGTCACGGCGACGCATCGGGCCTGCACGTATGCCAGCAACGTCACGCCGATTCCGATCGTCCGGAACGAGGAGCTCGTCTTGCTTCGGGCCGAGGCGCGGTGGTTTACCGGGGACACGGCCGGCGCGCGGAGCGACCTCGCGGCCGTGCGGTCAGGCTCCGGCGCCACGGGCGGTGGGACGGCGGTCGTGAAGTTCGCCGCCCCGGCCGCCGATTCTGAGTTCGTGAGCGAACTGCTGCTGCAGCGCACGCTGTCGTTGTTCCAGGAGGGGCACCGCTGGGTCGACTATCGTCGATTTGGCCGACTGGCCGATCTCGGCGCACTCGCTCAGGATGTCGCGCAGGGCTTCACCGTTGCTCCCTACAGCGTCCTGCCGAGCCAGGAGTGTGACTCGCGCGCCCGTGCAGGGAACCCCGGCGGGATCCCGCGTAGCTGCCCAGGGGGTACGCCGTAACGAGCTGAAAAGAAGGGAAAAGTGGCCGTTTGCAACGAGCGGTCTGGCCTCTTGCGACCCTCGCCAGGTGAGGGTATATCGACCAGTGAGTGAGCGCGGCCGTCAGCTCGCGCCCGCCCAGCAGAGCTAGATCTAACCACGGTTTGCGGCATTTCAACTGTGAGGCGACGTGCCGTCACGTCCTCTCGTAGGTGCGATGCTATTCCGCCAGCGGCCGGAGGTGTCTCTCCCGCGCCGCTGCGCGTCGTTGTGCCGTCCTCACCACTCCGTCAGCCACAGGGAGGCGTCGTGCAACTGCTCCGTCATTCCATCCTGGCGTTCCTGGCCCTCGTATTCGTGGCGGCGCTCCCACCGATGGCGGTTGGGCAAGAAGCCACGCACGTGGTGGGTCAGGTTCTGGATTCAACCACCGGGAGGCCGATCCGGGACGTGCGCGTCACGGTCGTGGGCACGGGGATCGGCACCACCACAGGCGCGGACGGCCGCTACACCATCGACGTGCCGGCGGGCCGCGACAGTCTCGCGTTCCGCTACATCGGGTACGGTCCCGTCGTCCGCGCGGTCGCGTCCCAGGTCGACGTATTGATGCGCCGCCAGGCGCTGGAGCTGGAGGCGGTCTCCGTGACCACCGCGCTCGGCATCGAGCGTGAGCAGCGGACGCTGCCCTACGCCGCGCAGAGCGTGTCGGCGGATCAGCTGACGAAGGTTCCCACGACCAATGTGTTGTCGGCGCTGCAGGGCAACGTGGCCGGCCTGCAGGTGACGAATTCGAGCAATCCGTTCGGCTCGACGCGCATTATCTCGCGCGGCGCGGGCTCGATCCTCGGCCAGAACCAGCCGCTCGTCATCGTGGACGGCATCCCGGTCGACAACTCGGCGGCCTCGAACTCAGGGTACGGCCCGGGAGCGGGGTCGTCCTTGGGCGGCTACGACGTCGGCAACGCGGCCGCGGACATCGACGTCAATAACGTGCAGTCGATCACCGTGCTGAAGGGCCCGAACGCGGCGGCGTTGTACGGCTCGCGCGCCGCCAACGGGGCGATCGTCATCGTGACGAAGAACGGTAAGGGCGGGCCGACCGGCGGCTTCGGTGTCACCGCCACGTTCGGCACCCAGGTGGAGACTCCGCTCCGCCTGCCGGACTATCAGAACCAATACGGCCAGGGGTTTTACGGCGAGTTCGACTTTGTGGACGGCAACTTCGGCGGGAAGAATGACGGCGCTGACGAAAGCTGGGGTCCCAAACTCGACGGGCGGACCACCGGATGCGTGATGGTGCCCGGTACTCCCTTCGGCACGAGCAACTACGACACCACCAAGCCATGCCATCAGTTCTTCGGCGTCGGGCCGTGGGCCGCGCACCCCAACAACGTGCGTGACTTCTGGAACACCGGGGTGAACACCAACCTGAACGTGGCCGTGACCCGCAGTAGCGACCGCAGCAACATACGGCTGTCCGTCGGGCGCACGGGCGACGCGGGGATGTACCCGAGCAACAGCAATACGCGTACGGACGTGGCGATTGCCGGTGGGACTCAGATGTCGGACCGCTGGAGCGCCGAGGCGTCGATTGACTACATCAACGACGGCATGCAGAACCAGCCGGCGCAGGCGTACGAAGAGATCGACCCGATGCAGGGGTTCATCTGGTTCGGCCGCCAGGTGGACACCCGGATTCTGAAGGATCACCTGTACCGTGATCCGAGCGACCCGCTCACCCAGCAGATCTTGGCGGGCGTTCCGGGCCAGCGCACCGATGCGCCCATCCAATACAGCTGGAACTACAGCTACCACGCGAATCCATTCTGGGAGGCGCAGGTCAAAACCACGGACTATGCGCGGGACCGCGGGCTGGGGCACGCATCGGTCACGTACAAATTCGCCGACTGGTTGAGTGTCACTGGCCGCACGGGTCGGGATTGGTACCAGAACCATTTCCGCGCAAACTATCCGGTCAACAACATCTCGCCGTTCAACGGGGGCGGACTGCTGGACGTGGGCGAGACGCACAGCGAAACCAACAGCGACTTCCTCATCACGGCCAACCGGTCCCTGACGAAGGACCTGACCGTCACCGCGAACGTCGGCGGCAACGCGCGCGTCAACGACTACAACTCGAGCACCGGCATCGTCAGCCAGCTCGTGGTGCCCGCTGTCTACACGATGCAGAACTCGGCAGGTCAGCCGATCGACTCGCTCCACGTGGAGAAAAAGAAGGTCAATTCGCTCTATGGAGTGGCCAGCTTCAACTTCAAGAACTGGTTCAACGTGGATGTGACCGGCCGCAACGACTGGTCGTCGACGCTGCCCAAGGGAGCCAACTCGTTCTTCTATCCGTCGGTCGGCGCGGCTTTGGTGTTCACCGACGCGCTCAGGATTCAGAGCGACGTCCTGTCGTACGGGAAAGTGCGGGCAAGCTGGACGCGGGTGGGCGATGACACGGACCCCTACCAGCTCGCGGCAGTGTACGGGTGTGCCCCGTGGGGCGGTCAGCCGAGTTGCAGCGCGGCGGACCGGCTTCCCAACCCTGATCTCAAACCGGAGCAGACCACCGGCCAGGAAATCGGGGCCGACCTGGGCCTGTTCAACAATCGCCTGTCCCTGAACGCGACCGTGTACCAAAAGTCCACCACGAACCAGATCCTTCCCGTGTCGATTTCGGCGACCACGGGCTATACCCAGAAGGTTGTGAACTCCGGCAACGTGCGGAACCGTGGCATCGAGCTGGCGGCGACCATGACGCCCATCGAGCGGCCCGACTTCCGGTGGCAGGTGGTCGCCAACTGGTCGAAGAACACCAACAAGGTCTTGTCGCTGTTCGGCGGCGTACAACGCATCGTCGTGGGCTCGTACTGGGAGGTCAACGTCACCGCCGATTCGGGGCAGCCCTACGGCAACTTGGTGGGCACAAAGTGGCAGCGGGACCCCCAGGGTCACATCGTCGTCGACTCCGCGAGCGGCCTGCCGGTCCCGGACTCGAGGCAGACGGTGCTCGGGAACTACAACCCCGACTGGGTGGGCGGCATCACCAACACGATCACCTACAAGAACTTCAGTCTGTCGTTCTCGTTCGACGGTCAGATGGGCGGCAGCGTCTACTCCGTGACCAAATGGTTCGGGCAGTACTCCGGGATCCTCAGCGCTACGCTGCAGGGCCGCGAGCACGATTGGAATGACGGGTTCGTGGTCCCGAACTCCGTCTACCAGAGCATCACGCTCGGTCCAGGAGGTGTGCCCGATACTGTGTTCAAGCCCAACACAGCCCGCGTGTTGGCGCAGGACTACTGGCACAACACCTTCTACGCGAATGAGATGGGGATCCTGGACGCGAGCTACTTGAAGCTCCGCGAGCTGCGCCTCGCCTACGACCTGCCGCCGTCGATCGCGCAACACTTCGGCTTCTCGGCGGCGACCGTGGCGCTGGTCGGCCACAACCTGCTGCTCTGGGCCAAGCAGGGCACGATCGATCCCGAAACCGCTTTCGACACCGGCAACCGTCAGGGCGTCGAAAACGGCCAGCTGCCTACGGCGCGCAGCCTGGGCTTCACCCTTTCCGTGCGCCCGTGACCGCCGAGCGAAGGAGAGCGACCATGAGAGACACGATCTTGAGCGTCCTCGCCGCCGCGCTCGTCGCGAGCGCCACGGCGTGCAGCAATCTGACGGATATCAACAACAACCCGAACGGCCCCACGGACCTGCTGCCGCCCTCTATCCTGTCGCAAGGGATCCAGAGCGTGGTCAGTGGCATCGACGGGCCCGATAATAATGTGGACGTCCGAGGTGGGGGGCTGTGGGTGCAGTACTACGCGGAGATTCAGTACCGCGATGAGGACAAGTACATTGTGCGGCCGGGGGTAGATGGAGAGTGGGGCTTCTATAACTCAGCGCTGGAGGACTTCCAGCGGATCATCAACAAGGGCGGGGCGGCGGGGGCGCCCAATTGGGAGGGCGTCGGCCGGATCATGAAGTCCTACATCTTCAGCGTCATGACGGACGCGATGGGCGACATTCCGTATTCCGAAGCGCTCAGAGGCGACACGAACCTGACGCCGAAGTATGACTCGCAGCGCGACATCTACACCGCGCTGTTCGCCGATCTCACGAAGGCGAGTCATGAGATGGACACGTCGGCTCATGCGACGTTCGGGTTCGCGAGTGGCGACAACATGTACGGCGGTAACATGAACCAGTGGCGAAAGTTCGCCAACTCGCTGCGGCTGCGGCTGGCGATGCACCTGGCCAACGTGGACCCCGCCACGGCCGCCGCGCAGGCACAGGCAGCAGTGGCGGACAGCGTCTTCACGAGCAACGCGGACAATGCGCAGCTCATGTACCTCGCCACGGCGCCGAACCAGAACCCCGTCTACACGAACGTTCACGTGGACTATCGTGACGACTACGGCATGAGCAAGACGTTCGTAGATTCGCTCACGAGCTGGAACGATCCACGTTTGCCCATCTACGCCCAACCGAACGACACAGGTGCCTACGAGGGTCTCCCCAACGGGTTGAACGATGGCGAGGGCACGGCACTGAAGTACATCTCTCGCTTCGGCGCCTTCTGGCGCGAGACGCCCGCTGCGCCGCTGTCGCTTTTGACCTACTCCGAGGTGCTCTTTCTCGAGGCGGAGGCGGCAGAACGCGGCTGGATCACCGGTAGCGCAGCGACGCTGTACACCGAGGCGATCCGCGCCTCTATGGAGCAGTACGGCATTCCCGCGGCCACGATCAATGCCTACCTCGCCCAGCCGCGGGTGGCGTACGCTGGCGGGGCCGCGGGTCTGACCCAGATCGCGTACCAGAAGTGGGCGTCGCTGTTCATGCAGGGGATGGAGGCCTGGACCGAGGTGCGGCGCACGGGCGTGCCTGCTCTAGTGCCGGGGCCGCACGCGACCTTGAGCAGCATTCCCGAACGCCTGCCGTATGCGGACAACGAGGCCGTGCTGAACGCGGCGAACGTGAACGCCGCCGTGGCTGCGCAGAAGTTCTCGAGCGCCAGGGACCTGTCTACACCGCTGTGGTTCACGGGACGGGCGCCGTAGACTGTCGCAGACCGTTGGTCACACCGAGCCCCCGGGCGGCGTCATGCTCCCGGGGGCTCGCTGTTTCACACCCCGGTCAGTTGTGGTCGGTCGAGTCCGCGCGCTGGAGAAAGATGAGGATCAGCCCGTGGCCGCTAGCTGGGTACCCCGCGCGGGGCGTGACGCCCAACGGGTACACCTCGACACGCCGCGCCTCGATCGCCTGCAGCGTGACCAGGGGGCAGGTGTCGGTGGTCCGAGTGCCGTCGACGTAGACGTCCGGATTGGAGCTGCCGGCTACGCTATCCTTGCCGCGCAGCTCCAGGATGGGGCAGCGGGTGTACTGCGTCCAGCCGGAGACGTGTAGCTGGGGCATCGCAACCCTGATCGCGTCCAGTACGGTTCTGCCGGGGTCGCCCGACAGCGCTGCGCCCGTGACGATCACGGTGCCCGCCGTGCTCGGTGGTAACGACCTCCCGCCCGGCTCCGTGGACCGGTCGAACGGGCGCGTCGTGGAGCAGCTCAGAGCGAGGACCGCGAGGACGGTGGCAGGTGGGACACAGCAGGAACGGCGCATGGGCGCGCCTCCGTGCGAGTAGAGGGACGGCCTCGGCGTTTAGAATCGCACCATCGACCGGCGCGCGCCAGGGTCCTACCGGTCGGCGAGCCGCCGCACGAACTTGAGCCCCGACCACATATCGTCCACGGCGGCGACCTTCACGTCGACGAGCTTGTGCGCCAACCCGATCTCGCGGATCACGTTCTCCGAGAGGTCGGTCGCCACCCCGGACGATTGCTTGGGCCAGGAAATCCACAGCATGCCGGCGGGCGCGAGCGCGCGCTCCAGCACCGCGAACCGGCGCGCGAGATCGCGCTGCTCAGTCGTGAAGAATTGAATGAAGTCGAGCTTGCCCGCTGGTGCGGTTTTACGAGTAACGCGCGGTGGTAGCTTCCCGAGCGTCCGCGCGTAGCCGGCGGGTGCGTTCAAGATGGCGATTTTCGCCCCCTCCTTGATCCCGAGCTTCTGGACCAGCGGCTTCCCTGAGTACCCCGCCACCTCCACTAACCTCCACCGTCCTCTACCGTCTTTCACCGCCCTTTGTACATCACTCGCCAGATCGTACCGCCCGCGTCGTCCGTGACGTAAAGCGAGCCATCCGGGCCGACCGCGACTCCCACCGGCCGGTGCTTCGGTCCCGAGGGGTCTTCCTTCCAGAAGCCGTCGGCGAACGTCTCGTACGTCCCAGCCGGCTTGCCGTCCTTGAACGGCACGAACACCACCCGGTAGCCGGCCTGGGGAAGGGGCGCGCGATTCCACGATCCGTGGAAGGCGATGAAGGCACCGCCGCGATAGTGCTCGGGGAACTGGGTGCCCGCGTAGAACGTCAGCCCGTCGGGCGCCCAGTGCCCGGGAAATGCGACCAGCGGCTCCGACTTGTCCTTGCAGCGACCCACCTGCTTTCCATCGCCGCCGTACTCCGGCGCGAGCACCAGATGCCCGAGCTCGAGGTCGTGGTAGCAGTACGGCCAGCCGAAATCGGCGCCCTCGGACAGCTTGAAGAACTCTTCCGAGGGTTTCTCGGCGCTTTGCTCGATGGTGAAGAGCTTGGACCAGTTCTGCCCCAGCTGATCGCGGCCGTGCTGAGTGGCGTACACCTCGCCCGACGGTGCGAAGGCGAGCCCGACGGCGTTGCGGATGCCGGTCGAGAAGTGAGTGCCCTCGGCTTCGGTCTGGTCGTGCTTGTTCGCGTCGAAGCGCCACACGCCGGCGCGATACGCCAGCTCGGGGCAGGGGTCCTTCCCGGGCGATTCGGCGGAGCGGTCGGCCACCTGACAAGAGTTGGTGGCCGAGCCGATGTTCACGAACAGAGTGCGGCCGTCGGGCGAGAGAGCGAGGTTCTTGGCGCTGTGCCCGCCGGTCGGCAAATCCTTGACGATCACGTCGGGGTCGCCGAGCGGCGTGAGACTGCCGGGCTTCATGGCGTAGCGATAGACCGTCGAGGCCGTCCCGAAGTAGAGCACTCCTTTGCCGAGGGCGATGCCCGTGCCCCCCCCGCCCGGACTGGCGATGGTCCGCCGAACGTCGGCCTTCCCATGTCCCGACGTGTCGCGCAGCGCCAGGATGCCACCACCCACGCCGGCGCGGCCGCCGGCCAGCGCGACGAAGAGATCGCCGTTCGGGGCGACCGCGAGGTGGCGCGGCCCGTCGAGCTGGTCGGCGACGATCACCGCGCAGAACCCGGTCGGGAGCGTCAGGCCGGCGCTTGAATCGCACGGCGGGGCGGACCGGCGGACGGGCGGACCGCCGGACAGAAACAGCAGCGCCATTCCGACCGCCAGTCCGCCTTTCCGCCAGTCCGCCCGTCTCATCGCTTATCTCCTTTGTCGGTCGGCCCCGCCAGCATCTCTCGGATGCCGCCGAGCGACGACAGGACGCCCGTCGCCTCGTACGGCAAGTACACGACTTTGTTGTTCTCACCCGACACCATGGCTTTGAGCGCCTCGATGTAGCGGATCGCGATCAAGTAGCGTGCCGGATCGCCTCCGGTGCCCTTGATCGAGGTGGTGATCCGTTCGATCGCCTGGGCCTCGGCCTCGGCGACCTTGAGGCGCGCCTCTGCCTCGGCCTCGGCGGCGAGAATCTTGGCCTGTTTGTCGCCCTCGGCCTTGTTGATCTCCGACTGCCGGATGCCTTCGGCCTGGAGGATACGCGACTGCTTCTCGGCCTCGGCGGTCAGGATCGCGGCGCGGCGATCACGCTCGGCGCGCATCTGCTTCTCCATGGCGTCGCGGATGTCGCGCGGCGGGTTGATGTCCTTCAGCTCCACCCGGCTCACCTTGGCGCCCCACTTGTGCGTCGCCTCGTCGAGGATCTCGCGCAGCTTGGCGTTGATGGTGTCGCGCGACGACAACACGTGGTCGAGCTCCATTTCGCCGATCACGTTGCGCAGCGTGGTTTGGGTCAGCTTTTCGATCGCATCCGGCAGGTTGGCGATCTCGTACGTGGCGCGCACGGGGTCGGTGATCTGGGAGTAGATCAGCGCGTCGATCTCGACGACGACGTTGTCCTTGGTGATCACGTTCTGGCGTGGGAACACGTACACGGTCTCGCGCAGGTCGATCTTCTCCGTGCGGAAGTGGCGCGCGAAGGACTCGCCGGCGGGCGTCACGACCACTTGCTGCCAGTCGATCGCTCGCGGCTTGTCGAGCAGCGGATTGATGAAGTTGAGCCCCGAGTTGAGCGTCTTGTGAAACTTGCCGAGCCGCTCGATGATCATCGTCTGCGCCTGCTGCACGATGCGGACGGCCTTCGAGACGTAGACCACGACGACGATGCCACTGGCCACCAGGACGAGTTGAACAAATGAGAGCGGCATACGCTCAAGTCTCCTTATCCACGTAGAGCGTCGCCCCCTCGACCCGCACGATCATCACCCGCGTGCCCGGCTCGAGGGGTGTGTCCATGAGGGCCGCGGCGCGCCAATCCTCTCCCTCGACCACCACCCGGCCCTTCCCGGTGCCCGGGTCGATGCGCTCGGACACGATGCCCACCCGGCCCGCGAGCGCATCGACGTTGGTCTTGATGTCATGCCCCGCGGGATGCAGGCGGCGCAGCAGGAACGGGCGGACCCCGACGAGGGAGAGCAGGGTGCCGGCGACGAACGTGAGCGTCGGCGCGAGCACGCCCGGCAGCACCAGCGAGACGACCCCCGCCGCGAGCGACCCCACGGCCACGGATAACAGCCAGAATCCGGGGGCAATCATCTCGGCGACGAAGAGCAGCAGCGCGGCGACGAACCACACTTGCCATTCGTGCATGGGGAAAAACTTACAGCGTTCAGTTCTCGGTCGTGAGTCTCCAGTTCAGTCTGCTGGCGCCGGTTGGGTCGCCGGTCTGCCGCCCGCCGCCCGTCCCACCGCGCTCTTGCCCAGCCAGCGCTGGAACGCGTCGAGGTACAGGTAGATCACGGGCGTCACGTACAGCGTGATGAGCTGCGAGAACGCGAGCCCACCCACGACCGCGATGCCGAGCGGCCGGCGCGACTCGGAGCCCGCGCCCACGCCGAGCGCGATCGGCAGCGTGCCCATGAGCGCGGCCATGGTGGTCATCATGATCGGCCGGAACCGGATGGTGCAGGCCTCGAGGATCGCCGCTTCCGGAGACTTGCCGTCGACCCGCTGCGACTCGAGCGCGAAGTCGATCATCATGATGCCGTTCTTCTTCACCAACCCCACCAGCATGATGATGCCGACGAACGCGTACACGCTCAGCTCCACCCGGAACAGGAGCAGCGTGGCGAGGGCGCCAAACCCGGCGAACGGCAGCGCCGACAGAATCGTGAGCGGATGGATGAAGCTCTCGTACAGAATCCCGAGCACCAGATAGATCACCAGCACGGCGAGGATCAGCAGGAACAGCAATCCTCCCTGGCTCGACTGGAACGCCTGCGCGGTGCCGCCGAACGACGTGGTCACGCTCGACGGCAGCGTCTGCGCTGCGGCGCGCTGCACCTCCGTCACCGCCGTGCCGAGCGCCACGTTGGGCTGCAAATCGAAGGAGATCGTCACGGAGGGCAGCTGGCCGGAATGGTTGACGGTGAGCGGACCCACCGACGACGTGACGTCCGCGACCGAGGCGAGCGGCACCAGCGTGCCGGTCTTCGAACGGATGTACAGCATACTCAGCGCGGAGAGATCCTTTTGGTAATCAGGCAGGAGCTCCATCACCACCCAGAACTGGTTGGTGGGTGTGTAGATGGTCGAGACCTGCCCCGAGCCGTAGGCGTCGAACAGCGCGGTCTCCACCTGCTCCGCCGTCACGCTCAGCGCCGCCGCGCGGTCGCGGTTGATGGTCACGGACGCCTGCGGATTGGAGATCTGCAGATCGCTCGTGACGTTGATCAGGCCGGGCAGCGTGCGCATCTTGGCCTCGAGCGTCTTGGAGCTCTCGTACAGCCCGGCCATGTCGGGGCTCTGGAGCGTGAACTGATACTGGCTCTTGGACAGACGTCCGCCGATGCGGATGGGTGGCGGGTTCTGCAGGAACACCTGAATCCCCGGGATCCCTGCGAGCCGGGCCGTGAACGACCGGATCAGCTGATCCACGCTCAGCTTGCGCTGCGACCGCGGCTTGAGCTGCATGAACACGCGGCCCTGGTTGATGGTGCCGCCGCCCAGGAACGACATGGTGCCGTCCACGTTGGGATCCTGCTGTAGCACGGCCATCACCTGCAGCTGGTGTTGCACCATGTCGTCGTACGACGTGCCCTGCAGCGTCTCGGTGATGCCAAAGATCTGCGAGTTGTCCTCGCTCGGCAGGAATCCCTTGGGCACAATGACGAACAACCCCAGAGTGGCCAAGAAAATCGCGCCGGACGCCGCGAGCGCGAGCCCCCGGTGCCGCATCACCCACCGCAGCGTGCGCTCGTACAAACTCAGCACGCGGTCGTAGACGCGCTCCGACGCCTGGTAGAACGACCCGTGCTGCGCCTCGCCGGGCGGGCGCAGGAACCGGCTGCACAGCATGGGCGTGAGCGTGAGCGACACGACGCCCGACACGAGGATCGCCGCGCCGATCGTGACCGCAAACTCGTGGAACAACCGGCCAATGATGCCGCCCATGAACAAGACCGGCAGGAACACCGCGGCGAGCGACAACGTCATCGAGAGGATGGTGAATCCCACCTCGCGCGCGCCTTCGTACGCCGCCTGCATCGCCGGCTTCCCGTGCTCCATGTGGCGCACGATGTTCTCGAGCATCACGATGGCGTCGTCCACGACGAACCCGACCGACAGCGTGAGGGCCATCATCGAGAGGTTGTCGAGGCTGTAGCCCAGCCGGTACATCAGGGCGAACGTGCCGACGAGCGAGAACGGCAGCGCCAGGCTCGGGATGACCGTCGCCGACAGATTGCGCAGGAACAAAAAGATGACCAGTACCACGAGGGACAGCGTCAGGAGCAGCGTGAACCGCACGTCGTTCAGCGAGGCGCGAATCGAGTCGGAGCGGTCGTAGCGCAGCCGCAGCTCCACCGACGCGGGCAGCTGCTCCTTGAGGGTCGCCATGACGGCGCGCACGCGCCCCGCGACGGCGACGGTGTTGGTGCCCGGCTGCCGCTGGATCGCCAGGATGATCGAGCGGCTGCCGTTGTACCAGGCGGCGCTCTTGTTGTCCTGCACGTCGTCGAGCACCTGGCCCACGTCCTGCAGCCGCACCGGCGCCCCGTTGCGAAAAGCGATCACCAGCGGCCGAAACTCGGCGGCGCTCTGCAGCTGCCCGTTCGCCTCCACCGTGTAGGCGCGGTGCGGGCCCCACAGGATGCCGGTGGGCAGGTTCACGTTGCTCGCGGCGATCCCGTCGGCCACCTCGTCGATCCCGATGCCCCGCGTGGCGAGCGCTTTAGGGTCGAGCTGCACGCGGACCGCGTACTTGGCCGCGCCGTACACCTGCACCTGGGCCACCCCGTCGACCGTGGACAGACGCTGCGCGATGAACGTCTCCGCATACTCGTCGAGGGCGGAGAGCGACAGCGTCTTCGAGCTCATCGCGTAGTACACGATCGGCGAATCGGCCGGGTTCACCTTCTGGTACGACGGCGGCAGGATGCCGCTCGGCAGCTGGCGCAGTGTCTTGGAGATCGCCGCCTGCACGTCCTGGGCGGCCGCATCGATCTCGCGATCGAGCGTGAACTGCAGGGTGATGGACGTGTTTCCCAGATTCGACGTCGACGTCATCTGATCCACGCCGGCGATGGTCGAGAACTGTTTTTCGAGCGGCGTGGCGACGGCGGACGCCATGGTCTCCGGGCTGGCGCCGGGGAGACTCGCGCTCACCGTGATGGTCGGGAAATCGACGTTGGGCAGATCGCTCACCGGGAGCAGCCGGTAGGCCATGATGCCGAACAGCAGGATGCCCATCATGACCAGCGTGGTCATGACGGGTCGCTTGATGAACAGCTCAGAGATACTCACTTGTCGCCCGCCGTTTCCTGCGTCGGGTCGGCGACGCCCTTCACGTCCACCGCTGCCCCCGACACGAGTCGCAATTGCCCGTCCGTCACCACCGCGTCACCGGCGCTCACGCCCTGCGCGATGACCGTGTACGGCCCCGCCGTCCGCGCCACCGACACGGGTTGAGACCGCGCCGTCCCGGCGTGATCCACGATGAAGACATACGTCCCCTGCTGCCCCGACATCACCGCCTGCGAGGGGACCACCAGCGCCTTGTCCTGGACATACAGCTGCAGTCGCACGTTCACGAACTCGCCGGGCCAGAGGGCGTCGTCGCGGTTCGAGAACTCGCCTTTGAGCAGCACCGTGCCCGTCGTCGTGTCCACGGCGTTGTCGACGAACGACAGGACCCCGCTCGAGAAGACGGTGTCGGCCTTGCCGGGGCTCGCGAGCACCGGCAGGCGGTTGGAACGGTAGCGCTGGATGTCGGCGAGGTACTGCTCCGGCACGGCGAACCGCACGAGGATCGGGCGCGTCTGGTTGATCACGACCAGGGGATCGGTCGTGTTGGCGCGGACCAGATTGCCCTCGCGCACCAGCAGCCGTCCCGTGCGGCCGGCGATGGGAGCCCGGATGGCGGCCCATTCGAGATTGAGCCGAGCGGTGGCGACACTGGCCGAGTCCGCGCGCACCACCGCCTGCGACGCGTCCGCCGCGGCCCGCTTGGCGTCGTAGTCGGACTTGGTCACATAATCCTGCTTCACGAGCGCGGCGTACCGGTCCGCGTCGAGCGCGGCGCTCTGCGCCTGGGCCTGGTCCCGCGCGAGCATCGCCTGGGCCTGCTCGAGCGCCGCCTGAAACGGGCGGGGATCGATCTGGAACAGGAGCTGGCCCGCCGTGACCTCATCGCCCTCACGGAACGAGACACGCTGCAGCACCCCGCTCACCTGCGATTCCACGTTCACCGTTTGCACCGGTTCAACCGAGCCGGTCTGCTGCAGCTCGAACGGCACGGCGCGCTGCTCCACGTGCGCGACGGTCACGGGCACCCGCTGGGGTCCCCCGGGGCCGCGACGTGAGCAGCCGAGCACGGCGCAGAGTGACAGGACGGCGGCGGTGGGACGGTTCATCTATTTCGGCGTTCCTGTAGTGTCGGGTTGCATTTCCAGCTGGCTCGTTCCGTCGAGCCCGAGAATGCCCACGTCGTGCGCCAGCTGGGCGAGGGCCGTGTTCCAGGAGAACCGCGCCTGGATGGCCTGCGCGCGGGCGCTCGCGAGCGCCGCCTGGGCCGTCAGGAGGTCCAACAGACTTCCGGCCCCGGCCTTGTAGCGTCCCAAGGCCACCTGCTCCGACTCCGTGGCGCTCGCCAGCAGGTCCCGACTGGTGCGGACCTGTTGTGTCGCGGTGCGGAGCGCGTAATAGGCGTTGAATACTTCGTACACGACCTGTTGCTCGAACCCCTGCGCCCGTTGCTCGGCCGCGGCGGCGGCCGCGGCGGCGGACTTGACGTTGTAGATCTGCGCCCCGCCGGAGAACAGCGGCACCGAGAGCGTCAGCGTCGCCGTGTAGCTGTTCCCCGAGGTGGGGCTGCCGGCGGGCGGGTTGATGAAATATGTGCCGCCCGCGTTCCCGCCCAGCGCCAGCGTCGGCAGCGCCTGGGAGCGGGCCACCGCGACCCGGGCGCGTGCCTCCGCGGCCTGGGCGCGCTGGGCGGCGAGGTCGGGACGCTCCCGCATCGCCCGGGCGATCAGCGTGTCCACGGCTTCCACCACGCCTGGGGGGAGCGCCGTATCGGGCTGCACGGCGATGTCGTAAGGAATGTTCGCCGGCAGCCCCATCGACAGCGCGAGCGCCCCACGCGTGGTCTGGAGCGCGCCCTGCGTGGCCTCGAGCGCGAGCTGGGCCTGCGACTGCGCCGTTTTCGCCTGGAGCACGTCGGCGACGGTCGCGAGCCCCACCCGGTGTCGCTGGTCCGCTGCCTCGCGATTGGTGGTCGCCTCCGTGAGCGTCGTCTGTTGGGCGTCGAGCAACGCCTTCGTGCCGAGGTACTGGAAGTACGCCTGCTCGACCGTGAGCACGACGGTCTGCAACGTCGCGTTGTGGGTCCAGTCTGCGCTGAGCAGCGCCTCGCGCGCGATCCCGATCGAGCCGGTGCGGCCGCCGAAGTCGAACAGCAGCCACGAGAGCGTGACCGAGGGGCCGTAGAACCGCTGTTTCACCGCCTGCTGCCCGCCCGAGGACACGGTGCGACGGATGGTGGTGGCCGTTCCGGTCGCGCCGATGGTCGGATACCATTGCCCCTTGGCGGCGCCGTAGGTCGCGGCCGCGGCGCGGGCGTCGGCCCACGCCGCGCGGGTGGCGGTATTGTTCCGCAGCGCGATGTCGATCACGTCCGCGAGCTTGAGCTGCGCTACGCGCTCACCGATGTCCGACGGCAACTCGGGGGCGGGGGACGCCGCGGCGGCGGAGGGGTGGCGCGGCGGCGTCCAGGGCGCGTTGGGCGCCGGCGCAGTGCCCGCCACGCCGCGCACCCCGGGCGTCCCGCAGCCGGCGAGCACGCCGAGGCTCGCCGCGGCCGTTGCGTACCGCAACACCCGGGCAGGGCGACGCGGAACGGCTAGCGGGCGAGTCAGCATCCGAGCGAGCATTGGGCTCTGGGTAACGGGTGGTCGGGGGGGACCCTGGCTTCCGGAGTATACGCATGACCCGCCCCGCCCGTGGAGCTTGCAGAGAGAGCGAGCGTGACGCAACCGACGCGGGTACGGCTCGACCGGTGGCTGTGGGCGGCGCGCTTCTTCAAGACACGAGCGCTCGCGGCCGCTGCTGTCGGCCGCGGGCATGTCGCCCTGAACGGCGCGCGCGCCAAGCCCGCCAAGCTGCTCGGCGTCGGCGACCAGGTTCGCGTGCGCCGCGGCCCGTTCGAGTATGTCGTGGTGGTACGCGGGCTGGCGGAACACCGGGGACCACCGGCCGTCGCCGCTGCGCTGTACGAGGAGGACGCCGAGGGGAAACAGCGGCGCGAGCGGCGGGCGGAGCAGCTCCGCGTGGCGCCCTCGCTGCGCTACGAAGGGAAGGGCCGGCCGACGAAGCGCGACCGGCGAGAGATCGAGAAGCTGCGGGGAGACTAGCGACGGAGCACTTTCAGTAACTGAATCTGCCCCGCGTGGTAGAGATCATGCGACGCGATCCCGTACACATGCTGGCCGTTGGTCCAATTGGACCGCCAGCCTTTCGCGCCGAGCCGGACCACGGGAAAGCGGGCGACCGTCGCGCGCAATAACCGGTGCTGCTCCTTTAAGAGAGTCACGTCACGCCGCCAGGCGGCGGCGTCGGCTCGCTCGGGCAGGTGGGGCCAGTTGGCGCCGGTGCGCGGGAACGCGAGCGTCTCGTCGCGCGTGAGCCGCCGGCGCACAATGTACTTCCAATACGCAGTGTGCAGCACGATCTCCCAGATGTTGTGCCTGCCCCGCCGGCCCCCCGGGCGCCACAGCGCGTCGCGGTGAGTGAGGCCGCGCAGTGATCCCCACAACCCCGTGCCGTGCCACGCCCGGCGATTGAACGCCTGGTCGAGCAGGTCGAGCAACAGCGCGCGGCGCGGATCGGTCATACGCGATCGAACATCATCATCTAGGGCAAGAACTCCTTGGGAATGGGGTGGGTCGGATCCTCCTCGAACCAGATGGCCGACGCGACCCACCAGCGCGTGCCGTCCCAATAGAGCTGCAGGGCGTTGATACCCCGGCCCTCCACCGGCCCGTCCGCCGTGCGGTGCTCTTCGTACGTGCTGAAGACCTGCGCGATGTTGCCGTAGCGCCGCGTGACCCGGTGGATCTCCCGCTCGAAAAAGCCGTCGCGAACCATCGCGGAGTCCGACGCGTCCACGAAGTCCTGGTGCGTCATCACGCGCGCGTAGGGCCGTCCTTTGGCGAAGCCGGTGGCGACGAACCGGAGATCGGGGATGTAGAGCGAGCGGTCGCGTGACCATTGGCGCGGTTGCCCGGCGGGTCCGGTGATCACGTCGTAGTACGCCTTGACGACGCTGTCCACGCTGGCCACGTCCGCGGGGCGGGGCGCGGCGGGCGGCACGTCGACGTGGCGCCGCGTCGGTGCTTGGGCGGCGAGCACTGCAGGAACGAGCAGGACGGCAGGCAGCAACCCAATCCAGCGTTCAGGCACAAAGGCTCCCGGTTATGGTAGTCCGATAGCGGCGCCCACCCCGACTGCGGCGGCTCCGAGCGCGAGCAAGACCAATAGGACCGGCAGTGCGAATCGCAGCCAGTCTTCGTAGCGCACCTGAGCCGCCGCGAGGATCGCCATCAGGGCCCCGTTGGTGGGCGTGAGCAGCTCAGACAGTCCGCCGCCGTACTGATAGGCGAGCACCGTCACCTGGCGCGACAGGCCGAGCAGGTCGGCGAGCGGCACGAGAATGGGCAACGTCAGCACAGCATGCCCGCTGGGGCTCGGCACGGGAACATGGACCACGGTGTGCAGCGCGAGCATGGCGACGGCGGCGAGCCCGAGCGGCAGCCGGGCGACCGGAGCGAACAGCCCGTGCACGATCGTGTCGACGATGCGGCCCTGCTCGAGCGTCACGAAGATGGCCCGGGCGAAGCCGATCAGCAGGCCGGCGTACGCCATCGCCCGGAACCCGGTGGTGAAGGCGCTCGCCGTCCCCCCGATGCCCAGCCCGCCCACCAGTCCCGCCGCCACGCCCATGACAAAGAACCACGCCGCCATCTCGTTGAATCCCCAGCCGAGGCGCAACACGCCCACCACCAGCCCGGCGAACGCGAGCAGCACGAGCGTGAGAACCGCGGCGGGCCGCCGCCCGCCGGCGACCGGCGCGGAATCGGCGCTGGTCGCGACGGTCTCGCGCGTGCGCGCCGCGTAGCGCACCGTCGCCCAGATCCAAATCCCCAGCGCGGCGGCGAGAAAGACGATCCGGAACGACGCGCCCGACAGCAGCGGCAGCTGGGCGAGCTGCTGTGCGATCCCGACCTGAAACGGATTGATCGGGCTGAACGCCGCGCCCACGGCGGCGGCTCCCAGGCTCATGGCGACCGCGATCACCGGCCGCAGGCCCAGCCGGCGGGTGAGCAACAGCATCACCGGCACGAGGGCGATGATCTCTTCCTTCATGTTGTCGAGCACGCCGCCCAGCGCGAAGGCGAGGGATGCCGCCGGGATCACCAGCGCCTCCGAATGCCCGAAGTGCCGCACCAGCCAGTCCACTCCGTGGCGCAGGGCGCCGGTCTCGTCCACCACGGTGAAGGCCCCGCCGATCAGAAACACGAAGAAAATCACCTGAGCGGCGTCGACCATGCCGCGCGGGATCGCCACGACGGCCTGGAACGGGCCCACCGGGGCCGCCGCCACCGCGTGGTAGGTTCCCGCCACGACCACCCGCCGTCCCGTGGCGGGATCGTCCCGGCGGTCGTACTCTCCCGCGGGGAGCACATGACTGGCCGCCGCGGCCATCAGGACGCAGCCGCACAGCAGCGTCAGGGGGTGGGGGAAGCGCACGGGGCGGAGTATGCGGTCACCCTCACCGCCGGGCAACCGTTTCGAGGCTCGTGCTGTCGAACCACGAGTCCACTCACCCCCGCCCCTGGAGGAGTCGATGTCCCGCTATCCGATCGTCCTCGCCCTGGTGACCGTTCCCGTCGCCGCCGCACTGGCTCAGAGCGCCGCTGACGCCCGCTGGATGGCGCGGTGCCGCGACAATGACGACGGGTGGCGCGTGCAGCACTGCGAAGTGCGTGTGGTGACGCTCGCCAAGGGCGGGACGATCGCCGCC
>CBFHAJ010000029.1:0-29122 GCA_965653495.1 uncultured bacterium | reverse complement strand
ACCGACAACCCCTCGCCCGCGACCGTGCCGCTCCTCCCACTGCTCAAGCTGGTCCTGACGGGAGGCGTGCGGGCGCTGCGCCGCTGCTCCGTGGCCGACGCCAAGCTGCGGGCACGGGTAGCGGGCGCACGCGCCAAGGGGACCGCCTCGGGAGTGCGCCGGGTGCTCATCGCCGGTGCCGGTGCGCACGGGTTGTCGATCGGCCGCGAGCTCATGTCCGGTGCCGCGCCCGGCGTCCAGCTGGTCGGGTTCCTCGACGACGATCCCGCCAAGCTCGGCGCCGTGCTGAACGGCGTACCCGTGCTGGGACCGGTGCGCGACGCGCTCGCGGTGGTCCACGGGCGCGACGTGCGCGAGGTGATCGTCGCGATGCCGTCGGCGACACGCGCCGTCGTCGGCGCCCTGGGGCGCCGTCTCGAGGATGCGGGCATCCGCGTGCGCGCGGTGGGAGGCATTCGGCGGTTCGTGAGCGGCCGCGACGTCCATCGCCCCGGTACCGTGACCTTGCAGGAGCTGCTGCACACCGCGCCGGCCGCCCCCGCCCGGCCCGCGACGCTGGAAGGCAGCCGGCGCGTGCTCGTGACCGGTGGCGCGGGGTTCATTGGGTCACACCTCACCCGCATGCTGCTGGAGCGAGGCTATCACGTCCGCGTCCTGGACCGGTTCGACTATGGGCGGGCGGGACTCGACGGCTTGACCCATCCGCGGCTCGAGATCCTGGCGGGCGACGTGTGCTCCAGCCGGGACCTGAGCCGCGCGCTGCGCGACGTGTACGGCGTGATCGCCCTCGCGGCCATCGTGGGCGACCCTGCCTGCAACCTCGATCCCGAAGAAACGGTCAACCTCAACTACACCGCGACCAAGGTGCTCACCGAGGCGAGCAATTTCTACCGCGTGCGCCGCCTCGTGTTCGCCTCGAGCTGCAGCGTCTATGGCGCCAGCTCGGGCGGCGCGCTCACGGAAGAGTCGCCCCTCAACCCGGTGTCGCTGTACGCCCGGACGCGCGTGTTGAGCGAGAACATCCTGTTCGACCGGGCCGGCGACGTGGAGCCGGTGGTGCTGCGGCTCTCGACGGTGTTCGGCCTGTCGCCGCGCATGCGGTTCGACCTGGTGGTGAACACGCTCACCGTGCGCGCGGTGGTCGACGGCAAGATCTCCATCTTCGGCGGCGATCAGTGGCGGCCCAACGTGCATTGCCGCGACGCCGCGCGGGCCTTCATCAAGGCGCTGGAGGCGCCCGGCGAGATCGTGGCCGGCGAGGTGTTCAACGTGGGTGGTGACGGCCTCAACCACACGATCAAGGGGTTGGGCGAGCTCGTCGCGGACCACGTGGGCAACGTCATGGTCACGCAGCAGTCCGACGGGGGCGACCGGCGCGACTATCGCGTGAGCTTCGCGAAGATCCGCCGGGCGCTCGGGTTTGTGCCCGAGATGACGGTGGCCGCCGGCATCGACGAAGTCGCCGCGGCGATTCGCGCCAAAGAGGCGCTTCGCAATTATCAGAATCCGGTCTATCACAACGTCCAGGCGCTGAAGCAGACCTTCGCGACGCCCCGCCGCCGCCGGGGCGACTGGGCGCCCGCGCGCGAACCGGTTCACGTCTGAGGGCATGCCCCATATGACGCTCCCCCGGACCACGGACTTCCTCGTCGTGGGCGGTGGCATCGTGGGGTTGACGCTCGCCCTCGAGCTCAAGCGCCGCTACTCGGACGCAAGCGTGACGCTGCTCGAGAAAGAGCAGGCGTGCGGGCTCCATGCGAGCGGCCGCAACTCCGGCGTGCTGCACGCGGGCTTCTACTACACGGCCGACTCGCTCAAGGCCCGGCTCACCCTGGAGGGCAACCGCCAGCTGGCCGCCTATTGTGCGGAGCGCGGCCTCCCGCTCGATCCGTGCGGCAAGCTGGTGGTGGCCCGCGGGCGAACTGGCGGGTCTCGACGAGCTCGAGCGCCGGGGCCGCGCCAACGGCGTGCCGCTCGAGCGGGTGACGGCCGCGGAGGCGCGCCGCATCGAGCCGCTCGCCCGGACACACGAGTACGCGCTCTACTCCCCGCGCACCGCCACCGTCCGGCCGGCCGACATCATCGCGTCCCTGGTGGAGGACGCGCGCGTCGCCGGCATCGTGGTGATCACCGGAGTCACCTACACGGGTCGCGGGTCGGGGCTCAGGGCGGAGGAGGTGTGGACATCCGCGGGGACCTTTTCCGCCGGGTACGTCGTCAACGCCGCCGGCCTGTATGCCGACCGCGTCGCGCGCGACTACGGCTTCTCGGAGCGCTACCGCATCCTGCCGTTCCGGGGGACGTACCTGTACGGAGAGCCGGGCGCCGTGCCGCTGCGCACCCACGTGTATCCCGTTCCCGCGTTGGCCAATCCATTCCTCGGTGTGCACGTGACGCGCAGCGTGGACGGCACCGTCAAGATCGGGCCGACCGCGATGCCCGCGCTGTGGCGCGAGCATTATCGCGGCTGGTCCCGGTTTCAGCTGCGTGAGTGCCTGGCGATCGTCGGCCGCGAGCTGGCGATGCTCGTGCGCAACGACTTCGGTTTCCGCGGTCTCGCGTTCGCCGAGCTGCGCGTCGCCGGCCGGCGGGCGCTCGTGCGCCGGGCCGCGACACTGGTTCCGGCCGTACGCCCCGGAGCGTTCCGGCGCTGGGCGCCGGCGGGCATCCGGGCCCAGCTCGTGGACCTGCGCGAGCGCCGCCTGGAAATGGATTTCCGATATGAGGGGGACGATCGCTCGTTCCACGTCCTCAATGCCGTCTCACCGGCGTTTACGTGCGCGCTCCCCCTCGCCAACTACCTCGTCGATCGCATCGCCGAGCGGCTCCAGCCGGTCGAGGTCGCGGTATGACCGCCCCCGCCCACGCGTTCGACCGCAAGACCAGCCTGACGCAGAAAGCGTCGCTGACCGTCGTGGCGTACGGGCTCGAGTACGGCGCGAAGATGATCGTGGGGCTCGCGGTCACCCCGATTCTGGTGAGCCGCCTGGGCCAGGCGTTATACGGCGTGTACGAGATGCTCGGCCGCCTGACCAGCTATTTGGAGCCGCTGAGCGGCCGTCCGCCGGCCGCCTTGCGTCTCGTGGTGGCGAGCCGCCAGAAGTCCGCCGACCGGGACGCCGGACGGCGCGCCGTGGGCGGCGCCCTGGTGGTGTGGCTGCTGTTCCTGCCGCTCGCGGTCGGTGCCGGCGCGGTGCTCACCTGGGTCGCGCCCGCCCTCACCGGCACCGCCCCGCCGCTCGCCGGCGCGGTGCGCCTCGCGTGCGCGGCGCTCGTCGGCGGCGTGCTGCTGGGCGGCCTGCTCACGGTGCCCGAGTCCGTGTTGTTCGGGGCGAACCTCGGCTACAAGCGCATGGAGCTGCAGGCCGGGTTGAGCGTCGCCGGCGGCGTGCTCACGGGTGCGGCCGCGCTGGCGGGCCTGGGCCTGGTCGGCGTCGGCACCGCGCAGCTCGTCGTCGCCGGCCTCACGGGAGCGGGCTACTGGTGGATCGCCCGCGGCGCGGTGGCGTGGTTCGGCGCGGTGCGCCCCACCCGGGCCGACATTCGCGCCCTGTTCGCCATGAGCGGCTGGCTGTCGGTCGGTGACCTGATCGCCAAGCTGCTGCTCGCGAGCGACCTCGTCGTGCTCGGCGTCATGCTCTCGCCCTCGGTCGTGGCCACCTACGTGCTGACGAGCTACGCCGCGCGCACCGCCGTGAACCTGCACAGCGCGGCCGTCACGGCCGCGATGCCGGGGCTGGGGGGTCTGTTCGGCCGTGGCCAATTCGCGTGGGCCTCCCTGGTGCGGCGCGAGATCTTCGCGCTGACCTGGCTGTTCGTGACGGGAGTGGGCGCCACGATCCTGCTGTGGAATCCTTCGTTCGTCGCGCTGTGGGTGGGCCGGGAGCAGTGGGCCGGGTCCCTCGTCGATCTGCTGATCGTGGTGACGGCCGTGCAGACCGCGTACATCCGCACCGACTCCAACATCATCGACGCAGCGCTGCATCCGTGGGGCCGCGTGCGGATGGGCGCCGTGGCCGCCGCCGTGACGCTGGTCGCGATGATCGCCTTGACCAGCTGGCTGGGTCTCCCCGGCCTGTGTCTCGGCATCCTCGCCGGCCGTGCCGTGCAGAGCGTGTCGTACCCGCGGCTGGTCCGCGCCTCGCTGGGGGCCGGCGCTGCGCCCGCCGCGCCCTGGCCGGCCGTTCGGCCGCTCATCACCACCGTCCTGCTGTTCGCGGCCGCCGCCGCGCTGGGCGCTCGCGTTCAGGCGCCCGGATGGGTGGTGTGGGCGGGAGGCACCGTCCTGACCCTGTGCCTGGTGACGGCGATCGCGTTCGCTGTCGGCCTCGCACCCGACGCCCGGCACAGCGTGCTGCACCGGGTGCGCGCCATCGCGGACCGGTCCCGGTGACCGCGCCCATGTTGCGATACCGCGAGGTCGCCGCACTGCCGCGGCTCGCATGGCTGGCGCGGGCGAATCCGGAGTCGGGCGAAGTGCTGGTGTCGCACGGCCCGGCGGTGGAGCGCACGCCACACTGGATGGTCGAGGGCGTGTGGGACGACGAGTTCCGGCTGGGCGGCTTCCACCGCAGTCACCACCTGTTCGGCAGCGGCATCCGCATCGAGGGCGATCAAGTGCACTTCGTGCCCTCGAGCGCGCTCGTGAACCGCCTGGTGTATTGCCGGCACCGCGACGAGATCCTCGTCTCCAACAGCCTGGTGCTGCTGCTCGCCTTCACGGGCGCGGCGCTCGATCCGGCGCACGACTATCGCGCCGAGACGTACGCCGCGCGTCACGGGCCCGGCCGCTATCCCCGCAGCTTCACGGTCGCGCATCCTGAGATCCGCTCGTTCTATCAGGTGTACGGCGAGAGCCTGGTGCTGACGGACGGGGAGATCCGGTTCGAGTCACTGCGGCCGGTGCCGTCCATCCCCTCGTTCGAGCGCTACCGCGCCCTGGTCGACGGAGCGCTGCGCCGCCTGCAGGCGAATTACGCGAGCCCCGAGCGCACCTTGCCGATGACGGCGTTCGCGACGATTTCCTCGGGCTACGACTCGGCTGCGAGCGCGGCGCTCGTCTCGCCGCTCGGCATCGCCAGCTGCTTCACCAGCCGGCGGTCGAACTCCCATATCCCGGCGTGGGTGAGCCCGCGCGCCGCCATCGACGACGGCAAGCCGATCGCCGACCTGCTGGGCCTGCGGACCGTGTACCTCGACGACCGCCACTCCCACCTCACCGACGACGAGCTCTACTTCCTGGCGCCGGGCTGCGCGCCCACGATGACGGTGCTGCATTCGCTGGTGCGTGACCTGGAGCGGCGTGGCGGCGCGGCGGTCCTGTTCACGGGCTTTCTGGGCGACGAGGTGTGGGATCTCAACCCGTGGGAGCGCGCCTACCAGGACGCCGGGCTCGTGCGGGGCGACACGACCGCGCTGATGCTGTCGGAGATCCGGCTCAAGAGCGGCTTCGTCAACGTCGCCGTGCCGTCGCTGTTCGCGGCCGCCGTGCGCGACATCGCCGCGATCTCGGCGTCGCCCGAGATGGCACCCTGGAGGCTGGGGAGCGGTTACGACCGGCCGATCGCCCGGCGCATTCTCGAGGAAGCGGGGGTCCCGCGCGCGTGGTTCGGCGCCCGCAAGAAGGCGGTCGTCGAGCGGCGCCGCTATCCCGCGAACCGGGAGCTGCGCCGGGAGTTCTTCGCGTTCCTGCGTGCGCAGGGACGCTGCTCGGCGGCCTTCGTCTACCTGCACGGGGTTGTGAACGCGTGCGCCTTCCCGTTCGTGCGCGCCTGGCACCTGGCGCGGCATGCGTTGTTCGGCGTCGAGCCGCCGACGCTGCCGGCCGCCTTCGTGTGGAAGCAGTTCGACTTCGCGTCGTTGATGTTCGCATGGGCGTCCGGCGCGCTGAGCCGGCGCCTCGCCACCGCGCTGGGGGAGAGCGCCACCACCCGACCGCTGGCGCGGGGGCGCCGGCGGTCCGACTACCACCTCACCCGCCAGGCGCCGCCGGCGCCCTCGGCGCTGTCGCCATGATCAAGCGCCTGCTCGACGTGGTGCTGTCCACCGCCGCACTCATCGTGCTCGGCCCGTTCATCATGGGGGCCGCCGTCGGCATCTGGCTGTGGGACCGAGGACCGGTGCTGTACCGGGCCCGCCTGACCGGCCGCGGCGGGCGGTTGTTCACGATGTACAAGCTGCGCACCATGCGGGTCGATCACGGCCAGTTCCAGAGCGTCATCACCGCCGACCACGACCCGCGCGTGTTTCCGTACGGCGCCTGGCTGCGCCGGGCCAAGGTCGACGAGCTGCCGCAGCTCATCAACGTGCTGCGCGGCGATATGTCGATCGTGGGTCCGCGGCCCGAGCACCCCACGATCGTCGACCGCCACTACCGTCCCGAGCACCGCGAGCTCCTGACCGTGCGGCCCGGGCTTACGAGCCCTGGCACGCTGTACGACTACGCGCACGGCGACGCCATCATCGGTTCGACGGACCCCGAGCGCTCGTACGTCGAGCGACTGCTGCCGCTGCGGCTCGCCCTCGACCAGGTGTACGTGCGCCGCGCGTCGCTGGGATACGACGCCGCCCTCGTCGCCCGCACGCTGGCGTTGATCGCCGCCATCGTGTGGGGCCGCCGCAAGTTCGGCGACCCACCGGAGCTCGCCGAGGCGCGGCGGCTCGTCCCCAGCGCTGCTCCGCTTGTTCCCAGGCGTAACGTCGTAACCGCGTAGCTGTAAGGAAGTTGCGACACTCAAAGTCCGGCAACGGCGGCGGGCAAACGGATCAAGTCCTTGCGTCGTCTGCGCTTGTCTCTACTGTGTGTTGCGCGCACGCCACGTGCACCACCGCCACACGATGCTCGGGGCCCAGAAGCTCGCGCTGCGTCTGCTCGCTCCCGTCTCGGCATTGGCGGGCGCGCTCGTCCTCGTCACCTGTCACGACGATGGGGCTTTCCAGTCGCCCACCGAGGTGCGCGTCCGGCCCAGCTTCGCCACCGCGCCTGCGGGATCGGTCACGTTCGTCGGAGCGGGGAACGTGGGAGCGCGCTGCGACCGCACCAACGACGACGCCACGGCGAACCTGCTCGACACCATGCCGGGAAGCGTGTTTGTCATCGGCGACAACGCATATCCGGGCGGGACCGCCAGCACCTATACCAACTGCTACAACCCGACCTGGGGCCGCCAGAAGGCTCGCACCTACCCCGCGGTCGGCAATCACGAATACGATTCGAGCACCACGGCGGCTGGCTACTTCGGCTACTTCGGCGCAGCGGCCGGCGACCCGACCAAGGGCTACTACAGCTACGATCTGGGCTCCTGGCACATCGTCGTTCTGAACAGCAACAACACGTACGTGTCGACCGCCCTGGGCTCACCCCAGGAGACGTGGCTCAAGGCCGATCTCGCCGCCACGACCAAGCAGTGCATCCTCGCGATGTGGCACACGCCGCGTTTTTATTCGACGACGTCGAGCACGTTCTCTCCCACGGCATCCGTGAAGCCGTTCTGGGACGATCTGTACGCGGCGCATGCCACGCTGATTCTCAACGGCCACATGCGGGACTACGAGCGGTTCGCGCCCCAGACGTCCGCGGGTGTCGCCGACCCGGTGGCCGGCATCCGGCAGATCATCATTGGGACCGGCGGTGAGGGGCTCGACGCCGTCAATACGCTCATCGCCGCCAACAGCGAAGCCCGCATCAGCAACGTGTACGGCGTGCTCCGGCTGACACTGAGCCCGGGCTCGTATTCCTGGCAGTTCGTGCCCGTGGCGGGCCAGACGGCGAGCGACGCCGGCGGCGGCAACTGCTATTCGCCGGGCCCCCCCACGCCGGCGGTGAACGCGGGTCCGGATCTCACCGCCGCCGCTGGCGACACGGTCAAGGTCACAGCCTCGTTCACCGACAACGGTGTCAATGACGCTCCCTGGTCGTACACGTTCACGTGGGGCGACGGCGCCTCGACCAGCGGCAGCACCGCGACCGCGTCGAGCCCGATCACCGCGTCGCACGTCTACGCCAGCGCGGGGCTGGACAGCGTGCGCGTGAGCGTGACGAACAGCTTCAGCGTGACGGGCGGGGACTCGATCGCCGTACAGGTCAACACACCGGGCGCCCCCGTCCTGGTCGGTGCGGGTGACATCGCGGACAGCACCACTAAGGGCGACTCGCTCACGGCGAACCTGCTCGACGGTATCGCGGGGACGGTGTTCACCCTCGGTGACAACGCCTACCCGATGGGCTCGAGCTCGAACTACACCAAGTTCTACGATCCGACGTGGGGCCGGCAGAAGAGCCGGACCCGGCCGGTCCCCGGCAACCATGAGTACTCAAACGGCGCGGCACCGGGGTACTTCGGCTACTTCGGGGCGATCGCAGGCGATCCCACGAAGGGCTACTACAGTTACAACCTCGGTACGTGGCACATCATCGCGCTCAACGGGGAGCTCGATGTGTCGCCGACGTCAGCCCAGGTCCAGTGGCTACGGAACGACCTCGCGCTCTACAGCCAGCGCTGCACGCTCGCGTACTGGCACGAGCCGCGCTTCGTGTCGGGCGTCAACATCACGAGCAACCCCAAGTATCAGACACTGTGGGACACGCTGTACGCCTACGGCGCCGACGTCGTGCTCAACGGGCACAAACACAGCTACGAGAGAATGGCGCCGCAGAACCCTGCGCAGCAGCTCGACACAGTGTACGGGATCCGCGCGTTCGTGGTGGGCACCGGCGGCACGGGTCTCGACGGCGGCACTCCGCCCCCCGTACCGAACAGTCAGGTGCGCAACACGAATACCTGGGGCGTCATCAAGCTCACGCTGAACAACGGGTCGTACACCTGGCAGTTCGTGCCAGTGGCGGGCTCCACGTTCCAGGATGCGGGCAGCGGCCTGTGTCACGACTCGCCCAACGCCGTCAATCACTCTCCCACCGCCGTGGCAGGGGGCCCCTACACCGGAGTGGAAGGCACCGCGGTCGCCTTCGATGGCAGCGGCTCTTCGGACCCGGACGGCGACTCCCTCACGTACGCCTGGACCTTCGGTGACGGGACCAGCGGCACCGGCGTGAAGCCGAGTCACACGTACGTCGATAACGGCGCGAACACCGTGACCCTCACCGTCACCGACGCGCGCGGGGCCGCGAGCAGCGCCGTCACGACCACAGCGACCGTCGCCAACGTGCCGCCCGTCGTGAGCGCGAGCGCCCAGACGGCCGTCGCCGGGACGAGCTTCACGTTCAGCGCCACGTTCTCCGACGCCGGCCTGAATGACTCGCCGTGGTCGTACTCGATCAGCTGGGGCGACAGCACGGCGGCCACAACGGGGAGCGTGACCGCCCAGGCGACCGCCATTACCGCCACGCACACCTACGCCGCGTCGGGCACCGACACCGTGCTGGTGACGGTCACCGACAAGGACGGCGGGGTCGGGTCGGCGAAGGCTGCCGTCACGGTCGCGGCGACGAACCATCCGCCGACCGCGGCGCCGGGTGGCCCGTACAGCGGCAACGAAGGCGCGGCGGTGAGCTTCAACGGCGGCGGCTCTTCGGACCCGGACGGCGACGCCCTCACCTACGCGTGGAATTTCGGCGACGGCGCCACCGGCACCGGAGCGACGCCGAGCCACACGTACGTGGACAACGGCACGTACACCGTGACCCTCACGGTGACCGACACCCATGGCGCGGCGAGCACGCCGGCTACGACCACGGCTACGATCGGGAACGTCGCGCCGGTGGTGACGGCGCCCGCCCAGACGGCGACCGCGGGAGCGAGCTTCACGTTCAGCGCCACCTTCTCGGACGCCGGCACGAGCGACGCCCCGTGGGCTTACACGATCGCGTGGGGCGACGGCTCGACGGCCACCACGGGCAGCGCAACGAGCCAGTCGAGCGCGATCACGGCCGCGCACACGTACGCCGCCGGGGGCATCGACACCGTGCTGGTCACGGTCACCGACAAGGACGGCGGTGTCGGATCGGCGAAGGCCGCCGTCACGGTCGCCGCCGTCAACCATCCGCCGACTGCCGCTCCCGGCGGTCCCTACTCCGGTAGCGAGGGCTCGGCGGTGATCTTCAACGGGTCCGGTTCGTCCGATCCCGACGGCGACGCGATCACGTACGCCTGGAGCTTCGGCGACGGCGGCACCGGCACCTTAGCGACGCCGAGTCACACGTACGTCGACAACGGGCTGTACGCAGTCACGCTCACGGTGACGGACAGTCACGGCGCGCCGAGCACCGCCGTGGCCACCACGGCGACGATCGCGAACGTCGCCCCAACGGTGAGCCCCCTCCCCAACCAGACTGTCACGGCGGGGGTGACGCTCACCTTGAGTGCGAGCTTCAGCGATCCGGGCGCCAACGACGCGCCCTGGTCGTACGGAATCGATTGGGGTGACGGAACTGCCCAGACCACCGGGTCCACCGGCAGTCGGACGGCGCCCATCACGGCCGCGCACGTCTACGCAACGGCGGGGACGGCGATCGCGCGCGTCTCGGTCACGGATAAGGACGGCGGCGCTGGCTCCGGCGCGGCGACGATCACCGTCACCCAGCCACTGGCGTCGGTGACCCTGGTCGGGGCCGGCAACATCGCCCGGTGCGACCGCACCAACGACGAGGCCACCGCGAGCCTGCTCGACGGCATCGCCGGAACGGTGTTCGCGCTGGGCGACGCAGCCTATCCCAACGGTACGCCCACGAACTATCAGAACTGTTATGACCCGAGCTGGGGCCGCCACAAGGCGCGCACCTATCCGGTGACCGGCAACCACGACTACGACTCGAGCGCCACTGCAGCGGGCTACTTCGGCTATTTCGGCGCGGCGGCGGGTGACCCGACCAAGGGCTACTACAGCTACGACCTGGGCGCCTGGCACGTCATCGTGCTGAACAGCAACACGAGCTTCGTGTCGGCAGCCGTGGGCTCCCCGCAGGAGACATGGCTCAAGGCCGACCTCGCCGCGACCACGAAGCAGTGCGTGCTCGCAATGTGGCACAACCCACGGTTCTACTCGACCACGTCGGCCACCTTCTCGCCCACGTCGTCAGTGAAGCCGTTCTGGGACGATCTCATCGCCGCGCACGCCGAGCTGGTCATCAACGCGCACATGCGCGACTACGAGCGGTTCGCGCCCCAGACATCGGCTGGCGTGGCCGACTCGGTGAACGGCCTGCGCGAGATCATCGTCGGGACCGGCGGCGAGGGGCTCGACAACCCGAACACGCTCATCATCCCCAACAGCCAGGTCAACATCACCGGCGTGTACGGGGTGCTCAAGCTGATGTTGTACGACGGGTCGTATGCGTGGCAGTTCGTCCCCGTCGCGGGCCAGACCGCGACCGACTCGGGAAGCGCAGCGTGCCATTGACGGGGTGCGCGCCGTCTACGCACCTGTAAGGAACGTACCACAAAGAAGCTCGACCCCCCGTGGCCGCACGCGTAAACCCTTGGGGCTGCGCGCCGCAACCGCACCGCGGGGGGCACGGCTCGTGCTATAACGCGTCCGCATGAAACACTCGCCGAGGGGGGGTGATCCCTGAGCGGAACGTCGACGCTCGACTCTAAGGCACCCGAGCGCGCTGGCCGTCGCCCTGACCGGCCGGCGCGCTCGCTGGTGCTGGAGCTGGGCGAAGCGCTGGAGCGACACCAGATCCAGTATTGCTGCCAGTGGAAGGGCAGCTGGAAACGGCGTCGCTGGATGTCGGGCGAGGGCGACATCGACTTGCTCGTCGATCGCGCCACCGAGCCGCAGTTCACCGCCGTGCTCGAAGAACTGGGCTTCTTGCGGGCTACGCCGCCCGCTGACCGTCGGGTCGCGGGGCTGGAGAGCTGTTTCGGGCTCGATCGCGCCACGGGACGGCTGATCCACGTGCATGTGCACTATCAGCTCCTGACGGGCGGGTTCTGGACGACCGTGTACCGTCTCCCGTTCGAGCGGGCGCTGTTCCAGTCGACCAGCCACCAAAATGTGTTCCGCACGCCCGCGCCGGAATTCGAGCTGCTCTTATTCGCCATCCGGATGGTGCAGCGCTACCGGTGGCGCGACGCCCTGCGCGAACCCGGCTGGCTCAAGTCGATCCAAGGCGAGCTCGATGCCCTGCTCAAGCAGGCCCAGCTGCACAGCCTGGAGGATGTGATGACGCAGCACCTGCCGACCGTTGACCTCGCGTTCGTCGACGAATGCCTCGCCTCCCTGCGACCGGGATTCTCGCGCTGGCGGCGCGTCGGCCTGCGGCGCGAGCTGCATCAGCGCCTCCGCGCGCACGCGAAACAGCCGACCATCGCGATGAAGCTGGGTCGGTTGCTGCACTCGCTGGTCACCCTGCGGGGACGCCTGGGCGGCGGCTCGGGCAAGAAGCGCCTCGCCCATGGCGGCACGGTGATCGCGCTGGTGGGCAGCGACGGGGCCGGCAAGTCGACGTGCGTGCAGGAGCTGGCGCGCTGGCTCGCGAGCGATCTCGACGTGATGACGGCCCACCTGGGCCGGCCGCCGCGAGCGGCGCTCACGTTCGCGGTCGGCGCGCTGCTCAAGCTGCGCAACCGCCTGTTCGGCGAGCCCGGCGGAAACGATCCCTCCGCGTTCCCCGGTTACGTCCAGTGCCTGCGCGACGTGTGCCTGGCGCGCGACCGCTACCGTCTGTATTTCAACGCCCGCCGCTTCGCGCTCGCGGGCGGCGTGGCGCTGTGCGAGCGCTACCCTGTGCCCCAGAACTACCAGCTCGCGGGACCGCGACTGGGAGCCTTTGAGGCGCGGCTCTCCCTCAGCCCGCTCGGCCGGCTGCTGCTCGCCCTCGAGCGTCACTACTACCGCCATATCCTCGCCCCCGATGTGCTGATCGTGCTGCGCATCGACCCGGAGCTGGCCGTCCAGCGCAAAACCACCGAGCCCGCCGACTACGTGCGCGCGCGTGCCCACGTGGTGGGGAGCGCGGACTGGTCGGGGTCCGGGGCGCGGATCGTGGAGGCCGGCCGCCCCCTCGCCGAAGTGATCGAGGACCTGAAGGTCCTCATCTGGTCCGAGTTGTAATGACCACCGTGCACGCGAACGGCCACCGCCCCCCCCCCCGTCCGATCATCGCGGAGCTGGTCGGCCCGGCGGGTGCCGGTAAGAGCGCGCTGAGCGAGCGCCTGGTGGGACGCGTGGGTGCGCTGCGCGCCAGCGTCTGGCTGCTCCCCCGGGGTTGGTGGCTGCTCAACGCCGTGCGCTCGCTGCCGGTTCTGGCCGCGTTGTGCCTCGACACGCGGTCCCTGCCGTGGGAGGACATGCGGAAGTTCGTGCGGCTGCGCACGTTGCGGCAACTGCTGGCGCGCCGGGCCGCCCGGCGCGCGCCGCTCGTCGTGCTCGACGAGGGCCCTGTGTTCGCGCTCGCGTACACGCGTCTCTTCGGATACGCGCGCTGGCGCGCGGACCTGCCGGCGCCGTGGTGGCGCCGCGCGTTGCGGGAGTGGATGGGCGCCCTCGATCTGGTGGTGCTGCTGGACGCGCCCGATGCGGTGCTGGCGCGCCGGATTCGCACGCGCGCAAAAGAGCATCGCGTCAAACAGTCGAGCGACGCCGAAATCGACGCCTTCACCGCGACGTACCGCAGCGCGTTCAGTCTGGTGCTCGACACACTGGTGCCGGAAACGGGCGCGCGGGTGATGACGCTCCAGAGCGACGACGAGGGCGTGGATCGCACCGCCGAGCGCCTGCTCGAGCTGCTGGACGGCGGGGGCAACGGCCATGGCGAGTGACGCCGCCCGGCTGCCCGCTCCCCTCCAGGAGGAGGTGCATCCCCGCCCCCGGCCCGCCGCGAATCTGACGCAGCGCGCCTCGCTCAACGTCGTCGCCTCGCTGCTCGACTACGGCGCCAAGATCGCCGTCAACCTCGTCGTCATCCCGATCCTGGTGACCGGCCTGGGGCGCTCGCTGTACGGCGTGTGGGAGATGCTGGGCCGGCTGGTCGGGTACCTGACAGCGGGTGACGGCCGGCCCACACAAGCGCTCCGGGTCGTCGTCTCGACGCTGCAGGCGAGCGACGACGACACCACCAAGCGCCGCTACGTCGGTGCGGCGCTCGTCGTCTGGATCCTGTTCCTGCCGGTCATTCTCGCGGCCGGAGCGGTGCTCGTCTGGCTCGCTCCGCGTATCACCCAGGCACCGCCCCAGCTGCTCGGCGCCGTCCGCGCCGCCGTGGCCTTGCTCGTGGTCGGGCTGCTGTTCGCCAACCTGGCCTCGCTGCCCGAGTCGGTGCTGCGGGGGATGAACCTCGGCTACAAGCGCATGGGCCTGCAGGCCGCCCTCGAGATCGTGGGCGGCGCGCTCACGGCGGGCGCGATCGCCGTCGGCCTCGGGATCGCGGGCGCCGCCGCCTCGCAGATCGTGTTCGCGGCGCTGCTCGGAGTGGCGTTCTGGATCGTCGTGAAGAAGTACGTTCCGTGGTTCGGGGCCGCCCGCCCCACACGGGCCGACGTCCGCTCGCTGCTCGGGCTGAGCGCGTGGTTTTCCGCTGGCGAGGCGATCGCCAAGCTGCTGCTCGCGAGCGATGCCATCATCCTCGGCATCATCGTCTCACCGGCGGCCGTCGCCACCTACGTGCTCACCGGATATGCGGCCCGCCTGGCAGTGAACGTCCATCTGCTCGCCGCCGGGGGCGTGATTCCCGGCATCGGTGGCGTGATCGGCCGCCGCCAATGGGACAAGGCCTCGGGCCTGCGCTACGAGCTGCTCACCGTGACGTGGCTGTACGCGACCGCGGTGGGTGGCACCATCCTGCTGTGGAACCGCTCGTTCCTCGCGTTGTGGGTGGGGAGCGACAACTACGCGGGCGGCCTCGTCAACCTGCTCATCGTGCTCGTCATGGCGCAGACGACGCTGATCCGCAGTGACGCGTTCGTGATCGATTCCGCGCTGCAGCCGCGCGCCCGTGTGTATGTCGCCGCGGCCACCGTGGCGCTCACCGTGGCGACGGCGTCGCTCTTGACGTGGCGGTTCGGGATGCTGGGGCTGTGCGTGGGCGTGTTCGCGGGACGCTTCATCCAGAGCATCGCGTATCCGGTGCTCGCCAACCGCTGCCTGGGGCGACCGCCCAAGCCGCCGCTCGGAACGTTCGTGCGACCGGTCGCACTCATGACGCTGCTGTTCGCGGTGTGCGCCTGGGTCGGCCAGCAGGTGCTCGTGCGTCACTGGGCGCTCTGGGCCGCCGGCACGGGCGCGAGCTTCGCCGTGCTGCTCGCCACGGCCGCGTTCGCCGGGCTCGGCGGCGACGTGCGGGCCGGCGTGCTGGCGCGCGTGCGCGAGGCCGGTCTGGCGAGAGGAGTGTTGCGGCGATGAGCGTCCGCGGCCCCGCGGCAGGAGCGACGGTGCTGCCCCGCCGTCTCTCGCTGGTGCACCGGCTCACGGGGCAGCCGGTCTACTGGATGTTTTATCTGTTCGTGTGCTCGATCCCGTTCGAGTTCTCCGACCGCGACGCCAAGGACTTTCCCATCGAGATACCCACCGCGATCGGTGCCCTTTTTCTGGCGACCGCGCTGCTGACGCCACGCACCAGCTTCGGCAAGCTGCCGCGGGCGGGGCGCTGGTTTGTGGCGTACCTGTACATGTTCCTCGTCGCGGCAGCAATCAACGGTCGCGACCACGTCGCCACCATCGTCAACGGCGCAGACTACTGGCCGGAAGTCATCAAGACGGGGTCTTCGCTGTTGGAGCTGGTGCTGATCTTCTGGGTCGCCAGCAACCTGATGCGCTCGCGGGTCGTCTCAGAGCGCGCGCTCATGTCGCTCGCGTTCGCGTGCGTGGTGCGCGCCGCGATGCCGTTCCTCGGCATCATGACCACCATCCATACCGTTCACACCGGTGGGGAACGCCTCTCCGCCATGGGGCAGAACTCGAACCACGCGGCCATGATCCTGGGCGCCGGATTGGTGGCGCTAGTGGGACTCACGTTCGGGCGCTACGGAACGTGGTGGCGCCGGATCGTGGCCGCGCCGCTGCTGGGGCTCCTCGCCATCGCCGTCGCCGACACGGGGTCGCGCGGCGGCATTCTCGCGCTCGCGCTGGCGATCATGGCGTTCATGTTCCAGGGCGGGAGCCTGGGCACCCGCATCAGGAACATGGCGCTCGCCGTGTTCGTGATCGCCGGGATCGCCGTGGCCGCGTATCAATCCGAGGTCATGCGTAATCGCTTCGAGGACACGCTGGAGACCGGCACGCTGACCGGCCGGGAGAAGATTTATCCGGCCGTGGTGAAGATGATCCGCGACCGACCACTGTTCGGCTGGGGACCGGCCAACAACAAATACGAGCTCGGCCTGCGGCTCGACGAGCGCGTGCGCCGGCGCCGCGGCACGCATAACACGGTGCTCGAGGTTTTCAGTTCGACGGGGGTCGCCGGCGCGATTCCCTTCCTGATCGGGACCTGGTTGTGCTTGTGGGCCGCCTGGCGCGCCCGCGACGGCGCCGACGGCACCCTCCCTCTCGCACTCACCGTCATCGTGATGGCGTCGAACATGAGCGGCGACTGGTACGTCACGCCGCTATATTGGTTCGCGCTCGCTTACGCCGTCGCCGCTCGCGGGCACGTCCATTCTGCCGTCGCGCGGCTGCCCCACGCCCCCCCGGTAGGTAGCGTGACCCAAGCGCGCCCGCTCGCCACCCCGCGCCGCCGTATCGCGACACCCGCGAGCCTGTAACGGAGCTGATACAGAGCGGCCGCAGATGGTGGGTGAGCCAAGTACTAAACCGTTCTGTTTCATTGTGTTAGCGAGTCGGCTCCTCTGCACGGGTCCTGCTCTGGCACACCCAAGATGCTCATTACGTTCTCGGGTCTCGACGGCGCGGGGAAGTCGACGCTGATCGCGTGGCTGCGCACGGCGTTGGAGGAGCGGGGCGTCGGCGTGACCGTCCTGCATCGCGACCACGATATCGGCGTCTACGCCGCGCTGCGGGCGCTGCGGGATGGGTTTGTGTCTGTCCTCCCGGCTCGGGCCCCCAGCCCCGCGTCCCCCACGCCGCCGAGCGGGGCGCCCTCCGCGCCGGGGCTGGGACGCCGCGTCCGCGACGCGATCGTGTGGAGCAAGCTGGTGCGGCGCGCGATCTATCCGATCGACGTGCTGCTCTTTCTCGCTGTGCGCGTGTGGGTGGAGCTGATCCAGGGCCGGATTCTGATCATGGACCGCTACTTCTACGACACACTGGTCGACGTGTCGACCGGGCGCCGCTGGGGGTGGATTCGCGCGCTCGAGCTGATCACGCCTACGCCGAACCTGCCGGTCCTGCTCGGCACCGGTCCCGAGGTCGCGTACGCGCGTAAGGGCGAGTACTCGGTGGACTATCTGCGCAGCCGCTGGTGGGCGTATCGACGCGTGTTCCTGTGGGTGCGTGACGCCCTCGAGCTGCGCAACGATGACCCGGGAGTGGCGCAGGTCGCCTTGCGCTGGGCAGTGCTGGGACGCCTCCGCACGTTCCCCGACGTGCGGCCCGCACTGGAGAAGCGGGGATGACCGACCGATCGCCCATCAGCGTCCTGATGATCACGAGTGAGTGGCCGGTCCCCGACGGTCGGCCGCGCACCACGCACTTCATCAAGCGGCAGGCGGATCATCTGCGCGCGGCCGGCGTCGCCGTGGACGTGTTCCACTTCAAGGGCGGCGGCAATCCCTGGAACTACGTCAAGGCCTGGGTACGCGCCCGGCGCCAGCTGCGGCGCGGCCGGTACGACCTGGTGCACGCGCAATTCGGGCAAAGCGGGCTGCTCGCGTTGCCGCGGCGGCTCCCCTACGTCGTCACCTTCCGCGGTGACGATCTGCAGGGAATCGAGGACGCCCACGGACACCTCACGCTGGGCGGGCGCGCGCTGCGGTGGGCGTGCCAGCTCGTGGCCCGGCTGGCGGACGCGTGTATCGTGGTCTCGGCGCACATGAAGCCGCTCGTGCCCGCGGCGATCCCCACGTACGTGATCCCGTCAGGCCTCGATCTCCGCCTCTTCAGCCCCGTCCCCAAGGACGAAGCACGACGCTACCTCGGCCTGCCCGCCGACCGGCGCCTCGTGCTGTTCGCCGGCGATCCCGCGCTGGTGCGCAAGCGCTTCTGGCTGGCGCGCGAAGCCGTCGCGCATCTGGACCCCTGTCTCGGCGCTGAGCTGGTCGTCGCGTGGGGAGTGCCGCACGCCGATATCCCGTATTACATGAGCGCCTGCGACGTGCTGGCGTTCACGTCGATGCAAGAAGGCTCACCCAACGTCGTCAAGGAAGCGCTCGCCTGCGATCTCCCCGTGGTCTCGGTTCCCGTCGGCGACGTGGCGCAGCGACTCGAGGGAATCGAGGGATGCGAGCTGTGCGCCGACGATCGACCCGCGACGATCGCGGCCGCGCTGCAGCGGGTGCTGCGGCGCGGGCAACGCTGCGCCGGCCGGGTCACCGTGCAGGACCTCGATGAGGGACGACTGACCCAGGAAGTGATCGCCATTTACCGCTCTTTGCTGCAGCGGCCCGAGCCTGCCCCGCAAGTCGTCGAGGCGCACGATGCCGTCTCCTGAGCGCCCAACCCGCGGCATCCTCGTCCTGGACGGGCACACCACTCAGGCGCTCGCCTGCGTCCGCTCGTTGGGCCGGGCGGGCGAGCGGGTGTTCGTGGCGAGCACCGAGCGCTGGCCGCTCGCCGCCTGGTCGCGCTACTGCCGGGCGTGGGTCCGCCAGGCCGCCGACACGCCGGACGGTTTGGCCGCGGTGCGGCGCTGGGCCAGCGAGCGAGGCGTGGACATCGTGCTGCCGCAGCGCGAGCGCACCTGTGTGCTGTGCAATGCCGAGCGCGACCAGTGGAAAGCCGCTGGCATGACGCTCGGGTGCGGTCCGACCGACATGCTCATGGGCGCCTTCGACAAGGGGCGCACCCTGGCGGTGGCGCACGCGAGCGGTGTGCGGATTCCTCCCACCTGGTTTCCCGCATCACTCGCCGACTGCCATGCCGCCGCCGCGATGGTCTCGTACCCCTGTATCGTCAAGCCACGCTTCAGCGATTTCTGGGACGGCGGGCAGTTTCAGGCGGAGCACGGCGCGCACTACGTGCGCCATGCCGCGGAGCTGTGTGACCGCGCGCTCGCGATGCGCCAGGGTGAGCACTGGCCGGTGATCCAGGATATCGTGCCCGGACGCGGCAAGGGCGTCTCCGCGCTGTATGAGCATGGGCAGCCGGTCGCGTGGTTCGCGCACGAGCGCTTGCGCGACGTTCGCCCCTCGGGGTCCAGCAGCAGCTTGCGGCGCTCGATTCCCGTCGATTCCCGGTTGCGCGAGCCTGCGAGCCGGCTGCTCGGGGCGCTGGGGTGGCACGGCCCCGCGATGGTCGAATTTCGCGACGACAGCAGCGGCGAGCCCTACGTGATCGAGGTCAACGGCCGGCTGTGGGGCTCGCTCGCGCTGGCCGTCGCCGCCGGCATCGACTTCCCCGCACTGTGGACGGCGCTGTTGCGCGGCGAGCCCGTGGTGCCTCCCGCTGGCTCGCGGAACGCTGTCACGCTCCGCTGGCTGTGGGGGGACGTGAAGCGACTGCTGCGCATTATCGAAGGCCCGCCGCCGGGTTGCCCGGAGCCGTACCCGAGCCTTTGGGAAGGTCTGCGCGAAGTGCTGGGGTCGCAGCCCGCCGGGACGACCGTGGAGACGTGGAGCCGCGACGACGCCTGGCCGGCGCTGGGCGAGTGGGTCCAGGGCGCCGGCGAGGTGGGTGCCATGCTGCGCACCCGAGTGGCGCGGCGCTTCTCCGGTGTCGCCGCGCGGCAGCGAACCTCCACCCCCGTGGCGGCGGCCCGTTGATGGTCGCGTCCGTCTCGGTGATCGTGCCGTGCCGCAACGAGGAGCACTACATCACGCGCTGCCTCGAGTCGATCTTCTCGGCCGACTACGCGCCGGACCGGCTCGAGGTGCTGGTGGTCGATGGGCGCAGTGAGGATCGCACCCGCGCTATCCTCGCGGAGTTCGCCTCTCGCCATCCCAACTTACGGATCCTCGACAATCCCGGGCGCATTCAGCCCGTCGCCTTGAATATCGGCATCCGGGCTGCCACCGGAGACATCCTCATGCGGATGGACGCCCACGCGTTCTATCCCAAGAACTACATCCGTGATCTCGTCACGGCGCTGCAGGACAGCGGCGCCGACAATGTCGGCGGCGTGCTGGTCACCGACCCGGCGACCGAAACGCCCGTGGGCAAGGCGATCGCCCTCGCGCTGTCGCACCCGTTCGGCGTTGGCAACGCGTACTTCCGGATCGGATCTCAGCAGCCGCGCTGGGTGGACCACGTCGCGTTCTTCTGCTGCCGGCGCGACACGTTCGAGCGGATCGGCCTGTTCGACGAGAAGCAGCGCGATGAAGACAGCGAGTTCAACGCCCGCATCAACCGCAGCGGCGGAAGGGTGCTGCTCGTCCCGAAGGTCGTGGCTCATTACTACGCGCGGAGCACGCTGCCACAAGTAGCGCGGATGTTCTACCACTACGGCTACTCCAAGCCGATGGTGGTGCGCAAGCTGGGGCGCGTGATGACCGCGCGCCAGCTCGTGCCGCCGGCGTTCCTCCTGATGCTGGGTGGTTCCGCCCTCCTGGCACCGTGGCTCCGCCCGGCCGCCATCGTCTTCGCGGTAACGGCCGGCACCTACGCCGTGTCCGTTGTCGCGAGCGCCATCGCGGCCGCCCGCAAGGCAGGGTTCCGGACGACCGCCGCGCTGGCGCTGGTGTTCCCCATCGTCCACGGCTGTTACGGATTCGGCTTCCTGCGGTCCCTGTGGGATTGGGCCCTGGGGACACGCAGCAAATCGCTGCACGCCGAACTCCCCATCTCCCGCTGAGCCGCGCCGTGTCCCGGGTTGCGGCATTTGCGTACCACGACGTGACCGACCATCCCGCCGACTCGGGGCTAAGCGGGTCGGGCGCGCAGCCGTTCAAGCTGCCGTGGGCGGTGTTCCGGCGTCAGCTCGATGTGATCCGGGACGCCGCGATCGTGTATCCCCCGCAGCTCGTCAGCGACATCGACTTCACCGCGCCGGGGAACCATTTGCTGCTCACGTTCGACGACGCCGGTCGCAGCGCCCGCGAGACCGGCGACGAGCTGTGTCGCCGCGGCTGGCGCGGACATTTTTTCGTCATCACCGACCGGATAGGCGACCCCGCCTTCCTCGACGCCGCGGGCATCCGGTATCTCCGGGCATGCGGGCACATCGTGGGCAGCCACTCGCGCACCCACCCCCACATCTTCCGCGAGCAGACGCGGGAGGAGATGCTCGCCGAATGGCGCGACAGCTGCGCCCGGCTCGCGGACCTGCTGGGTGAGCCATGCACCGTCGCCGCCGTGCCCGGCGGCGACATCTCGCCGCTCGTGCTCGAATCGGCCGCTGCGGCCGGGTTACTCCACCTCTTCACGTGCGAGCCCACGCTCGTCCCCGCGCGGGTGGGCGGTTGCTGGGTGCTCGGCAGGTTTTCGGTAAAGGTCACCACGCCGGCCGCGCGCATCGCTGAGCTGGCGGCGCTGCAAGGATGGGAACGGGCGCTGCTGGTGCGGCGGCTGAAGAATTTCGTGCGCGCCGCACTGCCGGGACCCTACCGCTACTACGTTCGGCGGCAGACCAGGGCCAGCACCGCGTAACCCTCCCGGCACAGCGAACCCATCCTCCCCCGGAGGAGAGGATGGGTTGTGAGAGCAGTGCGCTGTCGTCAGTTGCTGACGGTAACGGTCACGGGGTCCGAGGTGGTGCTGTGGCCGGCCGCGTCGCGCGCGACCGCCGTGAGGGTGTACGTGCCGTTGGCCACGCCGTGCGAGTCCCAGGTCAGCGCATAGTGCGTGGGGCCGAACATGTCGTCGCCGCTCACGCCATCCTGGGTCACTTCCGCCCCGATGTTCTGGCCGTTGAGCTGGAGCTGCACGCCCACCACCGCGCGGTCGTCGTTGGCGGTCGCGACAATGGTGACCGTCCCCGACAGAGTCGAGCTCCCCACGATGCCGGGTTGGAACAGCGACACGATCGGCGGCGCCACGTCAGGCAGCGGATCGGGGTGATGCGCGTACCAGTTCGCCACGGCGTTGTTCCAGTACTGCAGACCGGCCGCGCCCGTCATGATCGTGAAGCACGGCTGGCCGTTGAACGTCGTCGGCAACGTCTCCGGGTACGAGCCGGAGCCCAGCCACACCATGACGTTGTTCTTGCAGTCCGCCAGCTTCCCCGGCGGCGGCGCCATCCACATCTGCGCGCCGTTCCCCTCCCGCGAGGGCCCGTCGGCGCGGAACACGTTGTTGTAGAGCGCCAGGCTGGGACCGATCGTGCTCCACTTCCAGAACGCGTTGTGATTCGGCACTGCGCCCCCGTACACGGCATCCATCGACTGCAGCCGCACGAGCGAGTTGCTCATCGTGAGGATGTTGTTGTTCCCGTTGGGACTGCCCGTGTACTCCTGCGCGCTCACGCCGTCGTAACAGCCGTCCAGGAACGTCGAGTCGATCGTCCCGGCGTTCAGGAAGTCGTTCTCGATGCAGTCGTCGCGGCTGTACTTCACGTGCACGTTCTTCACGACCCAGTTGCTGTCGTTCTGCGTATCGAAGCTGATGCCGTCGCCGTAGGAGAACACGGTCACATTCTGCGCCTGGTACCCGTTCGCGTCTCCCCCGCTGCCCGGAATCATGCCGTACTTGTCGTGCATGGTGTTCCACGGCGTCGAGGGCGGATATTGACCGAGGATCTCACCACCCGACCAGCAGATCCCGTTGCCCCCCGCGACGCGGACGGCCACGTTGATCGACTGGTCGACCAGGAACTGCGCCGTCGTGGCGTCGATCTTGGTGCTGGCGCTGAGGCTTCCGGTCTCGTAGGTCGACGTGGTGAAGCCGTTCAGCGTCACGAGCGGTCCCGACTGGCTCAGGCACGAGCCTGTCGGAGGCGGCGGAGGCGTCGTCACGGTGATGGCCGCAGTGCCTGATTTCCCTTCGCTCGTCGCTGTAATCGTAGCCGACCCTGTCGCCTGCCCCGTCACCAGCCCGCTGCCGTTCACGGACGCGGTCGACGCCGCGTTACTCGCCCACGTGATGGTGCGGCCCGTGAGGGCGTTCCCGTTCGCGTCCTTGGGCGTCGCAGTGAGTTGCAATGTCTGGCCGATGAATACCGTTCCCGCAGTCGGGCTCACCGTCACGGTCGCGACCGGCACGGTCACTGCCGTCACCGTGATCGCCGAAGAGCCGCTCTTGCCCTCGGACGTGGCCGTGATCGTCGCCGAGCCGGCGGCGACACCAGTGACCAACCCGCTCCCGCTCACCGTGGCCACGGAGGTATTGCCGCTCGACCAGGTGATGGTGCGGCCCGTGAGGGTGTTGCCGTTGGCGTCTTTGGTCGTCGCCGTCAGCTGCACCGTCTGGCCCGCGTTGACGGACGCGGTCGCGGGGCTCACGGTCACGGTGGCCACCGGCACCGTCGCCGCGGTGACCGTGAGCGCCGCGGTACCGCTCTGCCCCTCACACGTCGCCGTAATCGTCGCCGAGCCGGCCGCGACGCCGGTCGCGAGGCCACTGCCGTCGACGGTCGCGACCGCCGTATTGGAGCTCGCCCACGTGATCACGCGCCCGCCCAGCGCCGTCCCCGACGCGTCGAGCGGGATCGCCTGGAACTGCGTCGTCCCGCCGAGCGACGTGGTCGCCGTCGTGGGGAGCACCACCACCGACGCGACCGGCGCCGCGGTCGCCGTCACCACGGCGGTCGCGCTGTCGGTCAGGCCACTGGTGGGATCTGTAGCTTTGACCTTGAACTGCCCGGTCTGGCCGCCCGCCTTGAATCGCCCGTAATGCATCCCCTTGCCGGAGGTCGAATCGCTGATACTCCCTCCCGTCGCGGTCCAGTCCACGGCGACGGCGACCGTATCGCCGGCCGTGGTCAGGCCGACCGCCACGAAGTCAGTCGACGCATTCGTGACCAGGCTAACCGTTGGGGGGACGACCACCAGCTGCGCGAGCGTCGTGCCCGGGCCGGCCACGCTCACCGGGCGCTCGCAGTCCGCGATCGCGGCCAGCAAGGCAACCGCGATCATCACGGCGCGGCGGTCCTTCAGCAGCGCCAGGCGGCGCGACAGCTTGTGCGTGAACGTCATGGTCGTCGTCCCCCCATCCACCCGTTAAGGATTGAAGAACTCGCTCATATCCGGCGCCGACGCCGCGTCGCCGGGGAATGAATTGACGCCGAGCGCCTTGAGGATCAGACGCAGCGTGCTCTGGTGCTGGTACGTGGTGGTCGACTGGTAGCCCCGCTTCGACTTGGAGCTGATCGCCGTCCAGTAGACCTTCCCGCCGCCCAGCGTGTTGTCGCCGCCCGATTCATCGAACACAACGATCAGCAACCCGTCGTTCTGGAACACCGGGCTCGCGAGCAGCGGCGCGATGTTCGTCTGTAGCCAGCTGTCCGCCGTCCCCAGCGAGCAGTCGTGCGCGTCGTTGCACAGATCCGGCACGATGTTCGAGAACGCGGGCAGCGTCCCGTTCGCGAGATCGGTCGCGAACTGGGTGAACGGCACGATGTTGCACGCCTGGCCCGTGGGATCGTTCGCCACGTCGGACAAGAGCGCGAACACGTTGTGCTTGCGCGCATAGTTCCCCGTGTCACCGCCCAGGTAGCAGGCGTTGGGGATGCTCTCGGCGTACGACTTCCACGTCTTCCCTGCCGCGTTGAGGCTGCGCACGACGCTCCCGACGTTTTCGATCGTCGACGACCCGTCGTCGTTGGTGAGGATCTGCCCGGTCGCCATCTCGAAGTAGTTGCCGATCGACGGGTGCGTATTGGCGTAGTACTGCGTCGCCAGCCCGTACTGCGCGGCCAGGCCCGTCAGGTACGGCATCGACGAGCTCGTGACGTCGACGTAGTCCGTGTTCTCCTCTGTCACCACGAACACGTGGCCGAACTGCGACGTGCCCGGAGGCGTCACCGTGATGGCCGACGTGCCGCTCTGCCCTTCACTGGTCGCCGTGATCGTGGCCGACCCGGCCGCGACGCCCGTGACGAGGCCGCTGCCGTTGACCGTGGCCGCCGCCGTATTGCCGCTCTGCCAGGTGACTGTGCGGCCGCTGAGCGCGTTGCCGTTAGCGTCCTTGGGGGTCGCCGTCAGCTGCACACTGCTCCCTGCCGACACGCTCGCCGACGCCGGCGTGACCGTCACGGACGCCACCGGGAGGTGGACGACCGTGATCGCCGCCGTGCCGTTCTGCCCCTCGCTCGTCGCCGTGATCGTCGCCGATCCGGCCACGACGCCGGTCACGAGCCCGGTGGAGTTGACGGTCGCCGCCGCGGTGTTGCTGCTCGACCAGGTGATCGAGCGGCCGGTGAGCACGTTGCCGTTCGCGTCCTTGAGCGTCGCGGTGAGCTGCAGCGACTGCCCTTCGTTCACCGTCGCCGTGGCGGGACTGAGCGTGACCGACGCCACCGGCGCCGGCGGCTGGCTGCCACTCAACGCGAAGTTGCAGACCGTGTGACTGCCCGACACCGCCGTCACCGACCAGTTCGCGAGCGCGGTCACGCCAGCCTGCTCGGTCCGGAACGCGAACCCGGTACCGATCGTCAGCTCGCTGCCGCCGGCGGGCGTGACGTACGCCGAGTAGGTGTGACTGGAAACGTCGACCACCACGCGGAAGTGGTAGCTCGTCCCCGCGGTGTAGGGGATGGAGTTCGTAGCGGCATACGCGCCACCGTTGCGCGCGTCGATCGTCCCGGTCGTATTGAACCGGATGATGACCGCCAGATCGGTGTAGGCCGCCGCGGCTCCCTGCGACAGACCGGTCGCGGCGTCGATGCCGGCCGCGTTGGGGGTCGCATCGAAGGTGACCGTGAAGGAGCCGTTCTGGCTCGTGAACGCCGTGTTCTGGAACGCCGTCGTGCTCGTGAAGCAGCCCGGGGCCGGTCCCGTCACGGTGATCGCCGATGTGCCGCTCTGTCCTTCACTCGTCGCCGTGATCGTCGCCGACCCGGCCGCGACGCCCGTGACAACGCCGCTGCCGTTAACCGTGGCCACGGACGTGTTGCTGCTCTGCCAGGTGATGCTCCGGCCGGTGAGGGCGTTACCGTTCGCATCTTTCGGGGTCGCCGTCAGCTGCACGGTGCTCCCGACCGCCACGCTCGCCGTCGCGGGGCTCACGGTCACCGACGCCACGGGCACGGCCGTCACCGTGACCGTCGCCGTCCCGCTCTGCCCTTCGCTCGTCGCCGTGATCGTCCCCGACCCGGCCCCGACACCGCTCACGAGCCCGCTCGCGTTTACCGTGGCCGCTGCCGGTTTGCTGCTGCTCCAGGTCACGCCCCGGCCCGTGAGCACGTTGCCGTTCGCGTCCTTGGTGACGGCGGTGAGCTGGGTCGTCTGGCCCTGCGTCAGGCTCGCCGTCGCGGGGCTCACGGTCACCGACGCCACAGGCACGCTCGTCACCGTGATCGTCGCCGTGCCGCTCTGCCCTTCGCTCGTCGCCGTGATGGTCACGGTGCCGGTCGCCAGACCGGTCACGTTGCCGTTGGCGTCCGACACGGCCACCGACGTGTTGCTGCTCGACCAGGTGATCGTCTTTCCAGAGAGGGCGTTGCCGTTGGCGTCTTTCGGCGTCGCGGTCAGCTGCACGTTGCGCCCCACGGCCACCGAGGCCGAGGCGGGCGTGACCGTGACCGAGGCGACTGGCACGTTGCACCCCGAAACCGTGACGTTCGCGGTGTCGGTCATATTCCCCGGGGTGCTGGTTGCGATGACCTTGTAGGCACCGCAGCTGGCGCTCTGGTAGTGCCCGTAGTGACGCTTGCCGGCGCTGCTCGAACTGATGCTCCCCCCAGTCGCGCTCCACGCCACCGAGATGTCAGCGCTGTCGCCGGCGCTCGTGAACGCGACGGCGGTGAAGTCCTGAGTCTGGTTCGGCTGGAGAGTGATGTTGCTGGGGGAAACAGTGAACTGCGCGATGGTAGAGGTGGGACCGGTCTGGATGGGTCGCTCGCAACTGTCGATGGCCACGAAGGCCAGCAGTGCGGCGAGCAGCTTCAGGTCTTTGAGCCGGGCCAACCGGTGCGCCAGCTTGTGCATGAACGTCATGGGGCACGCCTCTCCAAGGGGAGAAAAAAGGACCGGGCCGCCATGGTCGACCCGTATCGGATCGCTGGCGGCCCGGCGAGCATAGCGGTGCGGATCGACCGCGTTAGCCCCGTGGCTCTGCGTCGCCGCCTTTCGACGGCTTTGCTCTGAGCAGCGTGCGGAGCCGAAGGTAGGCGTGCGTGCGGGGCCAGTCCGTGACGCACATCATGGGTCGCCGCTGCGCTTGTCCCACAGCGCCGACAAACTGCCGAAAATCCCCCGAAGCACCAGCGACGCCGTTGCAGCAGGAAACGATTGCGGGGCCCGTGGCGACGAGCACGCGCAGCTGTAACGCAGCTGCCACAGCGGACCGTCAGCAAAGGACCCCAAATACAGCTAACTAACGCCGTCTCATGCCGTTAACCCTTGCCTCCCGCCCGCACGGGTCCTGCTCTGCAACGGTCATCCTGTGCGAGGCGACAGACACCGAGTGAGACTCGCTGTCTTCACGAGCAAGTATCCGGCACGCGTAGCCACGTTCTTCGAGCGTGACATGCGCGCGCTCATCGACGCGGGCGTGACCCTCGACGTGTTCGCGATTCATCCACTAGACGAGTCGCTGTGGCGATACGCGCAGCCGCTGCTCGGGCCGAGCGTATTGCCGCGCGACCGCATCCATCACATCGGCGTGCGAGCGGGACTGACCCGCCTCCCCACGAGCGGGCGCGGCGCGCGGTTCGTGCGCGACGCCGTCGCCGTGACCGCGGCGGCCGCGCGCTATGGGCCGGTGACCCTCGCGAAGACTGCGTATGTGCTCCCCAAGGCGTGGGCGGCGGCGCACCGCTTCCCGGATCAGTTCGACCACGTGCTCGCGTACTGGGGCAACTTCGCCGGTACCTGCGCCTATCTGTTCCATCGTCAGCTGCAGCGGCGCGTCCCCTTCTCCATCTGGCTGCACGCCGGCACGGACCTCTACTTCAGGCCCGCCTATCTGCGCCAGAAGCTCGCATACGCGGACACGATCATCACGTGCTGCGCGTTCAATCGCGCCTTCATTCTGGATCGCTACGCGTCGATCGCCGACCGACTCATCCCCAAGATGCACGTGTGCTACCACGGGCTCGATCTCGCCGGCTTGCCGTACCGTCCTCCGCCCGGGGGCCGGCCCCCCAACCGACTCATTGCCGTCGGCCGGCTCGCGCGCGACAAGGGTTTCGCCATCCTGTTGCGCGCCGTGCGTGAACTGGCGGGTCGCGGTGTCCCGGTGGAGCTGGAGCTCGTCGGCGACGGCCCCGAACGCGCGCGGCTCGAGCAGCTGGCGCGCACCCTGAGGATCGCTCCCATCGTGACGTTCCGCGGCTGGGTCACGGTCGACGAAGCACTCGCCGCCATCAGCCAGTCGACGGTGCTGGTCCATCCTTCGGATCGGCTGGGGGACGGGCTCCCCAACGTGATACGGGAGGCGATGGCACTCGGCACGCCGGTGATCGCGTCGCGCGTCGCGGGCATTCCGGACGCGCTCGATGACGGGCGGTGCGGCGTGCTGGTCCCGCCGCGGGACGTGGGCGCGCTGGCAGACGCGATCGTCACCGTGCTGAGCGACGCCCCGCTGCAGCGGACCTTCGCGGACGGGGCACGCCGCCGCGCCGAGCAGCTGTTCGACATGGGCCGCACGGGCGCACGGCTCGCCGAGCTGCTCCGCGATGGGGCCCCTCCCGCATCCGCGGACCGCGCGGCGCCAGCGCGTGCCGGCGTCGCCCTCTCGCCTCTCGCGCCATGAACGCCGCTCCATTGACCCGCGAGGAACGGCTCGGGAAGGTCGCGCTCGAACTCCTGACCGGCGCTTCGACCTGCCCCGCGCTCGATCGTGGGGAGTGGCTCCTGCTCACGAGGCTCGCCGCCGGCCACGCCGTGCTGGCTCGTCTCGCCACCCGGCTCGGCACGCTCGGCGTGCGGGCACCGCGCGACTTCGTGAGCGCGGCGGGCGCGGAGCGGGCGCGCGCCGCGGCCATGCTCGACCTGCTGCGCCGCGTGCAGGCCGCCGCGACGCGGCACGGGATCAGCTGGATGGTCCCCAAGGCGCTGCAGCGCTTTCCCGACGTCGG
>CBFHAJ010000028.1:0-29469 GCA_965653495.1 uncultured bacterium | reverse complement strand
CCGCCGCCGCGCATTCCGCCGCGGCCGCCGCGCGCTCACGCTCCGTCTGGACTGCTCGTCCCTCTTCCTGCTCCCGCCGCTGGCCCGCCGTCGCGCGCCGCTGCCCGGCATTGCGCAATCGCTCGGCGGCGAGCGCGAGGTCGCCCTCGAGCCGCCCCACCTCGAGCTTGGCCTCACTGAGGCGCCGCTCTACGTCGGTGCGCCGCGCTTCGGCGGTGTGCCGCGCCTGTCCCTGGGCTTCGCGCCCGTGCTCCGCTTCCGCGAGCCGGGCGCGCTCGGCGGGGAGCGCGGCGGCGAGCTGCTCCGCGCGCTGGCCCAGCCGCCCCAGCACCAGGTCGAAGTCTTCCAGCTCGCGCCGCACCAGCGTGAGGGCGATGCCGAAGCGCTCGGCGATCATCTTCTCGTAGCGCTCCGCCTTGCCGCGCTGGCGCGCCAGGCTGCGCACCTGCGTCTGGACCTCGCTCACCAGGTCCTCCAGCCGCGCGAGGTCGGCCGCCGTCTCCTCCAGCCGCCGCTCCGTGCTCGTCTTGCGGTCGCGGTACAGGCCGATGCCGGCCGCCTCCTCGAACAGCGCGCGCCGCTCTTCGGCTTTCTCCGAGAGCAGCGCCTCGATCATCTTCGCCTCCATCACCACGGCGGCGTCGGCTCCCAGTCCGGTGCCGCGCAGCAGGTCCTGGATGTCCCGGAGTCGCACCGGCGAGCGATTCAGCAGGTATTCACTCTGGCCCGAGCGGGAAAGACGCCGCGTGACGAGGACTTCCTGATAGGCGATCGGCAGCGTGCCGTCGGCGTTGTCGAACACGAGGGACACTTCGGCCACGTTCACCGGACGCCGTCCGGTCGACCCCTGGAAGATCACGTCTTCCATCTTGCCGCCGCGCAGCAGCCGCGGCGACTGCTCGCCCAGCACCCAGCGCACGGCGTCGGAGATGTTGGACTTGCCGCAGCCGTTCGGTCCGACGATCGCGGTCACGCCCGTGTCGAACGGCAGCTCGACCGCACCCGCGAACGACTTGAAGCCCGACAATTCGAGCCGGGTCAATCTCATGGAGTGGTCCTCGTCCGGGTGACGAGCGTGGCGTGAACGCCGGCGCGCTTGAGCCGGTTTTCGAGCACGGTGGCCTGATCGGGAGTCTCGAATGCGCCTACCAGCCAGCGGCCGTCGCCGCCGCGCACCAGCGCCGGAATACCGCGGGCCCGCAGGTCGTCCGCCGTCGGCGTGCCGCTCAGCGCGTACGAGTACGGCGCGCGCAACACGTCGCCCTGGCCGCGCGGCGCCAGCCCGTGCTCCCACAGACGGGCGCGCACCGCCACCGCGGAATCCCGGGTCTTGTAGCCTCCCGCCAGCACGCGGTACCAGACGCTGCCGCCGCGCCGGGCACCGGTGGTGACCGGGGTGATGAACGGCGTGATGGCATCGGCATTGAGGCGGTCGGCCAGCGCCAGGGCGCGGTCCAGGCGCGCGTACGCCGCGAGTTGCACGGCCCACGACATGGTATCGACCCGGGGCTGTGGCACGTTAGCGGCCGAGCGCGGCTTCGGCGCGGCGTGTGGAGGGGAGGGCGCTACCGGCGCGATCCGCTGCTCGGCGCCGCGCGCCAGCAGACCCCAGCCTCCGGCCGCCCCTGCCGCGAGCGTGACGGCCACCACCACGGGACGCGCGCGGCGCCGCTGTGCCGCGGGCTGCACGGCCGCCGAGATGCGACCCGGCGGGGGCGCCACGGCTCCGCCAGTCCAGCGCTCACGCACCACGCCGAGCAGCGGCACGCCGCGTTCCATTGCCGCCGTGATCCCCTGACCGATCGACGACTCCGGCTCGTAGCCGTCGGGGGAGAGCACGATCAGGCCATCGGGAACGGTCGACAATCGCGCCAGCGCGCCCGCCGACAGGTACAGCAGCAGAAGCGCATCCTCGGAACGGAAGCCGCCGTGCAGCTTCTTCCAGCGGGGATTCGCGAACAGATCGCCCGCGTGCGCGGTGACCGTGCCGGCAGCGATGAAGAACACGTGGTCCACTTCGTGGGCCGCCTTGGTGAGCGACACATCGTACTCGAAGGCGTCCACGATTCCTTCGGAGGGGGTGAGGCCCGCGACCTCGTGCAGCGTCGGATGCTCGAGCCAGAGATCGACGAGCGCCACGCGGCGATTCCCCTGGGCCGCAGCGCGCGCCACATCCCACGCTGCGCCGGCGGCCCAGGTCAGATCTCCCGTCGCCGGCACCAGCGACACGAGCGCTTGTCCGGCCATGAGCGACGGGATGAGGGCGTCGAGCCGCGAGCGCGGCAGCGGGCGGCCGCTCACTGGGCCGGCTGATAGATCCAGAACGGGCGGCCGAGCTTGCGGCCGATGGCCTCGGCGCCGGCGCGCGTCGGGTAAGGCCCGAGCACCACGCGGTAGCCGTCGTCCGGGTTCTTGGGCTGCAGCACGCGCGCGGCCAGACCGGCGCGCGTCAGCTGCTGCGCCATCTCCGTCGACCAGGCCTCGTTCTGCGACGTCGAGACCTGGACGTACAGCGGGCCCTCGGGCCCGGCCGTGTCGGTTGCGGCGCCCTGATCCGCCGTCGGCGTGGCGTCCGCGTCGGCGAAGGCACCGCGGTATCCTCCCCCTCGCGGGCGCCACGCGGTCAGCATCCACAGATCGGTTCCGCCACCCTTCACGCGCCCCCCTTCCACCAGTGAGTCGGGACGGTACGCGACGATGTCGTCACCGCGGCGCACCAGCAGCGTCCCCTCCGGCCCGATGGCGGGCAAGTCGACGCGCCACGCGCTCGCCACCGTGCCCACCAGTCGTTTCACCGGCAGATCCACGACCCACACCGAGTCAGCGGCGTTCGGTTGCGCCAGCAGCCAGCGGCCCAGCGGGTCGAGCCGGATCGTCGTCGCCGGCAGCGGCAGCGCGATGCCGTCGATCTCCTCGCGATCGTAGCGATCGATCGCCGCGAGCCCCGGCTCCGTGCGGCGCGCGACGTAAATGCGGTGGCCTGAAGGCGAGAACACCAGCGCGCGCGGGTGGTCGCTCAGGGCCACGAACGTGGCCTCTCCGCGCCCCAGCGGGTCCATGAGCACGACACCCGAGTCGGTCGCCACGGCGACCAGGTCGCCCCAGCGCGTCGCCGCCACGTCGCTGCCCGCCGGGATCGGCCGGCTCGTCGCGGGCTGGTCGGCGGCCGCGGTGATGAGCTTGGGAGGATCGGCCGCGACGAGCCGCTGATCGGCGGCACCGAACAGCTGCACCGGCATTTCCGGCAGCGGCTGTGGCCACGCGACCCGCACTCGTCGCGCGACCGACGTGACGCGTCGCTTCGCGTCTATCGTGTACAGCGTGCCGTCCGGTCCAAGGGTCGCTTCCTGGATGCCGCTCGCGACGGTGTCGACGCGGGCACTCCCCAGGTCGAGTGCGAGCACGTCGCTCGCGGGGGGGGCCGTGTCCTTCACTTCTTTCTTGGCACGCGGGTTCTTCTTGGTCGTGTCCCGTGTGGCGGTCGTCACGTAGAGGAACTCCGCCTCGACGTCCAGCCCGACGACCCGGGTGACGGGTGGGAGCCGTCCGCGGATCGCGTTCGGAAGCTCGACCAAGCCGGGGACGCGATACACCCGCGGCGAGCCGCCCTTGGTGGGGATGCGGATGGCCACGCCCCCCGTGCGCGCCGCCCCGGCGGCGGCCTTGCTGACTGCGGCTTTGCTAACTGTTGATTTTCCAGACGGTTGCGACGAGGCAGCGGCGGGCGCCCGGGACCGACAGCCCCAGAGCGCCAGGCTGGCAAGCAGGAGGTACGCTTGGCGCGTTAGCAAATGGCCTCGCCGGACAAAATAGACAACCGGCGAGGCCAGGACAAGTGTTTTAGCGGTGCGGAGTTAGAACGTCGGTCCCACACTCAGCGTCCAATAGGGGCTGGGGTGCTCGGGGCGATCCAAGGGCTTGGTGTAGTCGATCCGCAGCACCACAAACCCCAGCACGTTCACGCGGAGCGAGCCGCCCCAGCTTCTGAGGGGCTTCCGCACCGTTTCAAAATTCGCATCCGACGCCCGATTCCACACGATGCGCGAATCGGAGTTCCAGGCCAGCCCGATGTCGTAGAACAGCGCGCCCTCGATCGGCGGCAGCCCCACCGGGAGGAAGCCGAGCACCAGGCTGCGCGTGAGCGGGAAGCGCAGCTCGACGCTGCCCACCGCGATGCGCGAGCCGATGAGTTGATCGAGCTCCTGGCAGCCGGTTTGTCCGGTTGTGGTGGTGTTGCCGGGTTTGACGCACTCGTTATTGATCAGCGATCCGGCCGTATAGCCGCGCAGCAGGTCGGTTTGCCCCAGGAATTGCGGGAACAGATCGGCGTCGCGGCCGAAGCGACCGAAGAACAGCCCGCGCACCGCGAGGGTGAACGGCCGCGCGAAGAAGTAGCGCCGCCAGTCGGCGAGTCCCGCGGTGAAGCGCCAGTTGCCCCAGCTGGGAGACAGCTCGAATCGGGAACGGGCGCCGGCGAACGGGCCGACGAACCCGAACAACGAGTTGTCGTGCACCAGCGCGACCTCGGGTCCGTAATACGTGACCGAAGGCCCGCTGCCCGTGACCGGATCGTTGATCCCGAGCACATCACCGAACTGATCGACGAGGTAGTCCTGCCGCAGCGTGTCCTGCGTGATGTTCGAGAAATGCCCGCCGAACTCGACCCGCGTGAACCGATTGAACGGGTAGTACCCCGCGGCGAACACGTCGCGGATGACGAAGCGCTCGAGCCGGGGCGTGAGGATGAACGTCTGCCCCGAGGAGTCGGCCGGGTTCGGCTGCACGGTGGTCGGCAGGTAGAAATACAGGGGCGACTGTGAGCCACCGAACGCCCAGTTCAGCCGGTGCGCCTGGTTGATGTACGCTGCGAGCACCTGTGCCTCGGCGAGCCGGCCGTTCACGGAGCCCGAGAATACCATGGTGTGGTTGCCGAGGATGTCCGACAGCGAGATCGCGGTGCCGCCGAAGAAACCACGCCCGAAGTTGTTGCGCTCGTATCCCACGGTCGGGCGCGCGATGTAGTCCGGCGTATAGCGCGTGTGGTACGGCTTGAACGTGAACTCGCTCGTATCCGGCAGGGCTGGCGAGGAGTCGAGCAGCGCGACTACGGAGACCGGAGCCGCTGCGCCCGAGTCGCCCTTCTGCGGCGCGCTGCTGGACGGACGGAAGCCGGAGGTCGTGCGGTACACCGAGCTGCCGGCTCGCACGTCGGAGGCGGCGGGCGTCGGCGCCGCGGCCTGCGCGCTCGTCGGGCCAGCCGTGACGCGGCGCTCGGCGGCGAGCAGCGAGTTCACCGGCTTGTTCGCCGGCGGCACGTACGGCTGCCGTTTCAGGGAGCGCGGGTTGTCCACGGCATACACGTTGAACTCGCCTTCCTCGTAATAGGCGAAGGCGAGCCGGTCAGCCTCATGCGCCCACGAGAGGCAGGGCGAGAGGGGCGTGATACCCGAGACCCCCGTGTAGACGTCGGTCAGCTGGTAGACGTCCGAGTCGCTCAAGTCGTACAGGAAGACGTTGCTGATGCCGCTGCGATCGGACACGAACGCGATCGACTTGCCGTCCGGCGCCCACACCGGGTCGATGCTCTTGCCGTCTTCCATGTGACGGAGTACGTCGATCGTACCATTGTCCAGATGGTACAGCGCAATCCGCATGTTTCCGAACTTCAGGGTGGTGAAGTCCGTGACCGGGCCGCGGTCGGTGGCGAAGGCGATCGTCTTGCCATCGGGGGACCACGCCGGCTGGAGGTCGGCGTACTTGTCGTTGGTGAGGCGATGCAGATCGCTGCCGTCCGCGTTCACGACGAACAGGTCCGTGATGCCGCCATCATAGCCGGTGAACACGATGCGCTTACCGTCGGGCGACCAGGCCGGCGTGGTGAGCCCGTTGAGCGGGACGGAAATGCGGCGCACCTCCTCGTCTTTCTTGACGTCGAGGATCACCAGGTCGTCGCGATCCCGGTGCTTCGCGGCGATCGCGAAGTAGCGCCCGTCGGGTGAGAAGGCGCCCGCCGAATTGATGAACCGCAGGCTCTCGTAGTTGCTCGACCACGAGGACTTCACCAGCCGCCGCAGCACCTTGCCCGTCTCGGCGTCGGCGAGGTAGAGGTCGACGAAGAACGAGTTCTTCTCGCTGAAATACGCGATCTGGCGCCCGTCGGGGGTAAGCGCTGGCCCGAGGTGCAGGGTGCCGTCGGAGCGCTTGCGGGTGAGCAGCGGCTCCGCGATGCGGCGGGCCCGGTAGTGATCGGCGAGCTGCGGCAGATAGGTCGTCTGGACGGCGTCGCGCCACTCGTGCGACAGGTCGTCGAGCGAGATGCCGAGCACGCGCTTGAACGCGCCCTCGATGCCGGCTGACACCGATGCCTGGAGAATCTGGCCGACGGCTTCGTCGCCCCACTTCTCGCCGATGTACGCCCACAGCGCGTGGCCGAAGTAGTAGGGGAAGATGTCGCCGTACGTCAGCTCTTCGATCGTGGGCAGATGGCCTTCCACGGCGGCGTCGCGCAGCGTCATGGCGGTGTGCGTGTCGATCGGCCCCAGCGAGAGGTACTCCGCCATTCCTTCCATGAACCACAGCGGCGGGTTGACGTTGACGATGGTCTGGATCCCGGCACCGATGCGGCCGCGGCTGAACACGTCGAACTGGAACTGGTGCACCATCTCGTGTCCCATCACGTGCTCGAAGTCCGCGTACGAGCCGGTGAAGGGAATGACCATGCGGTGTTTGAACGGCTCCGTGAACGCCACGACGCCTTCGGGCTGCTCGTCGGGCGCCGTGTTGGTCTGCTGGAAGTCCGACTGCGACGCGTAGATGATGATGGGCTTGCGGCCCAGGAACTGATGGTGGAGGACGCGGGACAGCCGGGCGTACCAGCGCTCGGCCATGCGGGCGGCGTCAAGCGAGGCCGCGCGCTCGGCCGGATCAGAGTAACTCTCGACGGCCTCGGACTCAATGATCCGGAAGTCGCCGGACTGGTACTGGACCTTGTTCCTGCCGAAGTACTGCGCCGCGAGCGGCGCCGCGCCGCACAGCACGAGCGCCGCCGCGATTCCCCCGATACGCCGCATGGACCTCATCCTTTCGACCCGCCGTCAGGTGCGCCCGCCGCGAGCACCGGGGCGTCGCCCCACAGGCGCTCCAGCTGGTAGAACTCCCGCAACTCCGGATGAAAAACGTGCACCACGAAATCCACGTAGTCGAGCAGCACCCACCGCCCTTGCGCCAGGCCTTCCACGTGATGTGGAACGACGCCGCGCGGCTCGAGCGCGGTCATCAGGTGTTCCGCCATTCCCCGCACGTGCGTGTCGGACGTGCCCGACACGATCACGAAGTAGTCCGCCGCGGCGGTCAGTCCCCGCAGGTCCAGCACGATCAGGTCGATCGCCTTGCGGTCGACGAGCGCCGCCGTCACGAGCTGCAGCGCTGCCAGCGCTTCGTCGCCGGGACGCCCTGCCGGGCGCCCGCTCCGCCTGGAACTCATAGCGTGTCGGCGACCGGTTTGTTCCCGTCTTCAACTTGACAAAACACGCCCCACGCGCCGACGCCGGCGTGCGCGGCGATCACCGGCGTAATCGGCGCCACCACGCAGTCGGCGTGCGCCACGCCGAGCCGCAGCTCCCGCGGCCGGCCGGCGAGCGCGGCGTCCAGCCGGTCGAGCAGGCGGCGACGGGCCGCTGCCGTCCCCCGGCTCCGGGCCACCGGCTCCACCAGCCCCTCGACAGATATGGACAGGATAGGCTTGATGTTGAGCGTGGAGCCCAGCCACCCCTTGGTCGACTCCACGGCACCCCAGCTCGCCGCCAGCGTGAACACCGCGTCGGGCGTGTCGGTATGGACATGCGCTTTCAGGAGATCGCCGGTTTCGACGTCGCGCCCCGCCGCCACCCAATCAGCGGCCGCGAGCAGGGAACGGCTCAGCCGGGGACCGTCGACGTAGGCGATGCCGATGCCCGCTGCCACGCGCCCCCCCCGCTACTCCTTGACGACGCTGACCTGAATCTCCGGACGAACGTCCGGATGCAGCTTGATGCCGACGCGAAAGTCGCCGAGATCGCGGATCGGCTCCGCCAGGTCGACGCGGCGCTTGTCGACGTGGATCCCGAGCTCCTCGAGCTTGCGCTGCACGTCGCTCGCCGTGATGGAGCCGTACAGCTTGTCTTCCTCACCGACTTTGACGGTGAACGTCAGGTGCACGGCGGCGATGCGCGTGGCCTCGGTTTCCGCCACTCCTTTCTCCGCCGCCCGCTGCTTGGCGATCCGCTCCGCCTCGAAGGCGATCTTCTTCTTATTCGCCTCGGTCGCCGGATAGGCGAGCCCCTTCGGCAGGAGGTAGTTGCGGGCGTAGCCATCCTTCACCTTCACCACATCGCCTGCATTGCCGAGGTGCTGCACCGCTTCCCGCAGGATCACTTCCATGGTCTGTTCCTTACGAGGTGAGTTCCGCGCGACGCGCCACGAGGGCGCCGGCGCGCCGGGCGAGCGCCATCGCGATGAGGGCTTCGAGGACGAACCACAGCGGCCAGGCGAGCGCGATGAGGCGCACCGCGGGCTCGAACGCCGGGTAGAGACCGGGCGCCACCTGGATCACGCCCCGCGCCAGCGCGCTCGCGTCGCGGGTCGCCTCCCATTGGATCTCCTGCCACACCCCTGCTCCCGCCGTCACCGGGCCCAGCACGGCGAGGGCTGCGGCGGCGTACCGGCACGCCCGCGAGGCGAGCGGCCAAAACGAGACCGAGCCATCCCGGAGCTTGACGCACGTCGTGAATGCCGCGGCGACCAGCACCACCGAGGCGCGGCCGAGCGCGTCGAGCAGTCCGGCCGTGGGGCCAAGGAGCAGCGCGACGCCTACGGTCGCGGCCACGATGGCCGACAGCCAATCGGCTCGGGACGCCGGCCGGTTCGCGACCAGCAACCCGGCGAATGACAGCGCCACGAGGCTGAGCCAACGGCCCCACGCGCCCCCCGCGCCCCCCGTCAGCCGACGTATCCCTTGATGTAGGGAAGCAGCGCCAGTTGCCGCGCCCGCTTGATCGCGGTCGCGAGCTGGCGCTGATGCCGGGCGCACATGCCCGACAACCGGCTCGGGAGGATCTTGCCGCGCTCGGTGAGAAAGCGGCCGAGCGTGCGGTCGTCCTTGTAGTCGAGGACGCGCACCCCGGACTCGCAGACAGGGCACGTCTTGGCGGGCCGTCTCATGGCTCATCCTCCTCGAGCTCGTCGGCAACGTCGGCGGCGATCACCGCGGGCGCGGCCTCCGGTTTGGCTGGCAGGCCTTCCGATACGACGACGAGAAAGCGCAGCACGCCCTCGTCGAGCTTCACCGCCCGCTCGTACTCAGGCAGCAAGCGCGCCGCGGTCTCGAACTGGGCGACCACGTAATAGCCGGTATCCTTTTTCTTGATGGGGAACGCGAGGGAACGTTTGCCCCACTGGGCGACGTTGCTGACGGTGCCCTGGCCGTCCTTGGTCAGCAGCGCGTGAAATCGCTCCAGCTTTTCGCCGATCGCGGGCTCTTCCAAGGCGGGATCAAAGATGTAGACGGTCTCGTAGCGCCGAGCCATGCCACCTCCCTTTGGTCATAGGCGACCCGGCGCTGGTGCGGCGCCGAGTAGGGGATTCTGTCGAGCGGGCGGAAAGATAGATGGGTGACGCGGTGTGCGGAAGGACGCGGGCGCGGCGTGACTCGCCTCACGGGGCGGTGCGACATGCACGCGGTTTTTGAGGCGGTCGCGACGCAATGTGATGGTCATCACGATACGTCAGGCGGGTGTTAGTCATCCTTGTAAACAATGACTTGGCGGCGCGTGCGGCCCCGCAGGCAGGTAGTGGCACTGCTCTTGCCCGTTAGGCGGGCGTATGGGGATAGGCACGAGGTGGGTTCGAATGGAGCTACGTGGTTTCTGGCCGGTGGGGCGCGTCGCGCGCACGGCGGCATCGGTAGCCGGCGTGATGGTCCTGCTCGCGATGCAGCCGGAGCCCGCGCGTCTGCGCGAGGCCGGGACCGTGCGGCCCGGTCACGCCCGCGCGCTGGTGCTGTCCGACCAGGCGCGTCGCTATCTCACGCTTTCCTATAAGTCGTTTCCGACCGAGTTCATCGGCTGCATGATTGGCGAGGTCCACGGCAACGCGGTGATAGTGAGCCGCATCGCGCCGGCCGACGTCGATCCGCGCCAGTCTACGAGAACGACCGTGGTGCCGCGGCAGAACTGCGAGGATGCCGGCTGGGCGGGCACGGTGGGAATGATCCACAGTCATCCCACCGGGGAGCGCTGCTGGTACCTGTTCCCCGGGACACAGGTGGCCACCTCGGACGCGGTGTCGTTCGCCCGTCAGCCGTATCCGGTGGATGCCATCATGTGCGGCGATCGGGTAGTGTGGATCAGCCGGGACATGGTGCAGCAGCAGGTTCAGCTCGCGGGAGCCCCGACACCACAGCCGGCGTCCGGGCCCTGAGGCCAGCACGCTCCTAGACGTTGAAGCGAAACAGCAGAATATCCCCGTCTTTCACTAGGTAATCTCGCCCCTCGCTGCGCACCAGGCCGTGCTCCCGCGCGGCCTTGTACGACCCGACACGCACGAAATCGTCATACGCGACCGTTTCGGCACGGATGAACCCGCGCTGGAAGTCGGAGTGGATCTCTCCCGCGGCGGCGAACGCGGTGTCGCTGCGGTGCATGGTCCAGGCGCGCACTTCGTTCTCCCCCACGGTGAAGAACGTCTGCAGGCCCAGCAAGTGGTAGCCTGCGTGGATCAGCCGATCCAGCCCCGGCTCGGTCACGCCCGCGCTCGCGAGATATTCACGCCGCTCGTCGCCCGCCAGCTCCGCGAGCTCCGCCTCGAACTTCGCCGAGAACAGGACGACCTCCGCTTCCTCGTGGTGGGCCTGCACCGCGGCGCGGAGCTGATCGAGCCCAGGGCCCCTTCCGGTGGCCAGGTCGTCCTCGTCGACATTCGCGGCGTAGAGAATCGGCTTGGCGGTGAGCAGTCCAAGCTGGCGCAGGAAGCGCACCGCCTCGTCGCTCTCCCCGGCCTCGCGCGCGCCGCGTCCGGCATTGAGCTCGGCGATCACGCGCTCCAACACCGCCAGCTCGACCTGGGCGTCCTTGTCGCCCGCGCGCGCGGTCTTGCGCGTCTTCTCGAGGCGCCGCTCGACCACCGCCAGATCCGCGAGCGCGAGCTCACTGGTGATCACGTCGTGGTCCCGTACGGGGTCCACGGGCCCCATCACGTGCACAACGTCGGGGTCGTGGAAGGCGCGGATCACGTGCACGACGGCGTCGACCTCGCGGATGTGCGACAGGAACTGGTTGCCGAGCCCCTCGCCCTGGGACGCGCCCTTCACGAGGCCCGCGATGTCCACGAACTCGACGACGGCGGGGACTTTTTTCTTGGGCTTCACGAGCTCGTTCAGCCGGTCGAGTCGCGGGTCGGGGACCTCCACGACGCCCACGTTCGGCTCCACGGTGCAGAACGGATAGTTCTCCGCCGCCGCGGCCTTGGAGGAGGTGAGGGCGTTGAAGAGCGTGGACTTTCCCACGTTCGGGAGGCCGACGATGCCGAGGCGGAGCATGTCAGGTGCGCAGCCATTTCTCGACCTCGTCGATCAGCCGGGGTCGCAGGGCCTCCAACTGTTCCGCCTGCTCGGCGTCGAACGGGGCGAGGACGTAGTCCGCCCAGTCGCCCACGCCGTCCGGAAGGGGTCCCACGCCGATTCGCAGCCGCGGGTAGGCCTGCGACTGCAGCGCGCCTTCGATGCTCTTCAGGCCGTTGTGCCCGCCCGACGACCCCTCGGCCCGCAACCGGAACGTGCCGATGGGGATCTGGAAATCGTCCACCACGATGAGCAGGTCGGTCGCGGGGTGGAAGGCGGGATCGGCGCGCAGCGAGGCGAGCGCCGCCCCGCTGCGGTTCATGGAGGTGGTAGGCTTCAGCAGCCGCACGGCGATGCCGGCGGCTTCACCCTGGGTAAAACGAGCGCGCTCGCCGCGGCGAAAAGGGGGAAACCCCCAGTGCGCGACGAGCGCATCGGCCAGCCAGAAGCCCGCGTTGTGCCGCGTCGCCGCGTACTCTGGCCCCGGGTTGCCGAGGCCCACGACGGCGCGCAAGGATCAGCTCTCTTTGCCGCCCTTGGGTTTCTCTGCCTTGTCGGTCTTTTCGCCCTTGGCGGGCGCCGCGCCGCCAGCCACCCCCTTGGCCTCGGGCTTGGCGGGCGCGCCGCCCGCACCTTCGGTCGCGGCTTCGCCCTCGCCTTCCTCGCCCTCGCGAACCTTGCGGATCAGCTCGGGCTCGGCGGCCTCAGTGGCGGCCTCCGCGGTCGGCGTGGCGACTTCTTCCGCGCGCGGCGGCACGACCGTCGCGATGGTGAGGTCCGCCTCAGTGAGGAGCTTGGCGTTCGCGATGGTGAGATCGCGCACGTGCAGCGAGTCGCCGATCTTGAGGGCAGTGACGTCGAGCTCCACCCGATCCGGGATGTTCGCGGGCAGTACCTCGATTTCCACCTCGCGCGTGACCTGGTCGAGCACCCCGCCGGCGTTGCGGACGCCATCCGGGCTCCCCACCAGGTGCACGGGGACCTTGAGCTTGACCTTCTCCGTCGCGTGGATCTCGTAGAAGTCCACGTGGATGATGTCGGGACGGAGCGGGTGGCGCTGGATCTCGCGGATCAGCGTCTTCGCGGTCTTGCCCTCGACCGTGAGGTCGATGATGGTGCTCGCGGGCTCGATGCCGGTGAGCGCCTTTTCCAGCGCCTTCGCCTCGACTTCCAGCGACTGCGTGGGGCGCCCGTGCCCGTAGATCACCGCGGGCACCTTGCCGCGGAAGCGGGACTGACGGGCGCCGCCCTTGCCGGAGGTCTGCCGGGGGCTGGCCGTGAGGGAGACTGTTTGAGCCATACGTTATCCGTCGTCCGTTTTCCGTTGTCCGTTCAATCGAAGAGCGAGCTCACCGACTGGTTCGAGTGCTCATATCCGATCGCCTTCGCCATCAGCCCCGCGATCGACAGCACCTTCAACCGCTCGTACATCCGATCCTCGGGAATCCGGATGGTGTTCGCCACCACCACCTCGTCGAGGCACGAGCCGCGCAACCGCTCCACCGCGGGGCCCGAGAGCAGCGCGTGGGTGGCGAACGCGTAGATCTTGCGTGCGCCCAGGCGGCTCAGCGCGGCGGCCGCCTCGGTGATCGTCCCCGCCGTGTCGATCATGTCGTCGGGGATGAGGCAGTCCTTGTCGGCCACGTCGCCGACCACGTTCACGACCTCCGCCACGTTCGCCGAGGGCCGCCGCTTGTCGATGATAGCGAGCGACGCGTTCAGCCGTTTGGCGAAGCCCCGCGCCATCTTGGCGGACCCGACATCGGGCGCCACCACCACCGGATCGTGCAGCGACTTCTGCCGGAAGTAGCTCACGAACACCGGCGCTGCGTACAGGTGGTCCACGGGGATATCGAAGAACCCCTGCAGCTGGTGAGAATGAAAGTCCATTCCCAGCACGCGATCAGCGCCCGCGTGGGTGATCAGATTCGCCATCAGCTTGGCGCTGATCGCCACGCGCGGCTGGTCCTTGCGATCCTGACGCGCGTATCCGAAGTACGGCAGTACGGCCGTGGTGCGCGCCGCACTGGCCCGGCGCGCCGCGTCGATCAGGAACAGCAGCTCCAGGTAATTCTCCGCCGGGGGGTTGGTCGGCTGGATGATGAACACATCCCGGCCGCGCACGTTCTCGTCGATCTTGACGAAGATCTCCCCGTCGGCGAACCGCCGGATCGTCACCGCGCACAGCGGCTGTCCCAAGTGCTTGGCCATCTCCTCGGCGAGGGGCCGGTTGGCCGTCCCCGCGAGGAGCAACAGCTGGCTCCGCGAAAGCGACAGGTCCGCCATGTGAGCCTCCCAAAATAGACGGGAAGCTGTGCCAAGCCAAGGGGTTGAGCTACTTCTTCGCCGGCCGTTTCGCTGCCTTGGTTGCCGGTTTCGTCGCCGCCGGCGCGGCCGGTTGCGCGGCGGCTGGCTTGAGCGATTGGCTGGTCGGGGTCAACCCGTCCACGTCCCAGTTGTTCATGCGATACACCGTCGCCTCCGCGGCCCTCCCGCTGCCGGACAGACGGCGCACGAAATAGCCGCTGGGCGTGGAGTCGAACGCGAGCGCCACCAGCACGCCGCGGCCGCCGCGCACGGTGAGGCGGCGCGCGGGGCGTGCCCGGCGCGTCGAGTCGGCCTCCTTCGGCGTCGCGAACCCGCTCGCCGTGATCGATTTGAGGCGCTCGAGGTAACGGGCGACCGCGCCGGAATCGGGGGCGGGGGGGAGGGGGGGGGCCGCGCCCTCCAGCTTCCACGTCTTCCCCGCGCGCCGGAGGGTGTAGTGGTCTTTGCCGCGCGTGACGTCGAGCGCCGCGATACTGTCCGGCTCGAGCGTCGCGATCCGCTTGTCGCGCCAGTCGTCGGCGCGCCGGTCCACCAGACCGGCCAGGATGCCGTGCCACAGGTACACATGGGCGTCGCCCGGCCGGTGCAGGTAGACGCTCTGGTACTCGCTGCCGCGGGCGCCGAACACCAGCGCGAGCGCGGGCTTCCCGCCGCGGTACAGCCGCAGCCAGCGGCCGCTGGCGCTGTCCACCTGGAGGCGCGCGTACGATGAGGAGTCCTGCGCCACGATCTCGGGGCGCTCGCTGTCGCGGAGCGCGCGGAACAGGTCGGCCACGCCTGCCGCCGCGGCCCGCTGGCCGTTCACCGTCCACCCCGTCGACGCCCGTTTTGTAAGCACGATCGAATCCGCGCCCTTGATGACGGAGACCGAGTCGACGTCCGCTTGCGCGAGCGCCGGGAGCGCGAACGCCGCGGTCACGGTGTCGGAGTCGCGCGAGAACAGCTCGCTCCCGCCCCACAAAAGCAACAGAACGGCCAGCCCGAGCGCGATGAACTTGAGGTGCGTGGCGCTCATCGGACTTCCTGGACTTGCAGGTCATCCGTTGTCCGTCGTCCGTCCTGCGGCTGCGGTCGCGTGCCGGCGTGCGGCGTGTAGGTGCGGCGGGTGGTCCGGCGCCGGCGCAGCAGGCGCACAAAGCCCGCCGCGATCAACAGGAGCGGCACGCCGATGAGATTGCCGTACTTGGCCACGCCGCGCGTCGCGGCACTGGTGTACACCAGGGGCGGCGGCGCGCGGTTCTTGGAACGAATCGTGATCAGGTCGTCTTCCTGCGCGAGCCAGTCCATCGCGTTCTGCACGAACACGATGTTCGCCGGCGAGTTGCGCGCGAACCGATCGCTCGCGAAATCCGCGCTTCCGACCACGACCACGCGGCCGCGCGGCGTCGCGCCGGCCGCCGCGCCGGAGGGCGGCGTCGAGGGGGGCGGCACGGCGAGCACCGCCATGATGCGCGAGCGCAGGCTGTCGCGGCTCAGCCGCCCCGTCGGATCGATGAACGCGGTCGTCTCCTCGACTCCTCCGGCACGGCTCGTGACGAGCAGCGGCGTTGCCCGCCCGGCGGCCTTGGTCGTATCGATCTGGCTCGCCCACGGCAGCAGCACTGCGCCGACGTCCGCGTTCACGGGGGAGCGTCCCGTGCTCAGCGCGCGCAGCCAGAACGGATAAGGGACGAGGACCTGGCCGAACTGCGCGGGGAGCCCCACGGACGTGTTCGACGCCAGGTCGTACACCATGTCGGAGGCGATCGCGATGCCGTACGGCTTGAGCAGCTCGTTCCAGCCGACGCTGCGGGACGTGGCGAACGGCCCCTGAGGAGAGAGCTGCATGCCGTTGGCCATCAGCAGCATGCTGCCGCCGCGGTCCAGGAACGCCTGGAAGCGAGCCAGCTCGGCGCTCTTCAGCGAGTCGGGCGTGCCGGCGAACGCCAGGACGCGAATGTCCGGCGCGATCGTCGAGTCGGTAAACTGGACGGAGCGGACCGTATACATGGCGCCGAGCTGCTCGCGCAACGACTCGAAGCTGCGCTGCGCGCGCGCGGACGTGGGATCGCCGATCTCACCGAACGCGATGGTGGACCGCGTCGGATGGGTGAGAGAGCGGATGTCGGACGTGAGCTGGTACTCGAGGTCGTTGGTCTGCTGGACGAAGGGGATGGTCTTGGCCTGATCGGCATAGCGCACCGCGATGCCGAGGTACCCGTCCTTCACCTGCAGCTCGCCCTGGCCCAGCACGTTGAACTGTACGGGCGGAATGCCGGCGGTGCGCGCGTCCTGGCGGGCCGAGCTGTCGGTCCCGGGGTCGGCGACGACGACCTTCACTCTCCCGCGGCCGGCGGCGCGGTAGTCCCGCAGCAGGTCGTCCACATCGCGCCGGGTCGTCTCGATCTCTTTGGGCAGCGCGCTCGACGCGAACAGCTTGATCGTCACGAGATCGGGCAGGTCGCGCAGCATTTTGCGGGTGGCCGGCGCGAGCGTGAACGCGTGCCCCGGCGTCAGGTCGATGCGGCCGCCGATCTTGCCGCCGAGCAGGTTCACGACGACCACGGCGACCGCGAGCAGGACCGTGCCGAGCCGCAGGCGCTTGAGCTGGTCCCCGCGCGCGGTGAGCTTGCGCGACAGCAGCGCAAAGTAGGCGAGCACCAGGAACAGCGCGGCGAGCGTGACAAAGTACACGGCGTCGCGCAGGTCGATGACGCCGCGGGCGATCTGCGTGAAGTGCGACAGCACGCCGAGGGCGCCCGCGATCGCGCCGAGGCGGGCGGGCAGTCCCACCAGCAGCTGATCGAGCCCCACGAAGATCAGCAGGAACATCACGAACACGCCGACGATGAAGGCCGTGATCTGGTTGGGCGTCACGCTCGACGCCCAGACGCCCACCGCGGCGAGGCCGGCCGCGAGCAGGGCGGCGCCGATGTACTGGGCCACGACCACGCCGAGCTCGGGCGCGGTGCCGAGGGCCAGCCCGAGCGGCAGCGTGAGGGTGATCGCGAGCCCGATGAACAGAAACAGCACCTGGCCGAGGTACTTCCCCAGGAGCAGCTCCAGCTCGGTGATGGGCTGCGCCAGCACCACCTCGAGCGTGCCCGCGCGCGTATCCTCGGCCACGGCCCGCATCGTGACCGCGGGAACGAGAAACAGCAGCAGCCAGGGGAGCAAGTCGAGCATGGGCCGCAGCGAGGAGACGTTGTACAGCTCGATCTCGCGGAAGAACAGGAAGGCGTTGGTCCCCGCGAACACCACGAGCAGGATGTACGCCGTCGGCTGGTCGAACAGCGTCTTCAGCTCGCGACGGGCGATGGTCCAGATCGACCTGAAGTTCATTCCCCTGCGCTCCTGGTGAGTTGCTGGAACAGGTCCTCGAGGCTTCCCGCCTCCTGGTGCAGCTCGTACAGGGTCCAGCCGCGCGCCTTGGCGAGCCCGAAGATCTCGGGCCGCAGGTCGCTCGAGCCCTCCGCCGTGAGCGTCACCGCCACGCGCCCGCCGCTGGTCGCGTGGCTCGGGCTGACATGGCGCACGCCGGGGAGCTTCCCGAGCGCCTCCGCGACGCCGGTGCCCGCGACCTCGACGGCTATTTCGATGGCTCCCTCGGCCTGCTGGATGAGACGCTCCACCGGGCCGTCGGCCACGATCTTGCCGCGGCTGATGATCAGCAGGCGCGAGCAGGTGTGCTGCACTTCCGACAAGACGTGGGTGGAGAGGATCACCGTGCGATCCTGGCCGAGCGTCGCGATCAGGTGGCGCATCTCGACGCGCTGGTTCGGGTCGAGCCCCTCCGTCGGCTCGTCCAGCACGAGCAAGTCGGGGCGGTGCAGGATCGCCTGCGCCAGCCCGACGCGCTGCCGGAATCCCTTCGACAGCTCGGCAATGGGCCGGTAATACACGCTCTCGATGCCCGTGGCGCTCACGGCGGCGTCGAGCCACTGATTGCGCACGGCACCCTCGAGCTCGCGCAGGTCGGCGATGAACGCGAGGTAGTCACACACCAGCATGTCACCGTATAACGGGTTGTTCTCGGGCAGGTAGCCGATGCGGCGTTTGGCCTCGCGCCCCGCGTCGACCAGCGACGCGCCGTCCAGCTGGATGCGGCCCGTGTCGGGCTCGTAGTACTGCGTGATCATCCGCATCGTGGTGGACTTGCCGGCGCCGTTGGGGCCGAGGAAACCCACCACCTGACCGCGGTCGACAGCGAACGTGACGTTGTCGACCGCGGTAACTCCGTTGAATCGCTTGGAGACACCTTCTACGGATAGGAGCGGCATAGCTGGCAGCGAGTGTGTGAGGGCGGAGTGATGCTAATCACCCGTCGCGGCCTTCATCAAGCCCCCACCGGTCAGTCCCCCGTTTCGTTGCGGGACTACGCACCCAGCTTCTCGAGCTCGGCCGCCGCCCGGTTGATGACGTCGGCCGTCGCCTGTAGCGCCTTCGCGACCGCCGCGATCTGCTGATCGCCCTCCCCCCAGCTCTTCTGCTCGATGGCCTCGCGCACCCCGGGGAGCGTCTTGACCCCGTAGCCCGTGTAGAAGCCCGGGGCGTAGATCTCGTGGCGGTACCAGGGGCGGCGGGGCAGGCCGGCGGCGCTGGTCAGGGCGCGCTCGCTCTGCACCAACAGCACGTTCACTTCTTTCGCGGTGGGGCGGGCGAGCGCGCCGCCGCCGTTCGCCTGGGCGGCGGTGAACGCCTTCTCGTAGCGGTCGCCCGCGCGCGTGAGCGCGTCGGCGGCGTTGTCGAGCGGCGCGAAGTTCAGGTACGGCGGCACGTCCTCGCGGGCGGGCGGGAGCAGCGGCTCGCGTGGATCGTTGGTGGCGGTGAACAGGCCGTCGTCCAGCTCGCGGTTGCGCTCGCGCGCATCGTCCTGCTTGTCCTTCGCGAGCTGTTCGACCTCCTTCTTGTAGCGCGCGACCGTCTCGGCGAGGCCGGTGAACTGGAAGGGCAACACGTCCGCGTCGGCCAGCCGCATCACCGCCGTGCCGACGGTCTGCGCGAGGGCGCGGCCGTACACGAACGACGTGTCGTCGAAGCTCGTGAACCACCGGAAATCGTCGTAAATCGAATGGTAGATCCCGCCGCCATCCTCGCCGCCGTAGCCCAGGTTCAGGGTCGCGACGCCGATGTGCTGCAGGAACGGTGTGAAGTCCGACCCCGAGCCGAGCGCGTCGATCCGCAGGTCGGCCCGCTGGCGCACGTCCTGACGCGCCTCGGCCGTGGGCGCGTCGGCGATGGCGCGCTGCTGCGCCCGCTTCCAGACGGAGAGCTTGGTCTCGGGGTCCTCGATGTCGCGCGCCACGTCGTTGATGAAGCGCTCAAGCGAGTGCGAGCCGCCCACGTTCAGGTAGCCGCGGCCGTTGGTGTCGCTGTTGAGATACGCGACGGCCTTGGTGGCCAGCTCGTCGGCGTGGGCTTCCACCCATTCGGTGGAGCCGAGCAGCGCGGGTTCTTCACCGTCCCAGGCCGCGTAGATGATCGTGCGACGCGGCTTCCAGCCCTGCTTGAGAAGCTGGCCGTACGCGCGCGCCTCTTCGAGTTCCGGCACCAACCCGGAGATCGGGTCTTGGGCGCCGTTGACCCAGGCGTCGTGGTGATTGCCGCGAATCACCCACTCATCGGGTGTGGTGGCGCCCGGGATGCGGGCGATCACGTCGTTCAGCGTCTTCAGGCTCCAATCCGACTTGACGCGCAGATGCACGCGGGCGGGGCCGGGCCCGATGTGGTAGGTGACCGGAAGGGCGCCGCGCCACTCGGGCGGAGCCACGCGTCCCTGCAGCGCTGCGAGCAGGGGCTGCGCGTCGCCGTAGGAGATGGGGAGGACGGGGATCTTGGTGATGGTGGCCGCATCGGCGATGGCAAGGCGCTTCGCATCCTTCGTGGCCCCGACGCCGGGCGTGAGCGGGTCGCCCGGATAGAGTGGCATGTCCATGACGCTGCCGCGCTGCACGCCGTCCCGGGGGCGCCAGGGGCCCTGCGGGTACACGTCGCCCTGCGCGTAGCCGTCGTCGCGGGGATCGGAATAGATGATGCAGCCGACGGCGCCATGCTCGGCGGCCACTTTGGGCTTGATGCCGCGCCACGATCCGAAGTAGCGCGCGATCACGATGGCGCCCTTTACCGATACGCCCATGCGGTCGAGCTGCTCGTAGTCCGCGGGCACGCCGTAGTTCACATACACGAGCGGTGCCGTGACGTCGCCGTCGATCGAGTACGCGTTGTACGTGGGGAGCTGCTCGGCCTGCTGGCTCGAGGTCGGGTCGCCGGGCACGGCAGGCTCTTGGAGCTTCGCCACGAATTTGGTCGGCGCCACGAGCTCGACCACGCGCTCTTTCGGCGTGGGGAACAGCACGTCGAAGCTTTCGATGTGCGCGTCCAGCCCGAAGCTCCTGAACTTGGCGAGCAGCCACTCGGCGTTGTCCTTGTCGTACGGCGAGCCGACGTGATGCGGCCGCGCCGACAGGTGGCGCATGTATTCGCGCAGCGAGTCAGGGGAGGGGATGGCGCGGAACTTGGTCTCCCATTCGCGCTGGGCCTTGGCCGATTCGGCAGAGAAGCCACGCAGCTCGTCGGTCGGAGCAGGCGCGGCTGCCAAGAGCAGCGCGCCGCTGATGGACACGGCGAGCGCTCGGGTAACGGGACGCATGGCGATGACGGACCTCAGCTTCAAGAGGAAACGGTGACGGCGAAGCGGTAGTGCGGTACGTGAGAAAGTTGCATCGCTGCGCCGGCTCGTGCCACTGGTCCGCGCTCAGAGATTCGCCGCGTGGCGCCAGTGCTCCGCGATCACAGCGTGCCCGGCCGGCGTGGGGTGGACGCCGTCGGCGGCCCAGAACGCCGGCACGCCCCGCCGCGCCAGGTCGTCGAACACCTGCTGCAGCGGCACGAAGGTGACGCGGGCGTGCTGGGCGACCCGCGCGGTCGCCGCCCGGCGCTGGTCGAACTCCGGGAACCAGCGCGCGTCCACGGCGCCGCACCGCAGCACGAACGGCTCGAGCACGAGGATCTTCGCTTGGGGCAGCGCGGCGCGGGTCTGCTCGAGCAGCGCGGCGTACTGGTGCTCGTAGTCGTCCACGGTGCCGGTGTAGGCCTGAGGTCCCAGCTTGTGCCAGAAGTCGTTCACGCCGATCAGGATGCTGAGCACGTCCGGCTTCAACGCGAGCGTGTCGTCGGCCCAGCGGGCCTGCAGGTCGGGGACCGTGTTACCGCTCACGCCGCGGTTGTAGAACCGCAGGCCGCGGTCGGGGTGGGCAGCCAGCGCGGCGGACGTGACGAGCAGCGGGTAGCCGGAGCCGAGGGCGCGCGCCGAATTCGGGTCGGCGACGCTGCGGTCGCGGCCGGCGTCGGTGATGGAGTCGCCCTGAAAAAGGATGGTGGTGCCGTCGGCGCGCGTGGTGTGGCGTGGGGGCAACAGGGCCGCGCCGGCGAGGGCGGCGGTCGTGGTCACGAAATCGCGTCGGGTCATACCGGATGTCATGTCGTTCATCCAGGGTGGGTGAGGAGAAGTTGGCCCCGGTGGATTCGAACCACCATTCCCAGATCCAAAGTCTGGTGTCCTGCCGTTGGACGAGGGGCCAGCGATTAAACGGCGCTTGAAGTTACGTCGCTGGCGGCGTTGGTGGGAGTCTCGGGTCGGGCGGCTTTGCTGAGGACCGTCTCTACGTACGTAACACATTGACTGCGGTGAGACAAGACTGGCAACCCATGCCTATTTGCCACGGCGCTTCTGCTTCGGCTTCCGCTTCGACTTTTGCCTAACGGGTCGCCAATCGGGCATAGATCGCTTCATGAATCCATCGAACATTGGAACCGTGAAGGCGGTCTCCCCATGCTGCTGACTGTAGATCATGCCTTTGCCGATCAAGTTGCTGCGCAGCGGCCCGGCAGTTGTAACGTCAATTCCCAGTAAACGGGCAATCTCGCCAGAACGATGGGGCCCGGCGCCCAATTCTGCCATGGCACGGACGTAATCTCTTTCGCGCGGCGTTAAACGATCCAGCCGCACGCGAAAAAACCCGCCATCGAGTTGCCTAAGCGCCCCGGTGGTCGCGCGCTTAGCATCCAATCCCGTTATTGGAGACTGTGCGGCGGCGTTCCATGCCTGGGAGCCCCACTCCTGCAGGAAATAGGGATAGCCCTCCGTTTGCTCGATAATGATCTCTAACGCGTCGTCCGTGATCTCTGCCCCCTCGCGGCGCACCGGAGCGCGGATTGCGCTTGCGGCGGCTTCGGCGGATAGTTTTCCCACCTCGGGGAATTCGAACAGCCGCTCGGCATAAGACTTGGCTTCCCCTGCGAGGGCCGCGATCTGAGGCAACCCAGCGCCAAAGAGAGTGAGGGGCAGCCCCGCTTGATCACCCTTGTGGAGGGAGACGATGAGGGCGCCGAGGTCGGCAGTCGAGAGGTATTGAACTTCATCTACCAGGATGGCTAAGCCGCTGTGTGCAGTCTTGGCGGCGGTCGCCACCGTCAAAAGCATCTCGGGAAGATCATGTTCCAGGGACCCAGAATCAGCGGTTCCCCTCGTCGCTTCGACGCCAAATTCGATGTCTCCGACCTTTACCTTGAAGGCACTGGCAAAAGCGCGCAGAACACCGAGCGCGCGACGAGCAACCTCCTTTGCCTGCTCAACCCGACTGAGGCGCACCAGCTGAGAACGCAAAGGCGGAACCAGCAATTCGGCCAGCACCTTGTCCTCCGGTGCCTCCAGCGCGACCGTAAGAAATCCCCGCTCACCGGCAAGCTGCGCGATCCTGTTTAGGAGCACCGTTTTCCCCACACCGCGAAGACCCAAGAGCATTTGGCTGCGAGCATGACGACCTGCTCTAACACGCTCCAAGGCAATCGTGGCGTTCTCAATGACTTTCTCTCGACCGGCAAGCTCCGGTGGCTGTGTACCGGCGCCCGGGGAGAACGGGTTGGTTCGGGCGTCCATGTGGGATCATCCGCCAAGTAGAGTTATAAGGAGTTTATCGCCAACGGCGATAATATCCGTAATCCGTAACTAAACCAGCCCAGGCACGGCATGGGCCGCGTTTGTGTCCAGAATGTGATGCCTCGTTCCTGCTGCTGCTCCTTATGCTGCTGCTGCTCTCGATCATCGTCATCATGGACATCATGGACGACGACGACGTGCGCGTCGTCGTGGTGTTCGTCAACCACGTGGTGGTGATCTACGACGTGGTGGTGATCTACGACGGTCATCGACGACGACGACGAGGTGTTGTTGGTGGTCATACAGCGGAAAAATCTTGTCGCCAGTCTTGCCACAAAGGGTCGACAACAGCAACAAATAGCGACCATGAACACCCACCAGTTACCTACAAAACGGCCCCCGGTGCGCGGGGGCCGGAGAATCCAAAGTCTGGTGTCCTGCCGTTGGACGAGGGGCCAGCGATCAGGCCGCGCCTGAACTTAGCGACTCACCTTACGGAGCGGGAGCGCGTGACATCCACCGCGCACCACGATAAGAGTCCGCCACCACCCACGCGGCCGCGCCGATAACCCAGGAGTCGAGCGTCTCCGCCAACCGTCCCGGATCGGTCGGGGCGGCGATCAGCGCCGGCACCCACACGAGCAGCGTGAAGATCGTGATCATGACGGCCTCGAGCGTCGCCGCGAGCCGGGGGAGCGTCGCGAACAGCACGCCCAGGCCCGCGGCGATGTGGGCCACCCCGCAGAAGTAGGCCCAGCCCGCCCGTCCCGGCATCCAGGACGGCACGAGGGAGATGGTGAATTTGAGATAGAAGAAGTGGGAAATCCCTATGGGGAGAAGCGCGGCACCGAACAGCCAGCGGGCGAGACGGATACCGCGCTCGCCCGTCGGGAAGACCCGGCTCCAGGCTCCGGGGTCGCCGCCGAGCTCGGCGTAGAGCACCCCCCCAGCCGCGGTGAGCACCGCGATCTCGCCCAGGCTTTCCCAGTTGACTTCAATCAGCGGCGCTCGCAGGACAGGCGGCACTTTGACCGTCACGATCCATAGCAACAGGTAGCCGAAGAGCACACGAGAGGCGAGCAAGGTAGCGCGCTTCGACAGGAGCGCCGCGCCACATGCCAGGACGACGAGGCCTGACAAGCGCGCCAGCACGGCGTGCCCGGGAGCCCACGTGGCGACGGGCTGCCATTGTCGCGCAAAATCGCCAGACACGAGGTTGAGGACGCCCACCGCGACGAGCCCCAGCGCGAGGTAGGGAAGCCCGAACCCGCTTACCCTTGGGTTGAGGGGTCGGTCCTGCCTGGTGGCCGTCATCGTGGCTCCTCCCTGAAACAGGCCCTATAATACGCGCATCCACCCATGAATCTCGGCGCCTTCGTCGCGATGATCATCTCCTTCACAGGAGCGGCGGTGACGATCGTCGCGGCCATCGCCCTGGCGATCCGGTTCAATCGACGCCCGGAGGGCTCGGCGCGCGAAGAACTGTCTGAGGAGCTCGATGCCCTGCGCGCGCGCCTCGCCGAGCTGGAGCAGCGCGACCTGCGGGTGGAAGAGCTCGAGGAGCGGCTGGATTTCGTGGAACGAGCGCTGGGTCGCTCGCGCGCAGGCGCCCAACTGCGCAATCCCGCGGAGCAGTAACCGCACGACGACGGCCACCGCGGCAGGTGACCCGACATCGCGCCCAAGATCCAACCTGTAGCCTCGTGACTGCTGTCACTCATCGGTCACGATCGCGAAACTCATGTTGTCCTCGTGCGCCCGCATTCGTTCACCAGGACGGCACGAGGAGGATTCGTGAACCCACGGCTTTGCTTGGCCGCTGCCTTGGCGGTGCTGGCGCCCGCGCGGCTGTGCGCCCAGACGGGCAACGGCGCACCGAGCGGACCGCATTTCAATCTCAATATCATCGGCGTCTCGCACGATAAGAGCGCCAACATGGGTGGCAGCGGCAACGTCATTTTCGTCGCGCTCGGGACGAAGACGGACGGCGTATCGACGAAGATCATGCTCAGTCAGTCAGCGGATGGCGTGTTTCAAGTGCTCGACAAGAATGGGACCGATGGCGAGGCCTCCTTCGCGCTGCCGGTCCCCGGCACGTACACCGTGTGGGCGAGAGCCCTCGGCAAGCCGGGTGGCCAATCCAAGATCGCCACGTGCGCGACGTTCATCGATCCGACCACGCTGGTCGCGACGCTGCTGTGCTCGACCGATAACGAAGTCTTCGTACGGGGCACAGGCAAGAGCAGCTTCCGCAACGTCACGAGCGCGCTCACGACCATCACGCTGCCGGTCGGAAGCCCCGCCGAGCTGGCGTGCGGCACACCGACGGTGAGTCTGTTCGCGGCTTGTCTCCAGGATTTCCTCTGGCAATACGACAACAACGGGCTGAAGCTGTTGCAGATCCGTTTCTATCCCAACAGCTGAGGTTGTCGGGGCAATCGGTACTTCCCGGAGTACCGATTGCCCGGCTCAGGGCCCCAGATCGACTCCCTGCGTCTGGCCGTGCTTCGTGTCGACGTCGTACTGGCGATTTCTGGCGCGGCCGTCCGCGACCACCTCTTCCACCCGACGCGACGCCAGGGTCTCGAGCTCTGCGCAGGTGGGCGCGCGCAACGCCTGCAGCACGCGGACCAGATCGCGGGCGTTGCGCTCGGCGATCGTGCGGTGCCCCGCCTCGTGCTGGCGCACGTGTTGAACGTACGTCCGCCAGGTCTGGCGCAGGGTGGCGGTCGCGTCGCTGGGAGGCGCCCAGCGGGGCAGGGTCGTGGTGACGGTGAGCGTGACCTTCACGTCTTTCAACCCGCAATCCGCACCGTCAGGCGTGGCGCGATACGTCGACTCGAGCTCCCACACGGTGAGCGCGTCGTCGCCGCCCGCCGGCCCGAGCCGACGGATCGACTCGCGCAGCGCGCCGGCGCTCGAGCCGTCGATGTCGTAATACTGGTCGTGCGCGGTGATGACGATGGGGAGCGCGGCAGGCGCGGCGGCGGCCGCTGGCGCAGGGGCGGGCGCCGTCTCGGGCGACGACCCGCCGCAGCCCGCGCCCATCACGATTACCGCGACGACGATCCGCCGCATGCCCGCGTTAGGTGAGGGTGATGTCCTGCTCGATCACGAGATTCGTGGGCAACCCCTCGATCTCGAGCCGGACGCGCGCCTTGAGCGTCTCGGTGCCCGTGAGCTTGCGGGCGCGCAACGCTTCGTCCACGCTCTTTTCGATCTCACGCTGGGCCGTCACACCGAAGTGCTTGAGAAACTTCCGTACGGACCAGTTGAACGCCTCTTCGTTCACGCGGTCACCTTGAATACCTGATCGTGCTGGCGCGTGCGGTCGGCCACCTGGATCGCCACTTCGTCACCGGCCTTCGCCTGCGGCACCTTCTGATGATTCACTTCCATCGACGCGATCTGCTCGGTGAACTCGGTGGTGTGCCCGTGGAACCGGATGCGGTCGCCCACGGCGAGCGCGCCTTCGGTGAGGCGCACGATCGCGACGCTCGGTCCCTTGAAGTAGTGCACTACGGTTCCTACGAGCTGCTCGGGCATGGGCACAACGCTATCACCGCCGCCAGACGAGCGCCATACAGGCGGCCGTCTAGAACGGCTGCGGGCCTCCGGGCGGGACGGCGCGCGTCGCGGTCGGGATCAGCCGCTGCTGTTTCGCGCCAAGCTGCGCGGCAGCGTCGTCGCGAAGCTGTTCGTTCGCATACACCGCGGCGACGGCGCTCCCCGAGCCGCACAACCGGACCCAATGGGGATGGGTCCCGGCGAGTCGCTCGAACAGGGCGCGCAACGGCGGGTGCTTCCCGAACACCGCCAGCTCGAAGTCGTTGCCGCCGAGCCGCCCGATGCTGCCCCAGGCCGCGAACGCATCCTCGGCCAGCACCACGGGGCCACGCGCGTACGGCTCGGGATGAAGCTGGTCCCACCAGTCATAGGCGTCGGCGGTGGACACGCCCAGCGGTGGGACGGCGATCAGGGCCGGCGCGGCGGGGGGCGGACCCAGCCGGAACAACCGCTCGCCGCGGCCCCATCCGATGGCGGCGGGCGCACCGCTCGCGAAAAACGCGACGTCTGCTCCCAGGCGGGCGGCATAGTGGAGCAGCTCGGGTTTGGGGACGGCGCCTCCGGCGAGCGCGTTGACCGCGTGCAGGGTCGCCGCCGCATCGCTCGAGCCGCCGCCCAGCCCCGCGCGCACCGGGATGCGCTTGGTCAGCTCGATCGCCACGCCGAACTTCTGTCCCGTTCCCTCGAGCACCGCGCGGGCGGCCCGCACGGCGAGGTTCTCCGCGACGGGCCCCAAGTCGGGCCCGCGGACGTCGAGCGTCACGCCCCCGTGCTCCGGCATGCGCTGCACGGTCACCTCATCGGCGAGCTCGAGCAGGGCGAACGCAGTCTCGATCTGGTGGTAGCCGGCTGTTTCCCGGGCCAGCACGCGGAGAAACAGATTCACCTTGGCGTGCGCGGCGACCCGGACACGCTCGGGCGCCATCGCGTTATCCCTCCGCCACGGCGGCGCTGCGCAGCTCGGCGAGCCCGAGGCGCAGCCGCGAGAGGGAGTAGAATCCCAGCAGGATGATCGGTAAAAAGGTGCTGATGTGATAGGCCACCGCATAGCTCACCGCGCGGGTGGCATCCACGCCGTACAGCGCGAGCGTCACCCGGGTCGCCGCCTCGAACACGCCGACGAACCCCGGCGAGCTGGGCAGCGCGACGCCGAACCCGATGATGCCTTGCAGCAGGAACGCGCCGCCCGGCGGGACCGGAAGCGCGAAGGCGCGGAAGCACACGGCGAACGCCGCGGCGTTCACGAGCCACTGCACGGCGGAACACAGCACCACCGCCAGAAACCGACCCGGGCGCTTCAATACTTCGAGTCCGGCGATCAGGCCCTCGGCAATGCGCGTGATCCGGTCGGCGAACCGCGCGGGGAGCAGCGCATGGGACATGCGGCGCAGCCAGGCCAGCCAGGGCGCAGGCCGATGCACCACGAGCATCGCGACGATCAGGACGACGCCGAAGAACGCCGCGGCGCCGGTGGTGACACCCGAGACGGACGTGCGGCCGAGGTCGGCCCCGCGTGGGAACGCAGGCGACGAAATCGCGAGCGCCATCAGCGCCACCAGCATCAACCCGTCGAACACCCGCTCCACGGCCACGGACGCGAGCGCGGTGGTGAAGCGGACGGGGAGCTGTTGCGTGGCGACATACGCCCGCGCGAACTCCCCGGCGCGCGCGGGCAGCAGGTTGTTCGCCATGAACCCGATCGCCGTGGCGTGCCACAGGGGCAGCAGCGGATAGGGCGCGCCACCGACGTCGCGCAGAATGATGCGCCAGCGGACCGTGCGGATCGGGAACGTGAGGGTCGCGAGCACGACGGTGGCGAGCATGAGCCAGGGGTTCGCCTGCGCCACATGGTGCGCCAGCTCCCGCAGGCTCACGCCGTGCAGGGCCCACGCCAGGAGCCCGAGCGTGACCACAACTCCCACGACCCACGCCCACCGTGAGGTCGGGGCTCGGCTAGCGCGCGGCTGCGGGGGGGGCGGGGGGGGCGGGGGCCGGGGGCGGCGCCCGAGAGGGGGCTCGAGGGCGAGGCCAACGAGATCGCAGACTTCTTCGACGAGGGAGCGGAGTGTGTCTCCGGAAGCCTGCCGTGCGGCGAGGCGCAGCTCCTGGGCGCGCGCAAGCGCGCGTTCGCCGCGATACAGCAGGGTGCGCACGTCCACTGCAGCCGCGTCGGCGTGCCCGGGTGGAGCCGGCGGCCGTGGAGGAGGCGCCGGTGCGCGAGTCCCACCACCGAGCAGCTCGTCGAGCGAGGCGGCACCGATGCCGCTGCCGGTCCTGCGTTGATAGGCGGACCACGAGCCCACCAGGTCGGCGCTTTCCGGCACCGCGTCGTCTGGGCGCGCCGCCGGCGCGGCTGGGGGCGGCGGCGGCGGCAGCGGTGGCGGCGCCAGCGCGCCCGGCTGAATGGCAGCGATCGCCGTGATGATCGCATCGAGCTCGGCGGCGAGCGCGTCTTCATCCCCGCTGGCCGAGCGGGCGAGCACGTCGCCCGCCCGGCGCAGCTCGGCGGCGAAGGCGGCGGCGCTCGTCGCCGCGACTCCCGACGCCACGGCCTCGCGTGCGGCACCAGCGAACTTGGCCACGCGGTCGGCCAGGGCGCCGCCGCCCGCATTGCCGAGCGCGCGGAACGTAGTGCCGAGCGTGTGGGCGCGCAGCTCGCGCTGGGTGGCGGAGGGCGCGCGCTCCAGCGAGTCGGCGGCCTGACGCAGATGGTCGCCGTGACTCACGAGCTCCAGGCGGCCGAGCGTCGAGGGGCGGGCGGCGGGGACGCCGCGCGACACGATGTGCGGTCCCGAATCGCTGTAATAGAGCGAGCCGACGGGAACGACGTCGGGCTCGCTTTCCATGAACTGGACCAGCAGCGTGGCGAAGCGGCGGAAGTCCGGGCCCTCCGGGTCGGGGCGCCAGCGGTCGGCGACCTCGCGCGCCGCGCGCGCGATCGCGGTGGCGCCGGCCTGGAACAGCTCGCCCACGTTGGCGGGCGGGTCGACGCCAGCGCGGGCGAGCTCGGCAATGACGCGCTCGATCCCGTCGAGCAGATCGTGGAGCGGCGGCAGGTCGTTCA
>CBFHAJ010000027.1:0-29502 GCA_965653495.1 uncultured bacterium | reverse complement strand
CCAAACACAAGCACCAGCACTCCAGCCTCGCGCAGAAACTCACCGAGCATCTGTGGAACGGTTTCGCGGTCGTCGCCGTTCCTGCGCCAAGCCACGTGAACGCCCTCCGCACTAGGACCTCCGCAAGCAACATGCCGAGCGTCGTCGCGGCGCGCTAGTAGGTATACCCCAAAGATGTTCCCATTTCTGCTCCCAAACGACTGAGGCCGCCTTCCGGCGGCCCCGTGCAAGTCGTTGAACCACAACGGACAGGGTGGGATTCGAACCCACGGTACCCTTGCGGGCACACCGGTTTTCGAGACCGGCCGTTTCAACCACTCACGCACCTGTCCAACACCACCCTACCCGTCTACCCGTCTCGCCGTCTCCCCGTCTAGCCTTTACGGATAGGGTGGGATTCGAACCCACGAAACGGTTACCCGTTTACACGCTCTCCAGGCGTGTGCCTTCAGCCGCTCGGCCACCTATCCGAACGGCTAGTAAATACATAAGCCATGGCGGTTTCGCTACGGGTGCTGGCGGGGCGAAACCCCGGCGACGGCCGCGCGTATACTTCGGGACCCGAAGGAGGTACGCATGAACACCCTGCCGAAGAAGCGCGAGCCCGGCGACACCCCCGAAGTCAACACCATCCCCACCTGGCGCGAGCTCGCCGACCGGTTCCGCGACGTAATGAAGGACTTCTTGAAGGAAGGGAAAGAGCTGGAACGGGAGCTCGAGCCCAAGCTGTTGCCTGCCTTGAAGCGGATGCGGCTCGAGATCGAGAAACTTATCGAGAGGCTCGAGCGGCGCGCCCAGAAATAGGCTCGAACCGCGCCGTGAAGTGCCGCAGCCACGGCGCCTGCTCCACGATGCGCAGTCCGCGCACCCGCTCGCGCTCCCGCGCCACCGCCGCGATCACTTCAGCGACGTAGTCGATGTGACTCTGCGTGTAGGTGCGTCGCGGCACGGCGAGCCGCACCAGCTCGAGCGCCGCCGGCGCCTCGGTGCCGTCGGGGCGCCGCTTCCCGAACATCACTGAGCCGATCTCGACGCCGCGCACGCCCCCGACGCGGTACAACTCCACTGCGAGCGCCTGCGCAGGATACTGGGCAGGGGGGACATGGGGCAGCAGCGCCGCCGCATCGAGGTACACGGCGTGGCCGCCGGGTGGCTGCACCACTGGCACGCCGGCCTGTTCCGCCTTCTCGGCCAGATAGGCCGTCGAGCGCAGCCGGTACTTCAGGTATTCCTCGCCCAGCGCTTCGTCGAGTCCCGTCGCCACCGCCTCGAGGTCGTAGCCCGCGAGCCCGCCATACGTGGGGAAGCCCTCGGTGAGGATGAGCAGGTTGCGGCATTCCCGCGCCACGACGGGATCGTTCATTGCGAGGAAGCCGCCCATGTTGGCAAGCCCGTCCTTCTTGGCAGACATGGTGCAGCCATCGGCCAGTGCAAACATCTCACCCGCGATCTCGCGCGGCGTCGCTTCAGCGTAGCCTTCCTCGCGTAGCTTGATGAAGTACGCGTTCTCCGCAAAGCGGCAGGCGTCGAGGTACAAGCGCAGGCCATGGGCATGGCACACCTCGCGCACCGCCCGCAGGTTCGCGAGCGACACCGGTTGCCCGCCCCCCGAATTGTTCGTGACGGTGATCATCACGAGGGGAATCCGCTCGCGCCCGATCTCCTTGATAGTCGCCTCGAGCGCCGCGACGTCCATGTTTCCCTTGAACGGGTGCTTCGCGGAAGGCACCCGGCCCTCGGGGATCACGAGGTCGCGCGCCTCCGCGCCGCAGTATTCGATGTTGGCGCGTGTCGTGTCGAAGTGGGTGTTATTGGGCACGACATGGCCCGGCTTAACCACGGTGGCGAACAAAATGCGCTCGGCGGCCCGGCCCTGGTGCGTGGGGATGACTTCTTTGAGACCGGTGATGGCGCGCACGACATCCTGAAAACGATAGAACGAGCGGCTGCCGGCGTACGATTCGTCGGCGTCCATCATCGCCGCCCACTGGCGCGAGGACATGGCGCCGGTGCCGGAATCGGTGAGGAGATCGATCAGGACTTCATCGCCGTGCAGGCCGAACAGGTTGTAACCGCAGCGCTCGAGGGCGGACTGACGCTGCTCCGGGGTGGTGTGCTTGATGGCTTGGGTCGAGTGGATCCGGAACGGCTCGATGATGGTGCGGAAGGACATCGGTGGTAGAAGTCGGTAGAGGTCGGTAGAGGTTCTAGAGGTCGGACCTAAACATACCTCCCATTACCGAGGGTTACGCCCCTACCGCCTGCTCGCAAAGAACTCGCGCAGCAATTCCCCGCACGCCGCCTGTTCTACCCCGCCGATCACCTCGGGCCGATGATTCAGCGCTGGGTGCCGCAACACGTCGCCCAAGCTACCCGCCATGCCCGCTTTCGGATCGCATGCTCCAAACACCACACGCCCTAACTTCGCAAGAACGATCGCCCCTGCACACTGGGCGCACGGCTCCAGCGTCACGTACAGCGTACAGTCGAGGAGTCGATCCGTCCCCAGGGTACGCAGGGCTTGCTGGATGACCAGCAGCTCGGCATGAGCCGTAGGGTCACGGCGGCTGACGGTCTCATTATGGGCTCGAGACACTACAGCCCCGTCGCGCCACACTGCAGCGCCGACAGGAACTTCGTCCTGCGAGGCGGCCAGACGCGCTTCGTTGAGCGCAGCCTCCATGCCGGCCACGTCCGCCGCGGACGGAGTCGGACCAGCCCGAACCCCGAGCCCCGAGCCCCGAGCCCCGCGGTCAGGCACGCGCGGGCTCTGGCATGCCGCTCCCGATCCGCTCGAACGTCAAGTGCGTGCCCTCCTTGGCCCGGTCCACGCGAATCTTGTCTCCCTCGGCGTACTTCCCTTCGAGCACCGCAAGCGCGAGCGGGTTCTGCAGCAGCCGTTGGATCGCCCGCTTCAGGGGCCGGGCGCCATACACCGGATCGTATCCCTCGGCGACCAGGAGCTGCTTCGCGGCCGGCGTCACCTCGAGCGCGAGCTTGCGGTCGCCCATCAGGCGGCCGAACCGCGCGATCTGGAGGTCGACGATCTTGGTGATGTCATCGCTCGAGAGCGGCCGGAAAATGATCACGTCGTCGACCCGGTTCAGGAATTCCGGACGGAACGTTTGCCGCATCAGCTCGAGCACCTTGGTCTCGACCTGCTCCCAGTTCTGCGTGCCCATCTCGAGGATGTACTGCGACCCGATGTTCGACGTCATGATGAGCACGGTGTTGCGGAAGTCGACCGTGCGCCCCTGCGAGTCGGTGAGCCGGCCGTCGTCCAGGATCTGGAGCAGCACGTTGAACACGTCGGGGTGAGCCTTCTCGATTTCGTCGAACAGCACCACCGAGTACGGGCGGCGCCGGATCGCTTCGGTGAGCTGGCCACCTTCCTCGTAACCCACGTAGCCCGGCGGCGCGCCGATCATCCGCGCCACGGCGTGCTTCTCCATGTACTCCGACATGTCGAGCCGCACCAGCGCTTTTTCATCGTCGAACAGGAACTCCGCCAGGGCGCGTGCGGTCTCGGTCTTCCCCACGCCCGTAGGGCCGAGGAAGATGAACGAGCCGGTGGGGCGGTTGGGGTCCTGGAGACCGGCCCGGGCGCGCCGCACCGCGTTGGCGACGGCGGCGAGCGCCTCGGGCTGGCCGATCACGCGCCGGCCCAACTCACCCTCCAACTGCGTCAACCGCTGGCGCTCCGACTCGAGCATCTTCGAGACCGGGATTCCGGTCCACTTCGAGACGATCTCGGCGATGTCGTCGGCGTCCACCTCCTGCTTCAGGTACTGCGCGTTCTTCTGCACGTCGGCCAGCCGCTTCTCGATGACGGTAATCTCCTTTTCGAGCGCCGGAATGCTTCCATACGTGATCTCGGCCGCCTTCTGCAGGTCGCCCCGCCGCGTAGCCTGTTCGGCCTCGGCCCGCAACTGTTCGAGCTGCGCCTTCTTGGCCTGGAGCCCGCCGATCGTCTCCTTCTCAGCCTGCCACTGTGCCTTCATCACCTTGGAGCGCTCGCGCAGCTCCGTCAGCTCGTGCTCTACTTTGGCGCGCCGCTCCTTGGACGCTTTGTCCTTCTCCTTGGCGAGCGCCGCGAGCTCGATCTCGTGCTGTACGATCTTCCGCTCCACCTCGTCGATCTCCTGCGGCAGCGAGTCGATCTCGATGCGCAGCCGGCTCGCCGCCTCGTCCACCAGGTCGATCGCCTTGTCGGGCAGGAAGCGGTCGCCGATGTAGCGGTGGGAGAGCGTGGCGGCAGCGACGAGTGCGTTGTCCGTTATCCGTACGCCGTGGTGAACCTCATAGCGCTCTTTGAGACCACGCAGGATCGCGATGGTGTCCTCTACGGACGGCTCGCCCACGAACACGGGCTGAAAGCGGCGCTCGAGCGCCGCGTCTTTCTCGATATGCTTGCGGTACTCGTCCAGCGTGGTCGCGCCCACCACATGCAGCTCCCCGCGCGCCAGGGCGGGCTTGAGCATGTTCGACGCATCCACCGCGCCCTCGGCCGCGCCGGCGCCGACCAGCGTGTGCAGCTCGTCGATGAACACGATGTAACGGCCCTCGGCACTCGTGATCTCCTTGAGTACGGCCTTCAGGCGCTCCTCGAATTCGCCGCGATACTTGGTGCCCGCGATGAGCGCACCCAGGTCGAGGGCGATCAGATGCTTGTTGCGCAGCGAGTCGGGCACGTCGCCGTTCACGATGCGCTGCGCCAGCCCCTCGACGATCGCCGTCTTCCCGACGCCCGGCTCGCCGATCAGCACCGGGTTGTTCTTGGTGCGGCGCGACAGCACCTGCATCACGCGCCGGATTTCCTCGTCCCGCCCGATTACCGGGTCGAGCCTCGATTTGCGAGCCTGCTCGGTGAGATCGCGGGTGAAGCGCTCGAGCGCCTGGTACTTCTGCTCCGGCTCCTGGTCGGTCACGCGGTGGGACCCGCGCACGGCCTGCAGGGCCGCGAGAATCTGGGTCCGGTCCACGCCGGCGTCGGCGAGCAGCTGCTTCGCCGTGGTGCCTTTCTCTTCCACCAGGCCGAGCAGCACGTGCTCCGTCGATACAAAGGCGTCGCCCAGCGCCTTGGCTTCGGCGTCGGCACGATCGAGCACGCGCGACACCTCGCGCGACAGCGTCGGCTCGGCGGGGGTCCCGGACTGCTGGGGGAAGCGCGCCAGCTCCTGCTCCGTCTGCGCTTTGAGCTGGGCGACGTTGAGCCCCGACTTCTGGAGTAGCGGCACCACAATGCCGTCGTCCTGCGCGAGCAGCGCGTAGAACAGATGCGCGTCGTTGACGACGGGATTACCGCGCGAGCGAGCTAACGCACCCGCTTGCTGAAGAGCTTCCGTTGCTTTGACGGTGAGACGATCGGGATTGATCATTGCGCCGGCCCCCCCGAGCAACGTCTATGCCGACCAAAAGATGCCGAATCGGCAGAACTGAGGAGAGGTCGCGCTCCTAACCTATTGCTGCGGCTGCGGTTGTGGCTGAGGTTGTGCTTGCTTTACGACCATCTTCTTGGTCACGCGCTGGCCGTCCACGACAAGCTGGTAGATATACACGCCTGACGCGGCAGGCTTGCCGGTATTAGCCACGAAGCCGTCCCAGTATGCGTTGTAGCGGCATCCCAGCTGGGTCGGGCAGGAGAGGGCGAGACTGTCCAAGGCCTTCCCTGTACCGCCCAATACCGGGATCGCGACCAGTTGAGCCAGGACGTTGTAAATGCGCAGCGACACTACAGGCCGGTGACCCTTGAGGAACAGCTGCCCGCTCAACGTGAACGACGGGTTGAACGGTGTCCGGTCTTGTCGTAGTTCCACCGTGGGCGAGGGGTTCTGTCCCGCCGCCTGCTCACCCCCCCCTAAACCGACCCACAGGCCGATCCCCAACACTACCCAGGTATACGGCCTCATCCACCGCTCCTCTTCGCAAACCAGAAAGTGACCCTGGACCGCACTCCTTGGATCGTGTGTAATCCCAGACTGCCGAGGGCGCAGGTAGAAACCTAGGGTCCGCCTTTCCCTGCTGTCAACCTGTTGAGCACGCGAGCGTCTCCGGAGCGCCGGGTGATTCCGCGGCGGTCGGCCCATTCGAGCAGCGGGATCAGGTACTTACGGGTGAGGCCGAAGCGATCCCGCAGGTCTGCCGGGGTGGCCGACCCCAGCTCGGTCAGTGCCGCCTCGAGGCCCGCGCGAAACGCCTCAAGCGCCGGCTTGCTGGCGTAACGCTCCTGGTCCATCTGCTCCACCACGCCCTCGCGCACCAGGTGCGCCAGCAAGGCTTTCACCGGCGCACCCGCGAGCTCGCGCTCGAGCTCGCCGACGGTAGGCACCTGCCACTTGGCCTCGACCAGGCGCCGCGCCAGCTGCTCGCGAGCACCACTGGCCCGGGCATCGAGCGCAGGTCGCCAGCCCGGGAGGCGCGCCACGCTCTCCACCACCTCGAGCAATCCATCGCTCGTCGCGCGCTCCAGCACCGCGTCGACGACCGTGGCAGGAATCTCGGATCCCGTGACCGTCGCTCGGAGCGCCTGGAGAGACATCCCGGGATCGAGGGGATGCTGCTTGTGGTAGCCCCGCAACACGTCCACCAGCCGGGTCGCTTCGGCTGCCACCGCGGCGCTTGCCACCAATGTCCCGTTCACCGATACCACGCCCGCGGCAGCATCCGCGATAATCGCCCCCACGTGCTGCGGCCGCACGCCCAGGCGAACTGCCAGCGTGTCCGCCGCGATGCCCGTCAACCCCGCCTCAGCAGCCAGCACACCCAGTCGCTGAACGGGCGTCTGGTCGACCGCGAGCGTGCGCCGCCGCAGGCGCGTGCGCTGCGGTGGTAACGGGCGAGAAGGAGCGCAGCACGAAGCGATCGCCGCCGCGCGCCACCAGTGGCGCTTCCAGCAGCAGGCGGGCATTCCCTCGCGTTCCGGGACTGATGGCGCGCGTCTGGACTGCCCGCGCGAGCACCTCGGCAGTGCCCAAATGCACGCGTACCCGCGTGCGCGAGGCGAGCGGCTTGCGCGCACCGGGAAGCAACTCTACCGCGACGTCGAGCAGCGCGGTCACCCCCCATGCCGGCCCCGTCACCGCCACGTCGCCGCGAGCGAGCTCGGCTTTGTCGACGCCGACGAGAGCGAGGGCGGTGCGCCGGCCCGGCACCGCCTGCGCGGCGGCCTCACCGTGGACCTCGATCGAGCGCACACGCGCTTCGCGGCCCAGCGGCAGCAGCCGCACCGCATCGCCGACGGCGACGGTGCCGCTCCACGTGGAGCCGGTCACGACCGTGCCGGCACCCGCCACCGCGAACACGCGGTCGATCGGCAGCCGGAACAGATCGTCGGCGGGACGCTCTATCAGGTCAGCCGCAATGCGGCGAAGCGCGGCGCGCAGCTCGTCCAAACCTTCGCCCCTCAGGGCCGAGACCGCCACCGCGCGCTCCCATCCGATCCGGCTGCGCGCGAGCCGGGTCGACACCTCGCTGTGCACCAGCTCGAGCCACTCGCCATCGACCAGGTCGCGCTTGGTGATGACGGGAATTCCCCGGCGCACGCCGAGCAGCTCCACGATAGCGAGGTGCTCTTCAGTCTGGGGCATGATGCCTTCGTCGGCGGCGATGACGAGCAGGGCGACGTCGATCCCGGTCGCGCCTGCCAGCATGTTGCGCACGAAGCCTTCGTGGCCGGGCACGTCCACGACGCTCGCCTGGAGGCCGTCACCGAGGGGGAGTGGCGCGAACCCCAGGTCGATGGTGATGCCGCGGCGCTTCTCCTCCTCCCAGCGATCGGTATCGACACCGGTGAGCGCCTTGACCAGGGCCGTCTTCCCGTGGTCGATGTGCCCGGCGGTGCCGATTACGAAGCGGCGCTGGGGGGGGCCCACGCCCGATGCTCCCAGAAGTCGAGGGCCGACAGCGGACCGGCCTCGCCCAGATGATACCGAACGAAACGAGCCACGAGGCGGCGGTGCGCCGCCGCGTGCGATGAATCGAGCAGCGGCAGCTCCGCCCGCGGGTCGTTCAGCGCGACCAGGTCGCGGTACGCTTGCGGCGGCAGCTTGCTGAGGGGCGCGTGCGGCGCCGGCGCACAGTGCGGGCACAACGCACCGCCATCGGCGACGCTGAAGCGCACCGGCTCGTCCGCCGCGGGTGCGATCGGCGCGCCGTCGCGAGCGCAACTGGCGAGCGACGGCTCGAACCCGAGCACCGCGAGCAGCCGCCACAGCGCGCGCACTGCAGCGGCGTCGACGTGGTCCGGTGGCGCCGCGGCGAGCGCATCGAGCGCGCCGATGAGCGTGTCGTACGCCAGCGGGAGCGGCGCCGGGGGCGCCATCCGCAGCATGACCTCCGCCAGGGCGGTAGCGCCCGCGAAGCGGCCCACGTCGGCCGCCAGCTCGCGCCGCAGGCTCACGAGATCGAACGCGCCCAGCGTGTGCAGCTCGCGGGCCTCGCGGAAATAGAGTTGCGCCACGCCTTCGCTCAACAGCTCCAGCCCCGCTCCGAAGCGACTCTTGGGACGCAGCGCGCCCTTGGCGATCGCGCTCTGCAGCCCCAGGTCGCGGGTCGCGAGCCGCACCACCTTGGACGTCTCGCTGTAGCGGTACGTCTGGAGCACGAGCGCGGGAGTGGTGACGAGCGTCATGCCTACTGCGTCGCCGCTACCGCCGCGGTCGTGGGGCACGCCCCCACCGTCACCGTGTGGACCTCGTGGTAGTCCGGGGGTGCGGTCAGGACGTGGACCGTCCCGGGACCCGTGCAGCCGCCCGGATCCACGGCGTACACGCGACCGCGCAGGTCGATCGCGAGCCCCGACACCCCGTGCCCGCCAGGCTTGATGCCGTTCCCCGGCCCGCGCGTGATCGCGCGGGTCGCCGTGTTGATCTCGAGGATGCCCTCCGTGGCAGAGGCGACGAGCAGGCGGCCTCCGGCGGGGTGAAACGCGATGGCGCCGGGCGATTCCCCCAGTCCGTTGAGCACGGCCACCTCCGCTCGCCCGACCGGGTCGACGATCGAGAGCTTGCCGTCGGCCGCGCCGGGGTGACCGGCGGTGATCACGTACAGCAGGCTGTCGTCGCCCATGACGGCGAAGCGCGCGTCACTCCCAGTCAGGGCGATCGAGTCGGGCACGCGCGCCGCGCAGCAGTCGAACGACGTCAGCCAGCTGGGCCCCGCGGGCGCGCCCCCGGTGAGATTGCCGTTGACGACGAACACCCGCGTGCCCACGACCGCCACGCCCTGCGGCGTGCGGCCGACCGCGATGCTCGCCGTGTCACCCGGCAGATAATAGTTGATCCGGGTCACCGTGTTGAGGTTGGGGTTCGCCACCCAGGCGATCGAGTCGTCCTGAATCGCAACGCCGGTCGCGCCCGAGCCGGGCGACAGAAGCCGAACGTAATCGGTCGGGGCGCACGCTCCGCGAGTGCACGTGAAGAACCGGCTCACGCCGACCGCGTCGGCCGCACCGAGGGGAACCAGGAACACGGCACCACGGCCATCGATCGTGTGCGGCGTGGCAGTGCCACTCTGCCAGTCGCGTGTCGTGACGGTGAAGTCGGTGGCGGAGATGACCGACAGGGTCCGGTCGGTCGCATTGACCACGCCGATCACCTGCCCCGCGGAGCTGTGCTGCTCGAGCGCATCGCTGCAGGCGACGAGGAACGGGACGGCGCAGAGAAGGATCCGTCTCATGGCGAAGGCGTCGTTTCCACAAGATCACAATATACGAACCGCTGGTCGCGGACGATGACCGCGCCGCGCGTGTGCGGAACCCTGCGGCGCAGGCCCGGTCCCGCATACACGAATGTGTGGAACTCACCGTTTTCCCCACAGGGATCGACGCTCGCCGGCAGATCCCGCAGCAGCGCGGCGTCGTACTCTCGCCCGGCAAACTCGGCCCCGAGCTGGGTCGAGTCGACGCACACCAGTACGGCGCGGTAGCCGAGCTGCACGCAGTGCCGCGCCAGCGCGCGCGTATCGCGCAGCCACAGAGGAAACAGTGCTCTCATGCCGGCGCGCTCCAGCATCCGCTCCCGGTACGCGCGGATATCCGCAAGGAACAAGTCGCCGAACACCACCGTGTCCAGCCCGGGGACCTTGAGGCGCCAACGATCGAGTGCAGCGAGCATCTGTGATTCGTACTCTTCGTTCGAGCCACCCGGCGAAATCACGACTTCCTCGAGCGGCAGGCCGAGCGACTCGGCCTGACGCCCGAGTAGAGCGCGGCGCACTCCGTGCATGCTCACGCGATCGTACTCGGCCGTCACAGTCGTGAGCAGCGCCACGACCTGATGGGTCTTGGCGCGACGGACCTCTCGCAGGGCGAGCGCGCTGTCCTTCCCGCCGCTCCAGGCAACGAGAACCGGCTGGCTCACGGGCGGCCGAAGCGCACCTCGCCGCCCAGGAACAGAGAGCGCCCCCGCGCCGGGAAGTTTTTGATTTCCTCGTACTGCGCGTCCAACAGATTCTCGATGCGAAAATCGAGTCCCAGACCGGGCACGCCCGCGTGACCCCGGATGAGCTCGTACATCCCGGCGAGGTCCACGCGCGTGTGGGGCGGCAGGACGACGGGTGCCGCGGGGAAGGCCGCGTAGTCGTAATCGAAGCGGTCCCCCGTGAAGACAACAGCGAGCCAGGCGCTGCCGCGTCCGCCGATGGCGTATCCGAGGTTCACGCTGCCGGCATGCGTGGGGCGTCGTTGCAATCGCTGGCCCGTCGCGCCGTCACGCGAGTCGAGGTACGTGTACGTCGCCGCGAGTGAGAGCGCCGCGCCCAACGCGGCCTGCCCCGCCACCTCGATGCCGCGGGCGCTGGCATCCGCCAGGTTGACGTAGTTCACCGAGTCGGGCCCCACGCCCTGCGCGCTGTATTGGATCAGGTCGCGGAATCGCTGGTCGAAGTAGGTCGCGCGCAGCGTCGCGGTCCGTGACGGGACCGTGTACTCGAGCCCCGTCTCCCAGCTGCGCGACTCCTCGGGCGCCAGGTCGGGGTTGCCGCGCACAAATCCGGTCGCGTAGGTCTCATAGAAGCCAGGCTCGCGAAACCCCGTGCCCGCCGACGCAACGCCCCGCAGGCCCGCGGCCATCCGGAGCGAAACGCCCACCCGCCAGGTGGCATGAGTGCCGAACCGCTGGTTGTCTTCGAGCCGGGCACCCGCCATCAGGCTCGCGGGCCGCTCGAGCCCCGTGACAAGCTGCGCGTACGCCGCCCCGTCATCGCGCGAGCGCGCGCCCGCGAGGGTGCTCCCCTCCATCGCCTCGTGCTCGAACGCCCCTCCCAGCGTCACGATGTCGCCGCCCGGGAACCGCACGTTCGCCCGAGCGTCGGCGCCCGTACGCGTCACCCAGTCGGAGCTCGCGAACGGGAAGGTCGTCGAGTCATTCGGGCCGTTCGCCGCGATCGCGTACTGCGCATTGTCGCGGTGCCAGGTTCCCGTGACGTGTGCGTCGATGCGGTCCGAAAACCCATGCCCGAGGTCCAGCCCGACTGACGGCCCGCGGTCGAGCTGGTGCTGATTGTTGCTCACCTGACGGCCGGCGCCGTCCGTCGGGAAGTGGTACAGAGCATCGCCGTACCGGAAAGACAACGACGCAGCGGTCTGGAGATCCGGCTGCCAGCGCAACCGCCCGGTCAGAACTTCGTTACGATAACTGTTGTTGACGGTATCGACGCCGTCGCTCGAGAACCGCGAGACGCCGAGTGTGTACCCGGCGCGCGCGTCGCCGCCACTCAGCCGCGCGGCGACGGCGCTGGTCTCGTAGGTCCCACCACCCGCACTCACGCTGCCCTCCACAGCCCCGCGCCCGTCCCACGTGAAGATTTGCACGACTCCCGTCATCGCATCGGACCCGTACAACACGCTCGCCGGGCCCCGCACTACCTCGATTCGGTCGACGTTGTCGGCCGTCAGGTTCGCGAAGTCGTACGCGCCGCCGGGGGCGTTCTGGGGCACCCCGTCGATCAGCACTTTCACGTAGTCGCTCGCCCCGCCCCGCAAGAACAACGAAGTCTGCCCGCCGTAGGGACCGGTCCCGGCGACGCTCGCCGCCGGCACCATCCGCAGCGCCTCGGCGACGGTGCGGATCCCTTGGTCGCGCAGCTGCGCCCCGGTGATCACCGCCACGGCGGTCGGGAGCAGCGCCGCCGACATGGGAAGGCGAGTCGCCGTGACCACAACGGGCGCGAGCGTCGCCGTGTCGGTCGGCTGCTGCGCGGCGAGCGGCACGGGGAGCACGAAGAGCGGCAGCGCGACGAGGTGAGGTCTCATGGGTCGATCTCCTTGGTGCGCAGGGGAATCATCTGGGGGCGTCCATCGAACGGCGCGATCGCAACGGGCCACTGGAACACTCGCTCGACGGTGTCTCGCGTCAGGACGTCGACCGGGGCGCCGCGCGCGACGGCGCGGCCTTCGGCCAGGAGGAGCACCTGGTCGGCGAACCGCGCGGCCAGGTTCACGTGGTGAGTGATCACGAGCGCGGCGAGCCCGTGCTGGTCCACCAGACTGCGCACCAACTCGAAGAGCTGCATCTCGTGCCGCACGTCGAGTGAGGCGGTCGGCTCGTCGAGCATGAGGAGCTTGGGCTCCTGGGCGAGCGCTCGCGCCAGGCGAACCCGCTGGTACTCACCGCCCGACAGGGTCCAGAGCCAGCGGTCGGCCAGGTCCGCGGCATCGCACGCCACGAGCGCCCGGTCGACGGACGCGCGGTCGTTGGCGCGCGTACCGCCGAACAGCGAGAGGTGGGGGTAGCGGCCGAGCAGCACGGTCTCGCGCACGCGCTGCGGGAACAGGTTCTCCTCGCGTTGCGGCACGACGCCCACCACGCGCGCGAGCTCGCGGCGCGACCATTCGCGCGCCGGGCGGCCCAGCACCTCCGCCCGACCAACCGTGCAAGCGACCAAGCCGAGGCCCGCCCGGATCAGCGTCGTCTTACCGCTGCCGTTCGGCCCGAGCACCGCGTGGAACTCGCCCGCGCACACCTCGAGCGAAACGCCGCTCAGCGCGTCCCGTGCGGCGCCGGGGTAGCGGCACCCGAGGTCGGAAACCGCCAAAATCAACTCGCGGTCCATCGGCGCAGCAAAAAGGCGAAGACAGGCACGCCCAAGAGCGCGGTCACGATGCCCACCGGCAGCTCGCGCGGCGCGACCAGCGTGCGGGCGAGCGTGTCGGCCGCGGTGAGCAGGATCCCGCCCGCCAGGAACGCCGTGGGGATGAGCGTACGGTGCAGCCGTCCCCACAGCAGCCGGCAGAGATGCGGTACGATCAGGCCGACGAAGCCGATCACGCCTGCCACAGCCACCGCCGCAGCGGTGAGCAGCGACGCCGCGAGGTACACCAACCGCTTGAGCCGGCGCACGTCGGCCCCAAGGTACTGCGCGGGCTCCTCTCCCAGCGCCAGCAGGTCGAGGGGGCGGGCCGCCGCGGCGAGCAGCAGCAGCGGCACCGGCGCGTAGACAGTCATCACGAGCACCGTCGTCCACGACGCGTCGGACAGTCCGCCCCAGAGCCACAAGAATGCGTTGCGCAATTCCGTGGCCTCGGCGAGCGACACGAGCGCCGTCGTAACCGCCGCGGCGAACGCGCCCACCGCCACGCCCCCCAGCAACAGAATGCGCGGATCGAGCTCGGCTCCACCCATGAGCCCGAGGCGGTACACCAACACCATGGCGCCGACCGCACCGACGAACGCCGCCACCGGGAGCGCCCAGGGGCCGGCGAGATGAAGCGCGATCGCCGCGACCGCCCCCAGGCCAGCGCCGCCCGAGAGCCCGAGCAAGAATGGGTCGGCGAGCGGATTGCGAACGAGCGCCTGCAGCGCCACACCCGACACGCCTAAGGCGCCGCCCACGAGGAATGCCAGCACGGCGCGTGGCAGGCGGAGCTGCCACACGATCGGTGAAGCGATGACCTCGCCCAACGGGATGTCGGCCGGACCGAGCACGAGCGCCGTTGCCAGCGCCGCGAGCGCGACCGCACCGAGCAGGGCGTACTTCACGGCGCCGCCACGAGCCGCTGGCGCAGCTCGCGCACCGCCTCGGCAATGCGCGGTGTAGGACGGCCGAACAGTTGGCCGGGGAGGAACACGAAGCGTCCCAACCGCACCGCGCGGATCGCGCGCCATTCCGGACGAGCCGCGTACGCCGGCCGCACCGCACTGTCGGACAACACGCCGATGACGTCGGGGTCGCGCGCCGCGATCGTCTCGATCGCGACCTGAGCCGACGGTGTGGCGATGTCGTGGAACACGTTCCTCGCTCCGGCGAGGGCCGCGAGGCGATCGAGGTAGCTGCCGGCACCGATCACGATTGGCGGATTGTCCCAGACGATGAAGGCGAGGGACGTGGTGCTCGGGACTGGGGGCTCGGACGCAAGACTGTCCACCGTGCGTGCCAGCGAGTCCCCCCGCGCCCGCCGTCCCGTCAGCACGCCGAGCCGGCGTGCCGCGGGTCCCAGGTCTTGGAGCCGATTGAGATCGAAGAGCACCGTGCGAATGCCCAGGCGCTCGAGCTGCTCCGCGGCCGCCGCGTTCGTCCCGGCGCGATACAGCACCACCAGGTCCGGACGACGCGCGGCGACCGCCTCGACGTTGGGCGGGATGCCGTCTCCCACGTTCGGCACGGCGCGCGCAGCAGGTGGGTAGTCGCACCAGGTGGTGCGGCCCACCAGGCGGTCCCCGGCGCCGATCGCGAACAGCAGCTCGGTGAACGACGGCAGCAGCGACACGATGCGACGCGCGGGAGCGGCGAGCGCGACCCGGCGGCCGGCGTCGTCAGTGACGGCGACGGGACCGACGTCGGGCGCGCGCTCACCCCGCGCGCACGCCAGTGCGGCGAGCGCGACGAGGCCGGCGAGGTGGGTGCGCGACAACCAGCGGCGCATCAAACAAGAACGCCCACCCCCGACGGAGCGGAGATGGGCTAGCGGCTGCGCCCTGGTGCGCAGCGCCACCATCCCTCCCGCGAGGGATCTGCAGGTGGCGCGAGCGGAGACGTCTCCTGGCTTCGGGCGGGGCGGCTCGCCTTCCCGGGTGTCACCACCCAGTGGCCTTGAACCGCTACGACTGCCCGTTACAGTGGCGGGGCCGCGCCGGACTCTCACCGGCTTCCGTAGATCCCCGATCGCGTATGTCTACGGAGCCTCGTCTATCGGGGTGGTATCGGTGGGGCAAGGCGCAAGAGGTCGGAAGAGGTCGGGAGAAGTCGGCAGAGGTTACAACGGAGCCACCTCTCGGGACCTCTCCCGACTTCTACCGACCTCTACGCAGCGCGACCACAAACCCCGCCGCCAGCGCCACCGCCGCCAGCCCGACGACGACCGGGACGAGCGAGTCCGGCGCGAGCCGGGGCGCCGTGAACGCGAGCGCGAGCGGTGCGCCGGCGGCGAGCGGCGGGGTGCGGTAGCGGGCGAAGCGACGTCCCCCGATCGTCTCGATCCCGAGCGAGTCGAGCTTGTGCGCCGTCACTACCGTCGCCGTGTCCTCGAGCACCAGGTCCACTTCCTCGGTCGGCTGATCGATCGGCAGGCTGAGACGCTGCACGGTGGCGGGGAGCACATAGGTCAGGCTCACCTGCTTGCGCTCGCGGGGCGGCAGCGGCGCGAACACGGCGACGGAGTCGTGACGCAGCGTCACCGCCTGGGCCGACACGTCGCCGCGTCCGATCTGGAATTGGATCGCGGCCGCCGGGATCGCGCCCGCCCAGCTGGGCCGGGTGCTGTCAGCCGGCACGCGGGTGGCCGTTCCGGGGTTCTCGAGCTCGAGCAGCTCCAGCACGTCGCGGCTGCCGTCGCGCTGGCGCCGTGCCACCGTGACGAGGCGGCGCTGCAGCTTCACGGCCGGCCCGCCCGACGTTGTGTCGAACACGTACAAGGGCTGCAGCCGCTCCGTCGCTCGGCCCGGGACGACCGGCTCGGAGAAGTACGCGATGCCGGAGTGCCAGCTCGAGACGACGTACAGGACGGTCGAATCGGGCTGCCGCACGGTCAAGACGTAGCGTCCGGCGGCGTCGGTGTACGTGGAATCGATGGGCCGGCCGTCGCCACCCATGGAGATCTGATGGAGCACCACGAGGGCGTGGGCCAGGGGGCGGCTCCCGGACCCGTAGACGACCTGCCCGGTGATGACGATGCCTTGAACCGCGAGCAGCGTGACGACGCTAGGGAGTGAACTTCCCGAAGTCTTCAGGATCGAGGCCCTGGAGGTAGGTCTTGAGCGCGTCCGGATCGAGGGGCGTGGGGCCCGCCTCGGACCCGGGCTCGCCCGTCTCCACCGAGGTGAGGGCCAGCAGGGTCTCGCTCGTGAAAATCGGCGCCTTGAGCCGCAGCGCGACGGCAATCGAGTCCGAGGGGCGGGCGTCGATCTGGATCACCGCGTCGCCGCGATAGATGTGCAGCTCCGCGTAATACGTGTTCTCCTTCACCTGCGTGATGATCACCTTGCGCAGGTCCGCGCCCAGTCCGAGGATCACCTGTTTCAGGAGATCATGGGTGAGCGGGCGGGCGAACTTGACGCCGGCCAGCTCCATCGCGATCGCGCTCGCCTCCGCCGGTCCGATCCAGATCGGCAGCACCCGCTCCCCTTCCTGCTCCTGCAGGATCACCACCGGCGTGTTGGTGGTGCGATCGAGCCCGAGGTGCGCGACTCGAACCTGGATCACGTTCGCGCTCAGGTCCCCATCTCCCATGATGCGAGATACTTCCGCTGCTCGGGTGTGAGGGCATCGATCGTGACCCCCATGCCCGCCAGCTTGAGGCGCGCGATCTCCGCATCGAGCTCCCGTGGAATGCGATGCACGTCCTTGGTCAGGTCCTTCGCGTGCCGCACGACGTGCTCGGCCGCGAGCGCCTGGTTCGCGAACGACATGTCCATCACGCTCGCCGGATGTCCCTCCGCAGCGGCCAGGTTGATGAGCCGGCCGTCCGCCAGCACGAACAGTCGCTTGCCGTCCAGGCGCCACTCCTCCACGAAGTCGCGCACCGGCGTGGGCCCCTGGGCCACACGCTTCAAACCGTCGAGATCGATTTCGACGTTGAAGTGCCCGGAGTTCGCGAGAATGGCTCCCTCTTTCATGGCGCGCATGTGCTCGACGCGGATCACGTGCATGTTCCCCGTCAACGTGACGAACACGTCGCCCACCCGAGCCGCTTCGGCCATCGGGACGACGCGAAAGCCGTCCATCTGGGCTTCGAGCGCCCGGAGCGGGTCGATCTCCGTCACCAGCACGTTGGCCCCCGCTCCGCGCACACGCGACGCAAATCCGCGACCGCACCACCCATACCCCGCCACTACCACGGTGCTCCCGGCGATCAACACGTTGGTGGCGCGCAGGATGCCGTCGAGCGTCGACTGGCCCGTGCCGTAGCGGTTGTCGAACAGGTGCTTGGTGTCGGAGTCGTTAACGGCGATCACCGGAAACAGCAGCACTCTGTCGCGCGCCATAGCCTTCAGGCGGATCACACCAGTGGTCGTCTCTTCGGTGGAGCCGATGACGCCCGCGACGAGCGCCCGGCGCTCCGCGGCCGGCAGCTGTTCCACCCAGTGGCGCACCGGCGGCGCAAGATCATCGAGGCGGTTGAGCGCGATCATGTGCAGCGCGCCCACCAGATCGGCGCCGTCGTCCATCGTGATGTCGGGCCGGTGGGCCAACGCAGCGCGGATGTGCTCGTAATAGCTGGCGTGGTCTTCTCCTTTGATGGCGAAGACCTTGATGCCGTGGTCCTTCACCAGGTGCGCCGCGACGTCATCCTGCGTGGACAGCGGGTTGGAGGCGCACAGCGCCACGTCGGCGCCACCGGCCTGCAGCGTGACGGCGAGGTTGGCGGTCTCCGTGGTCACGTGCAGGCAGGCCGAAAGGCGTTTTCCAGAGAGCGGGCGTTCTCGGGAAAAGCGTTCTCGGATGAGGCGAAGCACCGGCATGGACCGCTCCGCCCATTCCGTGCGGCGGCGCCCGTCGGCCGCAAGCTTGAGGTCCTTGATGTCGCTGTCGGTGCGCTGGGCCGTCGTCGTCATGCCGTCACTTTCTTGCCGTAGTGCTTGGAGCGCTGCACCGCGAGGCGCAGCTCCTCCACGCGGTTCGCGTGCTCCCAGGTGAACTGCTCCACTTCGCGGTCCACGTCCTTGTCCACGAACCGGCGCCGCTCGGGCGCGCGGCCGAAATGCCCGTAGGCGGCGGTCGCGCGGTAGATGGGGTTGCGAAGGCCAAGCGCCTTGATGATGCCGAGCGGCGTGAGGTCGAACACCTCACGCACCGCGTCTTCGATCGCCTCATCGGGGACGGCGCCGGTGCGGAACGTGTCGACCATGATCGACACGGGTTGGGCGACACCGATCGCATAGGCCACCTGGGCTTCGCAGCGTTGGGCCAGCTTGGCGGCCACGATGTTCTTCGCCACCCAGCGCATCGCGTAGGCGGCCGAGCGGTCGACCTTGGAGGGGTCCTTGCCACTGAACGCGCCGCCGCCGTGGCGGGCCATCCCGCCGTAGCTGTCGACGATGATCTTGCGACCGGTGAGCCCGGCGTCGCCCTGCGGCCCGCCCACCACGAACCGTCCCGTCGGATTCACGAGCAGGTCGGCCTCCCGCACCTCGAAGCCGGCGTCGGCGAGCACGGGCCGGACCACGAGCGCCGTTACGCCCTCGCGCAGCTCTGCGTTGTCGATCTTGTCCGAGTGTTGGGTGGAGACCACCAGTTTGCTGATTCCCACGGGGCGGGCGCCCTCGTACACCACGCTGACCTGTGTCTTGCCATCGGGCCGGAGCCACGGGAGATCACCGGCCTTGCGCACCGTCGCCAGTCGCTCGGCCAGGCGGTGCGCCAAAACGATCGGCAGCGGCATCAGGGACGGGGTTTCATCCGAAGCGTACCCGAACATCATCCCCTGGTCCCCTGCTCCCCCCCGGTCCACGCCCATCGCGATGTCACCGGACTGACGGTCGATGGTGGTGAGGATGGCGCACGTCTGGGCGTCGAAGCCGAAACTCGCGTCGGTATAGCCGATCGCGCTGATCGTCCCGCGCACGATGTCGGGAATGTGGACGTAGGTCGAGGTGGTGATCTCGCCGGCCACGACGGCCATCCCGGTCGTCACCAGGGTCTCACACGCCACCCGGGCGGCCGGGTCCTTGGCGATGATGGCATCCAGGACGGCGTCCGAGATCTGGTCGGCAATCTTGTCGGGGTGCCCCTCCGTCACCGACTCGGAGGTGAAAACGTGGCGCTGCGCTGGCATGTGTCGATCCGACGCGGGTTTAGACGTTCAAGCTAGCGGCACGCCGGCCGCCCGGCAACGGGGCGTGGGGGTCGAGCAGCTTCAGGTCGACGGCTTCCGCGAGCGCGAGGCGCAACAAGTCGAGCACGTCGTCCGCGGTACGCGCGGCGAGCGCCTGCTCGGCGGCGGCGCGGGCACGCGCCGCGCTCACCTGCCGCACGGTCCACTTCACGATCGGGAGTTTCGGCGGCGCCACGGAGAGAGTGTCGTAGCCGAGACCGAGCAGCAGGAACGCCGAGAGCGGCTCCGAAGCCATCTCGCCGCAGACGCTCGCGGGTTTTCCCGCGGCGCGTGCCGCGTCGGCGACCATTCGCAGCAGCCGCACCACGCTCGGGTCGTGCGGGTTGAAGCGATCGGCCAGCCGGGCGTTGCCGCGATCGACCACCAGCGTGTACTGCGTGAGATCTTTCGTGCCCACGCTCAGGAAGTCGCCCGCGGCGGCGAGCCGAGCGGCGCGCACGGCGGCGGCCGGGGTCTCCACCATCACGCCGACAGGAAGGGTGGTCGCGGCCTCGACGCCATCGCGCGCCAGCCGCGCGGCCTCTTCCGCGACAATCGCTCGCGTGTGGTCCACTTCGTCGAGCCGCGTCACCAGCGGGATCATCAGGTGGATCTTCACGTGTGCCGCCGCGCGCAGCGTCGCGCGGACCTGGGCGCGAAAGATCTCCGGGCGATCGAGGCACACGCGGATGGCGCGCCAACCGAGCTGCGGGTTGGCTTCGGTCGTGACACGGAACGGCCCGGGCAGCTTGTCGCCCCCCAGGTCATAGGTGCGAACCACGATGGGATGGCCGGGAAACGCCTCACCCACGCGCCGAAAGTACGCCGCCTGCTCGTCCTCGGTGGGCAGCGCGCTGTGTTGAGTGATCAGAAACTCCGTCCGCAACAGCCCTACGCCTTCGGCGCGGTGGTCCTGCGCCGACTTGATCTCATCGGGCAGGTCCACGTTGCCACGCAACACGACGCGCGCTCCATCGGTGGTCACCGACGGCAGTGTGACGACTTCTTCCAACTGGTTGGACAACTCCTGCCGCAGTTGATCGCCCTTCTTCGCCTCGGCCAGCTCCTTGGGCGTGGGGTTGAGGAGCACGGTACCACGATCGGCATCGAGCAGCAGCATGGTTCCCGGCTCGATGCGCTCCATCACGCCCGTCACGCCGAACACGGCCGGGATGCCGATCGAGTGCGCGAGGATCGCCGCGTGGGAGGTGCGCGTGCCCTCTTCGCTCACGAGCCCCACCACGAACTCGCGATCGAGCTGCACGGTGAGACCGGGCCCGAGCTCCCGCGCCACGACCACGGAGGGCCGGGTGATCCCCGCCCACAGCTCGTCCGCTCCGCGATGCAGGAGGTGCTCGATCACACGAATTGTGACGCCCGCGAAGTCCGGGAGCCGCTCCTTGAGGCGTGCGTTACCGGTGGCGGTCCACTGGTCGCGCACCTCCAGGGCTTTGAACTCGAACGCTTTCTCGGCGGTGAGGTGGTTCTCGCGGATCAGGTCGGCGACCCCGACCAGGAAGTCCTTGTCCTCGAGCATCAACAGCTGCACGTCGAAGATGCGGGCCTCGTCCACGCCGGCGCGGGCCTCGGCCTTGGCCCGGAGGTCCAGCAGGAACCGCTTCACGTCGCGCACGGCGGCGCGGAGGCGACGCACCTCCTTCGGGACCTGGGAGCGCGGCACCACGCGATGCGGCACCTCCGGCATGGTCCAGCGCACCACGACCGCCGGCCCGACCGCGATCCCGGTCGACACGCCGATGCCCTTGAGCAGGCGGTCGGTCACGCGTGCCCCTCTTCTTCGTGCTCCTCCGCGTCGCGCAGCTCCGCCTCCCGCAGCTCCGCGGTCAAATGCATCTCGTGGAACCCGTCGGCGACCAGGTCGAGTAGCGCCTGCATCGCCTGCTCGGCGTCCTCGCCGTCGGTCTTGATCGTCATCGACGACCCGCACTCGGCCGCGAGCATCATGACGCCCATGATGCTCTTGCCGTTCACGGTGAGGTCGTCCTTGCGGACCTCCACCGCAGACTTGAAGCGGTTCGCGACCTTGACGAACTCCGCCGCAGGACGCGCGTGCATGCCGAGCGGGTTCACGATCTTCGCCGCGCGCTCGATCACGGCCATAGCCACCCCGCCAAGGCAGCCAGGGCCAGCAGCACCAGGCCGAACCGCAGCCCCGTGAGCCGGGCCCGCAGCCACCACAAGAGCGCGAACCCACCCGCCGCCACGACGGCGAGCGCCGCGCGCGACCACCCTAGGAACCCGCCGCTCAGATAGCGCGCCGTGATCGGGAGCGCCGCGCCCACGACGAGCGCCATCGCCGGCCCCGACCACGCGGTCGCGCGCTGCAGCAGGGGCTGGCGTAGCGCGGCCGCGACCCCCACGCCGTGGCGCCACCCCGCCCGCAATGCCCACCAGCGCAAGGCCACGTGACCGGCGTTGTACACCACGAGGAATCCGATCACGGCCCGCAGGCCGAGCCCGAGCGCGACACCGATGAGCGCGAGTCCCGAGGTGAACGGCAGCCAGCCCGCCCACACCAGCCGGTCGCCGAGCGACCCGAGCGGCCCACACAGCGCGGTCCGCAGCCGCTCGACCTGTTCCGGGGGCACGCCCTCGTGCTCGGCGCGCGCGGCGGCGCCGACGGCGAGCCCGCAGAGATACGGGTGCGCGTTGAAGAAGTGCGCCCCCCGCGCCACCGCGCCGCGGTACGCCGCGCCGTTGCCACCGACCCGCAAGTCCCGCAACAACGGCTCTTCCGCGACCCCCATGCCGACGCCCTGCATGCGCTCGTAGTTCCACGAGCCTTGCACGGTGAACAACCGCAGCAGGCTGCGGCCGAACGCGGGACGCACACGCCGGGGAGCGCTCATTGCAACCACACCACCACGGCGCCACCCAGCACGCCCAGGGCGAACCAGCGCAGACTCGCTCCGCGACCCACGAGGCGCAGGGTGCCCACCGTGCCCGCGGCGAGCGCGGCGCCGACCGCCGCGACGTTCAGAAACAACACGGCACGAGTGGGGAGCCTGCCGTCGAGGGACACGCGGGCGAGGTGCGCGAGTCCGAGCCCGAGCGCCGTCACGAAGGCGGCACGGAGGGCATCGCGCCCGATCCCGGCCGCGTGCAGCCGCACGAGCACGCGCGCATCGCCGGCCTCGAGAGCGGCCGTCCGGCGCCGCACCGCGCGTACATTGAGCCGCCGCACCAGGTGCAGGCTCAGGCCCCCCGCCATCGCGGTGATCAACCCGACCAGCGCGCCGAGCCCGAGCCCCACCGTACCGGCGGCAGCGTGCGCGGCGCTGACGGCAGCGACCGTGGCAGGGCCGTACTCGGGATAGCGAGCCGCGCCCACCGGCAACACCTCGTACTGAAACAGCTCGAACAGCACGCCCAGGGTCGAGCCGGTCCAGAGGTCGCCCAGCAGCGCTCCGGCGATCGCGCCCGCGACCAGGGGTCGCGCGATCATCATCTGTGGCACGCTCACCAGGTCGAGCCCGACGAGCGTGCCCCAGACGAGCAGGGGCAGCAGCACGTGGACGCTCACGCGAAATCCTTCAGGGGCACGGGTGGGGCCGTGGGCACGTCCTGCGCCGACACGTCGATGCCTTTGGCCACGAGCGCTTTGAGCTTGGCAGCCTCGTCGTCGCTCAGATAGACGTAGCGCAGGCGCGGTGAGCGCCCGGGGCGGTGGTGCAGCCCGCCGAGATTGATGCGCGCCACTCGATGGCTGTCATTCGAGAGGGCGGCGAGCGTGTCGATGTCGCCCGCCACCAGGAAGCCGACGCGCGGGTCGCGCTCCCACTCGGAGAGCCGTTGCACCGCCTGCGCCGTGGAGACGAACACGACCTCGATGTCGGCAGGCACGCCCATGCGGTACAGCTCCTGCTCCCAGGGACTGGCGCTCACGGCGTCGTCCACCAGCACGATGAATCCCACGTTGAGCGGTTTCCCCCAGCCCACGACCACCTGGCCGTGAATCAGCCGATCGTCGATGCGGTACAGGGCGATGCTCATGCGGCCGGCGTGCGGATCGCCCGGCTGCCCGCTTCGGCCGCGCGGCGCGCCGCATCGGCCGGGGGGAGCTCCCGATGGAACACGAAGTCGAGCAGCATCGCCAGATTCACCCCCGTCACCACCGCCAGGTCGGCCCGGCCGCGTGCCATGCGCACGGAGCTCGTGAGACAGGAGCCGCCCGGGAGATCGACGAACAGCACTGCGGGCTTGCCGGCGATTGCCTGCGAGAGGCGCTCGGCCAGCGCCCCGGTGTCGCAGCCGTCGTTGGAAACGGGCACCAGTGCGTCGTTCACGCCGGTGATGGTCGCCACGGCGGACATGAGCGCCTGGGCGACCGCGGCATGCGAGACGATGATTCCGCGCAGTGGCTCACTCATTGTCTTCCTCGAGATACTCCTGCAGCTGGCGGCGCTCGGCGAGTCGCTTGAGCAGCCGGTCGTTGAACACGCGGGCCGCGTCCACCCCGCTGTAGCGCAGCAGGTGGTTCATTGCGACAACCTCGCAGATCACCGTCAGGTTCTTGCCGGGATTGAGCGGCACCGTGACGAGCGGTAGCGTCACCTCGAGCACCCGCGTGGTCTGCCCGTCGATGCCGGTGCGGTCGTATTCGCGGCTCGCGTCCCAGTCGTCCAGCTGGACCACGACCTCGATGCGCTTCTGCTGCCGCACCGCGCGCACGCCGAACAGCGCGCGGATGTCGATCAGCCCGACGCCGCGAATCTCCATGTAATGCTGCGCCAGCTCGTGGCCCCGCCCGATCAGCACGTCGTTCCCCCTGCGGGTGACGTGCACGACATCGTCCGCCACGAGCCGATGCCCCCGCTCCACCAGGTCCAACACGCACTCGCTCTTGCCGATCCCGGAGCGGCCGAGGAACAGCAGGCCGACGCCGAACACGTCGGCGAGCGAGGCGTGCATGGTGGTCGTGGGCGCGAACACGTCGTCGAGAAACGGCTTGAGGCGCCGGTAGAACTCGGCCGTCTTGAGCCGGGTGCGGATCACCGGCACGCCCTTGGCGCGGGCCAGCTCGAGCAAGTCCGCCGGCGGCTCCTGGCCTTTCGAGATCACGACGCAGGGAAGATCGAACTCGAACAGTGTTTCCAGCGCGCGCCGGCGCGCCGTGGCGTCGAGCGACGCGAGGTAGGTAACCTCGGTCTCACCCAGGATGTGGAGCCGGTGCGCGGCGAACCGCTTGGTGTACCCCGCGAGCACGAGGCCGGGGCTCGACGCCTCGGGCGTCGGGATCTCGCGGTCGAGCCCGATGTCGCCGGTGAGGGCCTCGAGCTGCAGCGGATCGCCCTTGCGCTCGAGCAGGTCGCGGACCTTGGGCACGTTCACGGCGAGCGCCCGCGCGCCAGCCGGCGGGCGGCGCTACGCCGCCGGACGGGCGACTTGTCGAGTTGGCGCCGGACCTTGGCGACGGCCTGGTCCAGCGCGCTGCCGTGATCGGCGCCGCGGGCGGTCCCGACGTGCAGGGTGCGCCGCGCGGTGTGCAGCCGGACCTCCACGGTCGGACGCCCGTGGTCGGCGACGAACACCACCTGGGCATCGTGCGGTCGGGCGGCGACCCGCGCCAGCCGCTCGAGCAGCGTGCGCGCCCGGGCGCGCAGCTCGTGGGGAACGACGCAGTGTCGCGCCGTGATCGTAATCCGCATCCGTCAACCTCCCTGCGCGATGGCGCGGCGCAGTTGCGCCTCCGTGGCCTGCGCCGCGCGCGCCCAGGACAGCTGCTCCGCAAACGCTCGCCCACCACGGCCGAGCCGTGTCACCAGGGCCGGATCGCCCGCGAGGGCGAGCATCCGCTCGGCGAGCGCCGCGACGTCACCGTGGGGCACCAGGTACCCCGTCTCGCCGCTCTTGACCGACTCGCGCAACCCCGGACTGTCGGACGCGAGCGCGGGGGTGCCGCAGGCCGCCGCCTCCACGTTCGAGATACCCCACCCTTCCTTGGGGCTGGGGAAGACCAGCGCCCACGCCCGGCGCAACCGGCGCAGCTTCTCCTCCTCCGAAATGAAACCGAGGAACCGCACCGCCGCGGCGATGTCGAGCGCGCGCGCCAGTCGCTCCAGGCGCGGCCGATCGTCGCCCTGGCCGGCCACTTCGAGGATGAGGTCGGAGCGCGCCGCCCGCGCGTGCGCCAGTGCCCGCAGGGCGATGTCCACTCCTTTATAACGCTTGAGACGCCCCACGTACAGGAACGTGGGGACGTCGGCCCGCGCTACCGCGGGGTCGGGAGCGTAGCGCGTCGCATCCACACCAGGGTAGATCACTTCCACGCGCTCCGCAGCAACGCCCCGGCGCACCAGGTCGTCGCGCGTGCTTTCGGAGATCGCGTGAAACCATGCGTGCCGATACACCCGGGGGATGGGCCGCTCCGCCGCCCACACGACCGCGGCCACGGGCCAGCTCGCTTCCCGGAACGCCGTGGCGCCGAACAGATGCGGGACGACGGCGCAGACCGGCAGCGCGGTCAACGTCGGGAGAAGCAATGGCAGCTTGTTGATGTCCTCGACCACGATGTCGTAGCGGGCCGCGGCGAGCATGCGGCGCACCGCCGGTCGCGCCCGCAACGCGAAGCTGTGCCGCCCGCCGACGCGGCGCACCCGCAGGCCGTCGAGCCGCGCTTCGGGCGCGGCGCCCGGCCAGCCGCTCGTGAGCAGATCGATGGCGTGGCCGCCCTCGCGGGCCAGCCGGCCGAAGATCTCGTGCAGGTGAACTTCCGCGCCCCCCGCGTGCGGATTCTCCCGGTCATTCCAGTTGACGAGCAGGATCCTCACAGCGCGCCGGACTCCCGCGCGACCGCGTCGAGCACGCCGTTGACGAACGCCGGCGCCTTCGCGCCCGCGAACCAGTGCGCCAGCTTGACCGCTTCGTCGATCACGACGCGCGGCGGCGTGGCGCCCTCGTCCAGCTCGGCAAGCGCGAGCCTGAGGATGTTGCGCTCGATGACCCCCACGCGCTCGAGCCGCCAGTGCTCCGCCGCCGCCGCCACGCGCGCGTCGAACTCGGGCTGGCCCGCCACGGCGTTCGCCGCGAGATCGGCGCCCCGATCGACTCCCTCCGGCGCGGCGCCATAGCTCGATGCGAGTCGCGCCGCCACCGTGTCGATCGACGGATGGCCCGACAGATCCCAGGCGTAGAGCAGTTGAAGCGCGCGCGCGCGGGCCTTAGTCTCGGGGCGCTGCACGGGTGAGCTGGGCCAGGACGTCGGCCGTGGTGAGCGCGGCCTCGGCCGCCTCGTACCCCTTGTTCCCGGACGCGCCGCCGGCCCGCGCCATGGCCTGCTCGAGCGTCTCGGTGGTGAGCACGCCGAACCCGATCGGCAGCCGGTGCGCGAGGGCCACGTTGCCGAGCCCGCGGGCCGCCTCCCCGGCGACGTACTCGAAGTGGGGCGTCTCGCCACGGATCACGCACCCCAGGGCGATCAACGCCGCGTAGCGGCCGCTCGCCGCCGCCGTCTCCGCCGCCACCGGCAGCTCGAACGCCCCCGGCACCCACACCACGTCCACCCGCGCGTCGGGGACGCCCCGCTCCCGCAAGGCCTGCTGCGCCCCGTCCAGCAGCCGCGTCGTCACGATCTCGTTGTAGCGGCTGACCAGCACGGCGACGCGGACCTGGCGCGGCGCGCGCGACGAACCTGCGATCTCGGCCACGTCAGTGTGTGAGCAGGTGACCGAGCTTGTCGCGCTTGACGTCCAGGTAGGAACGATTCTCGTCGGACGGCGTCATCACGATGGGCACCCGCTCGACGATCTCGAGGCCGTACCCCTCGAGCCCCACCAGCTTCATCGGGTTGTTCGTGAGCACGCGGATCGAGGACAGCCCCAGGTCGAGCAGGATCTGCGCGCCGATGCCGTAGTTTCGCAGATCCGGTTTGAAGCCGAGTTCCCGATTCGCTTCGACCGTGTCGTGCCCGGCGTCTTGAAGCTCGTACGCCTTCAGCTTGTTCAGGAGGCCGATCCCCCGCCCTTCCTGGTCCAGGTACACGACGACCCCGCCCCCCTCCGCGGCGATCATCCGCATCGCGGAGTGCAATTGCCAGCCGCAGTCACACCGCCCGGAGCCGAATACGTCGCCGGTGAGGCACTTGGAGTGCATCCGCACCAGCACCCGGCTGCGATCCCGCACGTCGCCGTACACCAGGGCGATGTGCTCAGCCGCGTCCACGTCGTTCGAGTAGCCGATGATGCGGAACTCACCGTACGGCGTGGGCAGCCGGGCCTCGGCCACGCGATGCACCAGCCGCTCGTGGGCCAGCCGGTACGCGACCAGTTCCGCCACCGTGATGAACGTCAACTGATGCCGGGCCGCGAACTGCTCCAGGTCGGCCTTGCGGGCCATCGAGCCGTCGGCGTTGAGGATCTCGCAGATCACGCCCGCCGGGTAGAGGCCCGCGAGCCGCGCCACGTCCACGCTCGCCTCGGTCTGGCCCACCCGCTGCAGCACGCCGCCCGGTCGCGCGCGGAGCGGGAACACGTGCCCGGGACGCCGCAGATCGGCCGGCACGGTGGCGGGATCGATCGCGACCCGAATCGTAGCCGCGCGGTCGGCCGCCGAGATGCCCGTCGTGACGCCGAACCGGGCCGCGGCGTCGATCGATACGGTGAACGCCGTCTCCTGCGCCTCGGTGTTGTGCTCGGCCATCTGGGTGAGCCCGAGCGCCTGGCACCGCTCCGGCATGAGCGTGAGACAGATCAACCCACGGCCGTGCGTCGCCATGAAGTTGATCATCTCGGGGCTGACCCGCTCGGCGGCGCCGACCAGGTCACCCTCGTTCTCGCGCGTCTCGTCGTCCGCCACGATGACGAGCTTCCCCGCGCGGATATCCGCGATCGCCTGCGTTATGTCGCCGTGCGGCATAGTGCTTTCACGTACTTCCCCAAGACGTCGCCCTCGACGTGCACCCGGTCGCCCACGCCCAGCGTCCCGAGCGTCGTGTGTGCCCGCGTGAACGGAATCAGCGAGATCTGTACGGTGGCCGGCCCGGGGACCTCGTTGATCGTGAGGCTCACGCCGTCAATCGTGATCGCGCCGAACGGGATCGACGCCTCGCGCACCGTGGGGGGGACACGCAGATCGTACACCCACGCGTCGCCACGCCGCTCGGCCCGCTCCACCTGCGCCACCCCGTCCACGTGACCCTGCACGATGTGCCCTCCCAACCGGTCCGATGCCCGCAACGCGCGCTCGAGATTCACCTTGCGGCCGGCGGCGTACTCGCCGAACAACGTGCGGCCCTCGGTCGTCTCGATCACGTGAACCGTAAACCCGCCCTTCACCACCCGTTCCACCGTGAGGCAAGCGCCGTTCACGGCGATACTGTCGCCCTTCTTGACCCCCCTGAGGGGGGCGCGGATGGTGAGCGTGAGGCCAGGCGTCGACCGTTTTCCGTTCTCCGTTGTCCGTTCGACGCGGCCCACCTGCCCTACCGCCGTCACGATCCCGGTAAACATAGGCGCTTGTCCAATACCAATAATGTATCGGGGCCCAAAGCGCGACGCTCCACGGACACCCAGCGCGGCGCGTCGGAGATGGCCGCGGCCGGAACCCCGGGAAATGCCGGAACGGCGGCCTCACCCAGCCACACAGGCGCCTGCACCCAATACAGCCGGTCCACCAGGCCATCGGTGAGCAGCTTGGCGCCGAGTGCCCCGCCCCCCTCGCACAGCACCGATTCGATCCCGCCCGCGCGCAGCATGCGGAGGCCGTCGGCGAGCGAGGTGGGCCGCGACACGCGCACGCCACTCCGCTCGAGCAGCGTGACGCTGGGCGCGGGGGCGTCGGGCGAGGACATGACCCACGTGGGCACGTCGCCGGCGGTCTTCACGAGGTCGGCGGTCGGGTTGAGCATGGCGCGGCGATCGAACACGACGCGGATAGGCGGACGTCGTGGCGTCACGGACCCGCGCACCGTGAGCTGCGGGTTATCACGCAACGCCGTGGTGCCGCCGACGGCGATGGCGTCGAACCCGGCGCGCAGCCAATGCACGTAGTCACGGGCCGCCTCGCCCGACACCCAGCGCGAGCTGCCCGCCGCGTCGGCAATGCGGCCGTCGATCGACGTGGCGAGCTTGAGGGCGACGAAGGGACGCGCGTCCTGCTCGCGCGCGAACAGGAACGGCGCGTTGAGGGCGGCGGCCGCTTCGGCGAGCAGTCCCAGCGACACGATCACGCCGCGGGCGCGCAGCACGCCGGCGCCGCCCTGCGCCTCCGGATCGGGATCGCGGATCGCCGCTACCACG
>CBFHAJ010000026.1:0-29747 GCA_965653495.1 uncultured bacterium | reverse complement strand
CGCGGGTCGCGCCCCCCCCGGGGGGGGGCGGGGGCGCCCCCCGGCCCGGCTCGTATCCGTCGGCACCGCGGTCGTGTCCCGCCGCACCGCCGTCGTATCCCGCCGCGGCACGCGGACAGGTGGAGCAGCGGTCACAGGAGCGGGAGCAATCGCGGGCGGACGCGCCGGCGCCGCACGCGTGGTCGTGTCGGGCTCGCCCTTGCGGACGGACCCGCCGGCCTGCGGATGCCGGAACTCGATCGGTTGCAGGAACGTCGTCGCGATCGCGAGGCCGTGACGCCGCGCCGGTGTGAAGCGCAACCGGCGCGACCCGGACAGCGCCGCCGAATCGAGCGCGGGATACCCGCTCGCCTCGGCCACGCGGCTCGACTCGGGGGCCAGCCGGCCCGTTGAATCCACGAACAGCCGCAGGACCACGTCTCCCTCCACCTTTTGCTCGTACAACCGCGGCGGGTACTGGATGGGCGAGTCGCCGTTCACCGCCACGGGAGGCTCCTGATCAGGTGGCCCGCTCGATCCATCCCCACCCCCGGTCTGATCGCCTGACCGCGCCTTGCTGCACCTCGCGAGGGCTCCCAGCGCGACGGCGCCGACGAGTGCGACGCGCCGCGCCCTCACGCGCGCTCCTCTGCCCGCTGTTTTTTCCATGCCGCCAGGCGGTTGAGCGCCTCCAGGGGCGACAACGCGTCCACGTTCAGCCGATCGAGCTCCTGGAGCAGCGGGTGGGGCGGGGCCGGCGCGAACAGGCCGAGCTGGCTCGCATCGGGTCGCGGCGGTGCGCTCTGCCGCGCGACGTGATGCCCCGTCTCGAGCAGCTTGAGGACCTGCCACGCGCGCTCGACCACGGGCGCCGGCAGGCCGGCCAGCTGCCCGACGTGAATCCCGTAGGAGCGGTCGGCGCCGCCCGGCTCGAGCCGGTGGAGGAAGACCACCTCGTCGCCCGCCTCCCGCACCGCGACGTTGAAGTTGCGCGCGTGGGCGAGCTCCTCGGTGAGTTGGGTGAGCTCGTGGTAATGCGTCGCGAAAATCGTCTTGCAGCCGATCGTGTTGTGGAGGAACTCGGTGACCGCCCACGCGATGGCCACGCCGTCGTAGGTGGAGGTGCCCCGGCCGATCTCGTCGAGCAGCACGAGGCTGCGGGCGCTCGCGCCGTGCAGGATCGCGCTCGTCTCGCTCATCTCGACCATGAAGGTCGACTGGCCGCGCACCAGGTTGTCCGACGCGCCGACCCGCGTGAACAGGCGATCGACCACGCCCACCACGGCCCGGCGCGCCGGCACGAACGCACCCATCTGTGCCAGCAGCACGCACAGCCCGACCTGTCGCAGCAGCGTCGATTTACCGGCCATGTTGGGGCCGGTGAGCACGATCACCCGACCCGGTGCATCGAGCAGCACGTCGTTCGGGATGAACGCTTCGCGCGCCATCATCCGCTCGACCACCGGGTGGCGGCTGTCCTCGAGCGCGATCGTGAAGCCGTCGTTCACCTCTGGCCGGACGTGGCCGTCGTGGTGGGCTACGTCGGCGAGCGCGCACCACACGTCGAGTTGGGCCAGCACGCCCGCGGTCTGCTGGACCCGGCCGATCAGCTCCGCGACCCGACGCCGCAGCCCGTCCACCAACTCGGCCTCCCGCGCGCCGATCCGCTCCTCGGCGCCGAGCACCTTGTCCTCGTACTGCTTGAGCTCGGGGGTGACGTAGCGCTCGGCGCCCGACAGCGTCTGGCGCCGCTCATAGTCCGGGGGCACGCGGTCGCGATGGGGGTTGGTGATCTCGATGTAGTACCCGAACACCTTGTTGAACCCAACCTTGAGCGAGCCGATGCCGGTGCGCTCGCGCTCCCGCGCCTGCAGGCCGGCGATGTACTGCTTGCCGCCGTCGCGAGCGTCCTTCAGCTCGTCCAGCTCCGGGTCGTATCTCGCGCGAATGGCGTCACCATCGGACGCCTGGGCCGGGGGGTGCTCCACCAACGCTCGCGCCAGCTCGTCGCCCAGGTCGCCGAGCAGGTCGAACCCGTCGGCCGCGGCTTCGAGCAGCGCCGCACGTCCACGCGCGTCGATCCCGTCCAGCGCGCAGCGGGCGTCGGGGAGCCGCAGGATCGAGTCGCGCAGGTGTCCGAGCTCGCGCGGGGTGGCGCGCCCCAGTGCCGCGCGCCCCGCCAGGCGCTCGAGATCGCGCACGCCGTCGAGCGCCTCACGCAAGCGATCCCGACCCCGCCCATCGCGCGCGAGCACCTCGACGGCATCCAGCCGGGCGTTGATCGCCGCCGGGTCGACGAGCGGAGCCAGGAGCCAGCGTCGCAGCAAGCGTGCCCCCATCGGGGTCATTGTACGGTCCAGCACCTCGAGCAGCGTCGCCCCCGCCTGTCCGGCGCGCAGCGGCTCCACCAGCTCCAGGTTGCGCCGCGTCATCTCGTCCAGCGGCAGCACGTCACCCCGCCGCAGCACTCGCGGCCGGGCGACGTGGGGCAGACCCCCGGGCTTCAGCTCGCGTGCGTACCGCAGCAGGGCGCCGGCCGCCCCAAGGGCGGGGCGGTCGCCCGGCTCGATCCCCAGTCCGTCGAGCGATGCGACCCGGAAGGCGCGGGTCAGGTCTTCGCGCGCGAGCTCCGCGTCGAACTCCCATGCCTCGCGCTCAGTCCGCAGCGCGGCCTCCCCGTTTGCCGCCTCGAGCGGAGCGCCCGAGGGCAACACGAGCTCGGGCGCCTCATAACGAGCGAGGGCGGCGGCAAGGTCCTCCGGCGCGGCCGTCTCGAGCAGCAGCTCGCCCGTGGATAGGTCGAGCGCGGCGATGCCGGCGGGAGATGCACGCGGATCCACAGCGACCAGAAAATTGTTGCGTCGCCGCTCGAGCCAGTCGTCGGCGAGCACGGTCCCGGGCGTGACGGTCTCCACCACCTCACGGCGCACCAGCCCCTTGGCGAGCTTGGGATCTTCGACCTGTTCGCAGATCGCGACGCGGTGCCCCTGGGCGATGAGGCGTCGGAGGTACTCGGTTCCCGCCTTCACGGGAACGCCGGCGAGCGGCACGTCGGCCGCACCGCCGTTGTTGCGCGACGTGAGGGTGAGGCCCAGCTCCCGCGCGGCGAGGCGCGCGTCGTCTTCGAACATCTCGTAGAAGTCGCCCATCCGGAAGAACAGAATCGTGTCCGGGTGCCGCGCCTTGATCTCGCGGTACTGCTGCATCAGCGGCGTGTCCGTCTCGACCCGCGGCGTCACGGTTCCTCCACCACGAACGGCTGCCCGCCGAGCCGTGTCTTCAGGCGTCGCTGCACCTGCGCGGCCTCGTCATGCGTCGCGTACCGCCCTACCCGTATCTTGAACAGGCCGCTCGTGTCGCGCACGACGCGGGCATCGAAACCCATGACCTTGAGACGCGTCAGCATATCGTCGACCTGGGCGGCGCTCTTGACTGCAAGCACCTGCACTGCGTACACCGATGTGGCGGTCTTGGGCTGGCTGTCGGCCGCCGCCGTGGTACCGCCTGTCGCCACCACCGGCGCAGCCGCACAGCGTGGCGCGTAAAAGCTGACCTGATTCTTGAACTCTACGTCGCTGCCGGCGCTGTCCAATGCCTCGTGCACGAGCTCACACCCGTGCGCTTCGTCCTTCATGTCGAAGTAGGCGCGGGCTCCCGTGAGATCGGCGCGCGCGCGCAGCGGCGAATCCGGGTAGTCGCGCCGCAGGCGCTCCACGGTCTGGATCGTTCCGGTGGGGTCCCCCTGAGCGAAGTACAGCTTGGCGAGCGCCACGAGGGCCGAGTCGGCCCACACAGAGCGCCCGTATTCGACCACGACGCGCTGCAGGTTGGTCGCGATCACGCCCGCATCGGGCGCCAACATGCCGGCCGTGAACAGCACGCCGGGATACAGGGAATCTTGCGGAGACACGCTCGCGAGCAGCCGCCGCATCATGGCGCGCCCCGAATCCGGGCGCGTCTGAGCGACTCGCACCGCGGCCGCACGGAGGGTGTCCGATTGGGCCGCCAGCCGGCCAGGCGGAAGGGCGGGCAGCACGAGCGCCGCGGCCAGTCCGCCCATCCGCCAGCCTGCCCGTCCGCTCTTCATGCTGCCTCCCGCGCCAGAGACGCGAACGACAACACGAGCTGTGTCAGCGTCCCCGCGTCGTCGCTGAGCGCGGTCGTCTTGAGCGCCTGGTCGGCCACTAGCGCGTGCCGCAGCGCTAGGTCGAGTTCGCTTGCGGTCCACTGCCCAGTCCAGGCGCTCCAGCGCCTCGCGGTCGCCTCCCAGCTGCCCAAGCCGAACGGGCGGGCCGCCCGCAGGTGTGACAGCAGCCGGGCCTCCAGCCGGCCGGTAGGCGTGCCGGCGTCGAGCTCGGCGCGCGCCAGGGCCGTGCCCACGAGGTGCGTACCCAGGGCGCTCAGGATGCGTACGCCGCTCATCCCGCCCTGCTCGAGCACCGGCTCGACCAACCGCGCCGCGTCCGCCGCCCGCCGCTCGAGCGCGGCGTCGATCAAGTCCTGCAGCGTCTCTCCACCACGCACGCCCACCAGGGCCGCCACATCGTCGCGGCGGGCGGGTCGCGAGCCGGCCAGCGCCGCGAGCTTCTCGAGCTCGCGCGACAGGACCCCGAGGTCCGTGCCTATTGCGGCGCGGAGCAGTGTCCCGGCCTCAGGCTCGAGCGTCAATCCGAGCTGACCGGCCCGGTGCGCCATCCACCGTTCCACCCGCGCCGGGGGCAGCCGGTCCACCGCCACGGACGTCGTGCGACGAATCAGTTCCGGATCGGGTGGATCGCCCGCCCCCTGGATCAGGATCAGCACGGTCGTGGGGCTCGGGGACTCGAGGTAGCGCACCAGCTCCTGGCGCAGCTTGGCGGTCTTCTTGACCTGGTCGAGCCCCCGAATGACGACTGCGCGGGTGGCCGCGAGCATCGGCGGTGTGTTCACGAGGGCATGGAATGCCTCGGCATCGAGGGTCGCCGCGTCAGCCAGGTCGACATTGAAGTCGCGGGCCGCGGGCTCCACGGCCCGCTCCACCAGAATGCGCACCGCTTCGTCCTTCAGTACGTCCTCGTCCCCGTGGAGATAGTAGACAGCAGCAGGCGCGCCCTGCTTCAGGCTCCGGAGCAGCGCGTCGAAGGTGAGAGCCCCCATACGGGGCGGAAGTTACCGCCGGCTCGAGACGAGAGAAAGCCTACCGCCCCGCGGACACGGGCTCGACCATCGTCGAGCCATCGGGGGCCGGGTTGCCCGCGAACACGCTCGCGCGCGGGTCCTGAAAGGAAACGAAAGGCACGCCCGCCTGAACGACGGGTCGGGGGAAAGGAACGGGGGGAAGCGTGGGTGCGCGGGCGATCGGCGGACGCCGTACGCCCTCGAGCGCCAGGAGCCCCAGCGCCGCGGCGATGAACAGCGCGGCCGCTATGCCGGCCCGGGCCGGCACCTGGGTGAGCGCCGCGCGCTCGTGAGCGAGCCGGGCATCGAGCCGGCGGCGGAAGTCCCGCGAGGGCTCGATCGTCTCCACGGCTTGCAAGGCGAGAACGCCACGCCGCACAGCGACGTCGTACCGGCGGCAAGCCGTGCACTGCGTCAGGTGGCGTGTGAACCGCCGCAAGTCCCGCGGGGCGGTGATCAACCCGTCGCGGAGGTCGGTGTAATGCTCCAGGAATTCGGCGCACGTCATGGCGAGAATCTACTACCATCCCTGCGCCGGCGGGGTTCCCCCTCCCCGTTCCCCCTCCCCTCCCACTACTCCAGGAGGGGCTCGATCAGCTGCGCGAAGCTGTTCCGTGCGCGGTTGAGACGACTCTTGACCGTGCCCAGGTTGCAGCCGGTGATCTCGGCGATCTCGGCGTAGCTCTTCCCCTCGAGCTCCCGCAGCACGAACACGGCCCGATGATGGGTCGGCAGCTGGTCCACGCACTGATCCACGGCTTCCTTCAGGAAACGCTTGCGGTACAGGTCGTCAGGCCGGGCGGTGGCGTCCTCGAACTGCAGCGGCCGGTGATCCGCCTCCCAGTGCTTCTTGATGGTCTGGAACAGCACCAGTGGGTTGCGGGAGCGGTTCCGCAGCTCGTTCTTCGCCAGGTTGGAGGCGATGGTATAGATCCAGGTCGAGAACTTCTTCGTCTGGTCGAACCGGTGCAGGTGCCGGAACACCCGGATGAATACTTCCTGTACCAGGTCTTCCGCCCGCTCCCGGTCGCCGATCGTGCGATTGATGAAGTTGAGCAGACGTGTCTGATAGCGGTCGACCAGGGTCCCGAACGCCTGGGGGTCGCCTCCCAGGTGCTCGAGCACCAGCCGGCCGTCGTCGAGCTCATGCAGCGCCTGGCGCTCGATGGCGCGGGCGGTGACGACGCCTTCGCTCTTCCGATTGAGAGTTGCTCGCATGAACCCTTCCTGGCTCAGGGACTGGACACGCAGCGAGCTACCGCCAGTTTGATGCAGCAGGAACCGTACCCGTCGCGCCCAAGGTCATTCCCGCCGTACCGACCCGTGTCGTCCACGCCGCGCCGGGTCCCTGCGACACATTCTGTCCTCGTTGGGGGACAGCGGGGTGCTACATCTGGAGGACGAACTTCGCCATATAAAGGATAGCCACAACGGTCTTTCCGTCACGAATTTGTCCGTCTTTAATCAGGTCGAGCACCTGGGACAACGGCTGTGGCACTACCTCGATGAACTCGTCGCGTTCGCGCGACGGGGCACCGGTCGTAAGTCCCATCGCCAGATAGAGGTGGATCACCTCCGTCGTGAAGCCCGGCGTGGTCCAGATAGATGTGAGGTGCTGGAGGCGCGCCGCTGTGACGCCGGTCTCTTCGAGCAGCTCGCGGCGGGCGCACGCCTCCGGCGCTTCCCCGGCGTCGAGCGTGCCCGCTGGAATCTCCCACAACGGCCCCCCGGTCGCGTAGCGATACTGCCTGATCAGCAGAATGGTGGGATCCGTCCCGGGGGGGTCGGAGGCACACGGCACGATCGCGGCCGCGCCAGGATGACGGATCAGCTCGAGTTGGCCGGTGGAGCCGTCTGGGAAGCGGACTGTGTCCACGTCGAGCCGAATGACCCGGCCGGTATGGATGCGGCGGCTGTCGAGCTGCATGGCATCGCTCAGCGGTTGAAGAGCCAGGTGATGGGGACCTTGAACCCCTCCGCCAGGAAATACGCGGCGTTGCGGCGCGGGTTGGAACGGATCGGAGAACCGGGAGCAGGCGAGGTGAAAGGCAGCAAGCCTTGCCGGGCGGCGAGGATCCTCAGCCGCAGCATGTGGAAGCCGTCGGAGACGAGTAAGACGCGGTGGTTGTCGCGAGCTGCGAGCCACTGTGCCACGCTCTTCATTGACGACGCCGTGCTCGAGCCGGCTGCCAGGGCGACCACCGCGTTCTCCGGCAGGCCCGCCTTGGTGAGGTAGCGCCGCCCGACCTCCGATTCGCTCACGGTGTCGCCGGTCCCGACGCCCCCCGTGACCAGAACCACCGGCGCATAACCCCGTTGATACAGGGCGGCGGCGTGGTCCAACCGGGCCCGGAACACCGGTGACGGGCGACCGTTGTACTGGGCGGCTCCCAGCACGGCGATGGCGTCGGCACTGGTGGCCTGATCGTGCGCACCCGCTAGCGCCACGGCGACCACGACGGACGCCCAGCCGAGCACCAGCAGCAGGATGACCACCCCTGCGGCCGCGACCTTGCGACGCAGAGTCCAGAAAGGCATGGGGGGAATATAGAAGGCAGGTGGGGAAGGTTATGGAGGTTGAGGAGGTCGTGTCCGCACCGTTCCAACCTCCTCGAACCTCCCCAACCTCCCGAACCTTCTCAACGGCCGGTCAACAACTCCTCGAACAGCGCCAGCGCGCGGGGATCTTCCGACTGGCCCAGCCAGAACAGCGCCTTCTTGCGGACGCCGGGACTGCGGTTGGACTTCACGACGCGAATGAGGGCAGGGACACCTTGGTCCCTGGGCTCCTGGGACAGCGCGAATACGGCGCTCTCCTTCACTTCGAGGTCAACGTCTGAGTCGTCCACGAGCTCGCTGAGCCCGCGGGTCGCGGCATCGCCCGCGGCCTGGCCCAGCCAGAACACCGCCGCGCGCCGCGTCTCGCGTGGCACCGTGGTCGCTCGAGCCAGCCGCAACAGGTCGGGCCACACGGTCACGCTGTCCGCGAGCACCGCGGGGAAGACGGCCTCGTGTCCCACGTCTCCCTCGTTGCGTGCCGCGAGGTCGAGGAGATAGCGCGTTGCGCCGGTGGCTGAGACGATGCCAAGATCGGTGACGCGCGCCCCCTCGACGGACCGCCACGCCCCGCCTACGTAGACCCGCAGCCGCTCGATCCGCCCCCCCTGCTTGCGGAGCGCCACGCGTGCCGGGCCGGGCTCGCAGGGGCAGCCCCAGTCATTGTCGTCGTAATGGCCGACCGTGATCCGGTGCCGGCCACAATGCCCGCCCTCGCAGTCGAACGAGATGTTGCTGCGACCGTCGCCGCACACGCCCGGCCTGGTGGCGAACGCGAACCGCACGTCGCCGTCCGGCGCGGCGGCCACCCGATCCGCGAGGCTGCCCTGCAGCGCGAGCGCGAGCACGAGGGGCGCGATCATGGGTTGATGATCTCCAGCAACACCTGCGCGGCCCGCGGGTCATGCGACTGCCCGAGCCAGAAGATTGCCTTCTTGCGGAGCTCCCGGTCCTGCTCGGTCTTCGCGATTTTGATCAGGGCGTCGAGCGCCGCCGCTTCGTGGCGCTGGGAGTAGACGAAGATGAGCTGTTCCTTCATTTCCCGGTTCTGCATCCGGTCGTAGAGGCCAGTGAGCTGTGTGAGATCCGCGCCCGTCTGGCCTGCCCAGAACAGCGCCTTCTTCCGCATCTCGGTCGGTTCCCGCTCGTTCAGGGCGATGTCCATGAGCCAGCGGCCGTTCTCCGCGCCCCCCATCTGCGACAGGGAAAAGATCACTTTCTCCTTGAGCTCTTCATCCGTCAGCTTGGCGTACAGCCCGCGCAGGAACTCGGCGTTCTCGGCGGAGTGGTGCTGGCCGAGCCAGAAGATCGCCTTTTCCCGCATTTCGGACGGGGCGTCGGCACGCTCGGCATAGGCGCGCAGGATGGCGCTGGCGCGGGGGCTTTGCTGCTGCGACAGGGCAAAGATCGCCTTCTCCTGCAGCTCCTGATCGGTCGCTGTTTTGAGGATGGAATCGAGCATCCCCACGGCGCGGTCGGTGGGCACCTGCGACAGCCAGAACACGGCCTGTTGGCGCACCTCGGAGTTGGGATCGTGCTGCGCTACGTCGAGCAGGATGTCCTCGGTCTCGGCGGTCCGCTTCTGCGACACGATGAACACGGCCTTACGGCGCAGGCCCGCCGAGCACGCGTCGCGATGCGCCAACACCTTCCGCAAGATGGGCAGCGCATTGGTGCCGTCCATCTGGAGCAGGCCGTTGAGGGCGGCGACCCGCATATCGTCTTCTTCGTCCTCCGAGGGGCAATTGCCGGAACTCGTTGTGTCCGCCGACTGGGCGTGGTCGCGCACCCAAATGCGAGCCTGCTCGTCTCCCTGTTTGGCGAGCTCCGTCTGGACGCGTGCCAGCAGCGACTGAGCGTCCCGGATGGTGGCAGCCTTGGGGTACTGTCGCGCCTGGTCTGTCAGCATGCTGCGCGCCCGATTGAGGTCGTCGTTCTTGTAGAGGGCGAAGGCCGCCCAATAGAGCGCGTCCCCGGCACGAGCGGTCTTGGGGTAGCGACGCATGAGATCGCCGTACAGGTTCGCCGCACTGGTGTAGTCGCCCCGGTTGAACGCCTGGCGAGCAGCGCGCCACAGCGAGTCAGTCGGGTCTTGGGCGTCCTGGGGCGCGGTGGGAGACACCGGGTCGGGGTCGTCGAAACCGTCGAGGGCGGCGAGCCCTTGCAATCCCTGCAGCCCCTCCAGTCCTTCGAGCCCCTCCAGCCCCTCGATTCCAGCGAGCCCCTCCAACCCCTCGAGCCCGTCCAGCCCCTGGAGGCCGTCGAGTCCTTGCAGGGCGAACAGCCCGTCCGATGCGATCGTCAGGGCGTCCAGTTGCGGCGTGATCAGGACGGGCGGCGCCGGCAGTACCGGTCGCTGCATTCCCATGACGGCCACCAGCAGCAGCATCGTGTGCATCAGAGTGCTCCTTGAGTGCGCACCGGGCCGGGGCCGGAGGGGTTCGCCGTCCGGAGCCGCAGCAGCACATTGCGCTGTTCCAGTCCCTGGTTGATCAATTGCACGTCTTCCTGGTCGCCGCTCGCCGGCAGCTGGGCGATCTGCGCCAGCACCGCCTCGAGGTCCTCGAGCAAGCCCTTCAGTCGCGGGTCCTTTCCGGCCGGACAATCGAGCATCAAGCGCGTGGTGCCGAGCAGGTCGCGCGCCTGGTGTGCGAACTGCGCATCGGGCTGTCCCGTGCGCGCCTCCGAGCGGAATCCCGTGAGGAGGGCTTCAGTGCGGGTCAGGTACTGCGCCGCGGCGACGCGATACGCGAGCGTCCCCTGATCCGCGCCGCGATTTGGGGCGGTGGCGACCGGGCTTGGCGTCGCCGACCACCGGCCGATGGCGATGCCGAGCGCGAGCACCGCTGCGATGCCCACGCCCCACCGGAGCACCGGCCGCCATACCATCGCGCGCCGCCGCCGCTCGGCACGCCGGGCCACGATGCGCTGCCACATCTCCTCGCGCGGCGTGGCCGGCGGGCGGTGATAGTCCTGCGCCGCCTGCTCGAGTAACCTGTCGAACCGATCGTCGTCCATCATGTCACCCACTCTCCTGCGAAGTCCGCCAGCGATTCCCGCAGCCGGGCCCGCGCCCGCGACAACTGCGCCTTCGAGGTTCCCGTCTCGACGCCGAGCGCGGCACCGATCTCTTCGTGCGTATAGCCCTCCACGTCGTGCATCACGAACACCGTGCGATAACCGTGCGGCAGGGCGTCGATCGCCGCCGCCAGCCGCCGCTTCAGGTCCGGCTCTGCCGCGCGCGGCCCCCCCGGGACACCGGCCGCGTCGTCCAAGTCCGTCTCGCGGCGCCGGAACCGCTGCATCTTGCGCAGCCCGTTCAGGACCACCGTCGTGGTGATGGCGTGCAGCCAGGTGGACAGCTTGGCGTCGCCCCGGAACGTGCCCAGCCGCTCGAACGCCCGCACGAACGTGTCCTGTGTGAACTCCCGCGCCAGCTCGTCGTCCCCCGCGAGGCGGTAGGCCAGCCGGTAGACCCGATCGACGTGCGCGTCATACAGTGCGCGCTCCGCCGCGCCGTCCCCGGCACGGACTCTGGCAATCAGGTCGCGTTCGTCCACCGGGCTCCGGAGCGACGGGTAACCCTCTGACACAGCCTGTTATAGAAGGGTTGCGTAGGGAGGAGAGATCAGCCCCGATTGAGCAGGAAGCGCAGTCCCACGCCAGCCAGCACCGCGAGCAGGAAAGAGGCGAGGGTGCCGATCAGGAAGTACTCCGCGAACTCGCGCTCCTCGAGGGCCTTGAAGCGGGCCAGGGACTTGGCGGCGATAATCCAGCCCACCGCGCCGTATTCGCCGAGCAGGACGAGCGTGAGCGCCAGGGCCCGCTCGAGGGAGCCGATGGCGCGGCCCCGGGCGACGTCGATGGCGCCCGCGTTGCGGTCCTCGTCGCGCCGCATCTGGAGCGACGACAGCTCGAGCACGCTCCGGATGAGCACCACGCCGCGGCCGGAGACATAGAGATAGCCGGTGGCGAGCATGCCGACCCGGCCCCACCACAGGCCGGCGGTGCTGGGGCGCGCGAGCGGGGCGAGCAGGGTGCCCGCGACCAGTGCCGCCACCAGGAACACCGCCTCCAGCAGCAGCAGCGCGCGCCCCCGGCGGTGCCCGTCGATCTGGGCAGGCCACAGCGTGGCCGCGAGCGTGTAGGCCAAAATCGGCACGACGAACAAAGGGTTCACGCGGTCTCCAGCAGTGTCCGAAACATCTTATCCCCGGCGGCGACTAGCGACCAGGCCATGCGGCGCCGGAGATGGGAGACGGCACTGGGCACGACATCAAGCCGCGCCTCCGGCCGCCGCGTGCGCTTGGGTTCCCAGGCGGAACGCCACTCGGTGGCCGCCTGCCGCTGGCGGCGCGTCCAGCTCCAGTACGCGGCGGAGTAGTACGCCGCGAAGCCGCCCAAGTTCGCGTCCGCAGCGCCGAACCCCTGGAACGCGAACAGCAGGCGATCGGCCTTGGCCGCGGCAACCGCGGCCCGCGCGGAGTGGAAGCAGGGTCCATCGACCTCGGGTGCGGCGAGTCGGCCGCCGGCGAGCGACGTGGTCACGGCACCCCGGCCGCAGCCGATGACCCAATCGACCTCGGTGAAGCACCGGCGAATCGCGTGCGCCACGTCCCACAACGGCGTGGCGGAGGTGAGCAGGCACTGCAGCTCGTCGCCCTGGGTGACGCCGAACCGGGCGGCGAGGGCAGCGCGATAGCGGCGATTGAACTCGGCGAGCGAGCCGCGCAACGCGGCCTGGAGCTGGGCGCGCTGGGCGGGTGGGAGCAGACGCGAGGCGGTCGCGTCCGCGATCAGGGCGACGTATTCACGAGAGGACATTTTATGTCACATTTTCCAGATATGACGAATTACGTCATAATATAAAAATGTGACGTAACCTGTCAACGGGTGCCGAACAGCCGATCCCCGGCGTCCCCCAAACCGGGCAGGATATAGCCGTTCGCGTTGAGCTCGCGGTCGAGCGCCGCCGCGAAAATGGGGACGTCGGGGTGCGCCGCGCGCATGCGGCGCACGCCCTCAGGGGCCGCCACCAGGCACAGAAAGCGGATCCGCTGCGCGCCGGCGTGCTTGAGTGCGCTCACGGCGTCGACTGCCGAGCCCCCGGTGGCAAGCATGGGGTCGAGCACGAAGAAATCGCGCGCGTCGCGTCCCTCGGGAATCTTGAAGTAGTAGTCCACTGGCTGCAGGGTGTCGTGCTCGCGGTAGATGCCGATGTGGCCCACGCGCGCCGAGGGGATCAGCTGGGCGATCCCCTCGACCATGCCGAGGCCGGCGCGCAGGATCGGCACGAGCGCCAGCTTCTTGCCGGCCACGCGAGCCCCCCGCATGTGCTCGAGCGGCGTATCGACCTCCACCGGCTCGAGCGGCAAGTCTTTCGTCACCTCGTATGCCATCAGCATGGCGATCTCGTTCACGAGCTGCTTGAAGTCGCGCGTCGTGGTATGCTTGTCCCGTAGGATGGACAGCTTGTGCTGCATGAGCGGATGATCGAGGACCGTTAGGTTGGGGAACTCGTGGTGGGCCATGGGCGAGAAGCTACGGCGCCAGCTGCAGGGCCGCCACGCGCGTCGCACGCCAGACCGCTGCCGGGGTAGACGTATCGTACGTGACAAGGCTCCGATCTGTCATCCTTCTCGCGCTTGCGGCGGGGGCACCGTGCGCCGCCCAGACGCCCCAGCCTCCGCGCGGGCTGAGCTGGCGTCCCGGCCATCCCCCACAGGGATCGGTCATCTCTCTCCTCGTGCGACCGGAGTCGCTGGCGATTCCAATCGGCGCGAGCGGCACGCTCGGCGGCGTGGCCGCCGGCGAGCCGCTGCATTTCGCGGCCCGCACTGACGGTTCGAGCTGGGCGCTGGCGGCGATTCCCCTCAGCGCGAAAGACAGTTTCCTCGTCCAGATCACGGTCGCCGACAGCGGGCGGGCTACCGACACTATTCCGCTGTGGCTCCCAGTGGCTCCGCTGGTGGTCGACACCGATCGGCTACGCACGCCGGCGGAATTCACGCGCCCACCGGACTCGGCGGTCGCGGCGCGGGCCGAACGAGAGGGGGCACTCGTGCGCGCGGTGTTCGAGCAATCGCATCAGACCGCGCGGCTCTGGCGCGAGCGCTTCAGCCGGCCCGTGCGGGGGCGTGTGACGAGCGGCTTCGGCGTCTGGCGAGTAATGAACGGCGTCGCGGCGGGCCGGCATACGGGAGTCGATCTGGCCGGCCACCTCGGCGCCCCCGTGCACGCGGCGAATCGTGGCGTGGTCGCTCTCGTCGCCGACCTCTATTACGGCGGGCTGACCGTGATCATCGATCACGGTGGCGGTCTCGTCACGACGTACGCGCACCTGAGTCGGGCCCTCGTCGCGGTGGGGGACACGGTGCGACGCGGCCAACCGATCGCCCGCCTCGGCGAGACAGGCCGGGCTACGGGGCCGCACCTCCATTGGGGAGCGCACTACGGCGGTGTTGCCGTGGATGCCCGGTCGCTCCTCACACTGGCCCCATGATCAAGACTCGATGGTCAGCTCCATGTGCAGATCCCATGACGAAGCCATGCCGAGCGGTATCGGAAACAAGGTCTGACAGCCGTGGATTACGTCCAGCCCAAACAACAGCGGGATATGGAGTCGACTCCGCTCGACCGCGAGATGCTGTAGCCGGCTCATCTCTGTGGGATTCGCCGGCCACAAAATGGCGCCGACCCGACCGCGGATGACGTCTGAGTCCGAGGACGCGGTCACGAAACCGCTGAACGTGACGCCTGCGGCCAGGTTGAGCTGCCCGATCTTCTCGTCGAGTGTCATCTGCTTGAGGAGCGACCGGGCGCGCCGCGCCACGGCGGCGCTTGCGATGGAGACTTGCCCGGAAGCGCGGGCCGATAGCAATGCCATGCCGACGACCAGACCTCGGCCAGCCGCAACCGGGCCACTCCCCCCGCTGTGGAGAGCTTGGTAAGTTGTTGTCCTGCTTGACGCCCCAGGTACTCAATTGGTAGAGCAGCGCGGCGGCAATGACATGGCGGTACGCGATCCAACGAGACAAGGGGAGAACGCGAAGTTAATGGCGAACCTCCTGTTGCCTGCGCGAACAGCTTAGGAAACGTCGTGGGCGACTTTGTGGTCGTGATGGTCACTGTTACCGGCGTGGGGATCGCATTTCTCGCCGCCGTCACACTTGCGCGGGGTTACGTCCGACGACTCCCAGAAAGGTCTGCTGCGGGACACCTCTCTCATGAGGAGCTCGACGCCCTTCGAGCACGTCTCGATGCGTTAGAGCAACGCGAACAGGAGACCGAGGAGCGTGTGGATTTTGTGGAGCGGGCGTTAAGCCAGTCTCGCGAGGCGAGGCGACTACGCGATACCTCGGAGAAGCAGTGACGAGTCCCACGGCTTGTCCCACTGTCAGGTCGGGGGCGCCCATGGTTTGCTGACGCTCCAGCTTGCAGAACCCGTTGTGGCTGGTGAAGTTTCGCCGCTTCTGGCCAGGTAGCTCAGTTGGTAGCGCAGCGGACTGAAAATCCGCGTGTCGGCAGTTCGATTCTGCCCCTGGCCACTCTCCTGGTGCACTCCGTCAAGCTGCCTGGCCTGGGTGATGCGCAGCCGCCCCGTGTTGTCGCGTGACCCGGCGGCGCTAGCGCGGGTCTCCCTCCGTTCGTTTCTTTCGTGCACCCTTGCCCGGAGATCATCCGGTCGTGCTGCTGCTCGCCGCGTTGCTGCTGGCCGATAGCGGCCCCCCACCGCGGGACTTCAAAGTCCCTGTCGCACCCGCCGAGTCCCTCGCGGTGGAAGCCGCGGGCCGGCCCGCCGGCACGCCGGTCGTACTCGTGCCGGGTCTGTTCGGCTCGGCGTTCGGCTTCCGCAAGCTCCTGCCCCTCCTGACCGCGGCGGGCTACCGGGCGATCGTGATCGAGCCGCTCGGCATCGGGTCGTCGAGTCGGCCCCGCAAGGCGAACTATTCGCTCACCGCCCAGGCGGGCCGCATCGCGGCCGTGCTCGACACGCTGGGCGTGCGCGACGCGCTCCTGATCGCACACTCGATCGGGGGCTCGGAGGCATTCCGGCTCGCCTACCATCGTCCTGATCTCGTCCGGGGCCTGTTGTCGATCGAGGGCGGGCCGACCGAGACGGCCGTCACGCCGGCGTTCAAGCGCGCGCTCCGGTTCGCTCCCTGGATCAAGCTGTTCGGCGGCATCCGGCTGATCCGGCGTAAGATCCACAGTCTGCTGATCGACTCGTCCGGCGACACGACGTGGGTGACCGACGCGGTGGTCGAGGGGTACACGGCCGGCGCGGCGCGCGACCTCGACGCCACCCTGCGGGCGTACCTGGCCATGGCCGACTCGCGCGAGCCCGAAAGGCTGGCCCCGCATCTCGCCGAGCTGCGCTGCCCCGTGCTGCTGGTGGTGGGCGCGGTGCGCCATGACGGCGACGTCGGCGGGCAAGAGGTCCAGCTGCTCGAGCGCACCGTCCGGTCGTTCGCGCTCGATTCGGTGGCCGGGGCGGGTCACTTCATTTATGAAGAGCAGCCGGCGGCAGTCCTGGCAGCCGTGAACCGGCTCGCGGCCAGCGTGACCGAGCGGCGGGCCTCGGGGTCACAGTGACAGTGCCGTCCGTTCATCCACCGTCCGTTTGACAGGGTCGCGATGCGCATAGCGCTGGTCGCCGAGGACTACTATCCGCAGCTCGGGGGCGTCCCCGAGCACGTGCACAATCTCGCCCTGCACCTGAACCGCCGGGACGGGGGCCACAGCGCGACCGTGTTCAGCTCTCACATGGGCGACTATCCGGACGCGCCATTCGTGCGCCGGGTGGGCACGAGCCGGGTGATCTACGCGAACGGCGGTGTCTCGCGCGTCACGACCGGGTGGCGCCTGCGGCGCAAGCTCGAGCACCTGTTCCGGGCGGGACGCTACGACATCGTGCACGTCCACGGCGGTCTCGCGCCGACGCTGGGACTGGCGGCGCCGTTCGCGGCGTGGCGGGCCGGGATTCCGGTGGTCGCCACCTTCCACTCGTGGTTCGCACGCTCGCTCGGCTGTCGCGTGTTCCGGGGGCCGCTCCAGAAGGTCCTCGACCGGCACGCCGCGACGATCGCCGTGAGCCAGCCGGTGGTGGACGCCAATGCGCGCTACTTCCGCGCCGACTGGGACATCATTCCCAACGGTGTGGATACCAATTTCTTCCGGCCAGACCACCGCCGGCCGGCGGACGCGGCCGCCCACGGCCCGCGTCTCCTGTTCCTGGGGCGCATCGAGCCGCGCAACGGGTTGGGCACCCTGCTCGCCGCGCTGCCGCGCATTCTCGCCCGCTACCCCGCCACGGTCCTGACCGTGGCGGGCGACGGGCCATGGCGCCGCTACTACGAGCGGCGAGCGCGGCCGCTGGGCCAGAGCGTGCGGTTCGTCGGTCAGGTGTTCGAGGACCGCCCCGCGTACTACAACGAGGCCGACGTGTACCTCTGTCCCACCACGATCGCGTCGTTCGGCGTGACGTTGCTCGAGGCGATGGCGTGCGGCGCGCCGATGATCGTGTCGGACAACCTCGGGTTCCGCTCGGTGATCGACGGCGGCGAGGAGGCGGTGCTCATCCCCAGCGACGATCCGGCGGCGTGGGCGGACACCACGATCGATCTGCTCGCGGATCCGGCGCGGCGCGAAGCGATGTCGGGGGCGGGCGTCGAGAAGGCAGCGCGGTTCGCCTGGTCGCGCATCGCGCGCCAGGAGCTCGCGGTGTACGAGCGGGTGTTGGGCCGGAGCGCCAAGCCGGAGCGGCGGGCGACCCGCAGGCCCTCGGTGTTGGCCGCGACGAGCGGGTGAGCTTCCTCTAGATTATCGGCTGCACCCTTCCCGCGAGGGCACAATGCGCGCTCCACTCACCTGCTGCCGCATGGTCGCCGCGCTGCTGGTCGCCGCCTTCGGCGCATGCCACGCCCGTCAGGACGCGCAGGCCCCGATGCAAATGGCCGGGATGGATTCGACCGACGAGCAGCGTGCCACCATCGCCGCGCAGGACGCGATGAGCGAGCCCAGCCCCGAGGATCTGCACATGGCGCTCACGCCGCTCCGCCCGCCCAGCGCGAGCGACTCGACGCGGGCGGCGCAGCTCCTGGCCATGATGCGTGCCGCACTCGCCAAGTACCGCGACGTCGCTGTGGCCGAGGCGGACGGGTTTCGGCAGTTTCTCCCCGGCGTGCGCCAGCCGACGTATCACTTTACCAACCGCCGCTGGGCGTTTCAGGAGATGGTCCGGTTCGACCCCGCGAAGCCGACTTCGCTGCTGTACCGCGAGGAGCCGGACGGGAGATTCGTGCTCGTCGGCGCGATGTATGCGGCACCGGCGCGCTCGTCGCTCGACGATCTCGACCGCCGCATTCCGCTTTCGGTGGTGCGGTGGCATGAGCACGTGCACTGGTGCGTGCCGCCGGTGGGACATCGCGAGCGCTGGACCGAAACGCGCGGCGGCCAGCCTGTGTTCGGGCCCAAGTCGCCGATCGCTACCGCGGAAGCGTGCGACGTGGTGGGCGGCCGGTTCCTCCCCCGCATCTTCGGCTGGATGGTGCATGTGATGGCGTTTCAGGGCGACGATCCTGAAGTCATCTGGGGCGGGGGCCACGAGCACCACCATTCCTGATACCAGCGCTGCGGCGCCTTGCAGTCGCCCTCCTTGCGGACCTCCTGAATCGCGCGCAACGTAGCGGGCATTCGCGTTCTGCAGGTACTGCCGTCGCCACTGGTGCTTACGTGTGGGAGGAACCGTGGTACAGCGTATCTCGTTCGTTTCGCTCGCCCTCAGTCTTATTGCCGGATTCGCCACAGCCCAGCAGCGCGCCATTCATGGCAAGGTCGTCGGCGCGTCGACCACGGAGCCGATCGCGGGGGCGTCGGTCACCGTCGTGGGCACCCCGATCGCCGCGGTCACGAACGATCAGGGGGAATTCTCGCTGACGGCGCCCGCAGGCGCGGTAACCCTGTTAGTGCGGAGCGTCGGCTACAAGCACGGGCAGGTGGCGGTCGGCGCCGGAGAGGGTGAGGTCACCGTGCGGCTCGACCAGGACGTGTTCAACCTCGAGGCCGTGGTCGTCACGGGCCAGGTCACCGGCGTGGCGCAGCGCAACCTCGCGAACGCGGTGACCACGCTGGCGGCTGAAGAGGTGAACCGGGCCCCGACGCAGACATTAGAGGGCGCCTTGCAAGGCAAGATTCCCGGGGCGCTCATCCAGGAGAACTCCGGCGCTCCCGGTGGCGGTGCGCAAATCATCATGCGCGGCGTCACCACGATCAACGCAGGGGTGGATCCACTGATTGTGCTGGACGGGATGATCGTTGCGAACGATGCGATCCCCAACGGCATGAACGCGATCACCGCAGCGCAGGCGGGCGGAAACCCCAACAACCAGGACGTCAAGGTCAACCGCATCGCCGATCTGATCCCCAACGACATCGAGAGCATCGAGGTGCTGAAGGGTGCTTCGGCCGCGGCGATCTACGGCGGGCAGGCGGCGAACGGCGTGATCATCATCACGACCCGCCGCGGGCGTGCCGGTAAGCCGCGGTTCAACGTCACCCAGCGCTTCGGCACCTCCTCCGTCGCCAACAGCCTGGGCTCCCGCCGGTTCACCGATTCGGCGGACGCCGTCGCAACGTTCAAAGCGGCCGCGGCCCAATACTGCTCGAGAACGAGCTGCCCGTTCTTCGACAATGAGGCCGTGCTGTATGGCGAGCACCCGCTCAACGTGGAGACTGACGCGAGTGTGACTGGGGGGAACGACCAGACGCAGTACTATGTGTCCGGCATCGTCAGGAAGGATGGGGGGGTCGCCCAGAACACCGGATATCAGAAACAGTCGATCCGAGCGAACCTCGACCAGCTGCTGGGTAGCCGGTTCAAGATGAGCGTGAACCTGAACGCGATCCACAGTCTTTCGAACCGCGGCATCTCGAACAACGACAACACGGGAACGAGCCCGTACCTCGTCTTTCCGACGACGCCGAGCTTCGTGGACCTGCGCGCCACGAACGGGGTGTACCCGGCTGACCCCTTCTCGAACTCCAATCCGCTTGCGACGTTCGCCGAGCTCAAAAACGCGGAAGACGTGTGGCGCATCCTGGGCTCGTCGACCCTGAAGGTCGACGCGGTGACCACCCAGACCCAGCGCTTGCAACTCACGCTGACCGGAGGGGTCGACTTTTTCGCCCAGCGCAACGACGTCCTGTCGCCGGCAGATCTGCAGTACGAGCCGCTGGACGGCCAGCCGGGCACCGTGATCCTGGGGAAGGGCTCTGATCTGCGGCAGAACCTGGTGGGGAGTGTCGTGCACACCTACACACCGGTGTCCAGCGACCTCTCAGCGACCACGTCGGCAGGGTTCCAGTACGAGAATCGCGACTTGAACGTGACGAGCGTGGTCGGCCGCACGCTGGCGCTCGGGCTCCAGAACGTGAGCCAAGCGACGAGCATCACGTCGACCCAGTTCGAGCAGCCGGTGAAGAACGTGGGGCTGTACGCGCAGGAGGAGGTCCTGGCGGCGAACCAGCGACTCCTCTTGACCGCCGGTGTTCGCGCCGACCGCTCGAGCGTGAACGGTGACCCGGATCACTTCTACATCTATCCCAAGGCGGCGGTGTCGTACCGCTTTATCCGGCCCGCCGGCGGGATTGATGAGCTGAAGCTGCGAGGCGCCTGGGGTCAGACCGGAAACTTGCCGGTGTTCGGCGCCCGGTTCGCGCTGGACACCAGTGCGGTGGTCGGGGGCCAGTTCGGGCAATTCCCGTCACTGCAGCTGGGAGATCCCACGATCAAACCGGAGCGGAACACCGAGATCGAGAGCGGGCTCGACGCGACTTTCGGGAACCAGTTTGCGACGGTCGGCGTCACGCTGTACCAGAAAACGATCACCGACCTGCTGCTGGTGCAGTCCCTGGCGCCATCCACCGGATACCAGACGCGCATCTTCAACGGCGGCGAGCTGCGCAACCGCGGCATCGAGGCGTCCCTCGCGGTGTCACCGGTGCGGGGCCCCGAAACCAACTGGATCCTGCGCTCGACCTTCTACTTGAACCGCAGCAAGGTTGTGTCCCTTCCCGTTCCCAACTTCAACATTGTGGGGATCGGCTTCGGCACCTCGCTCGGCGCATTCCGGCTCGCGAAAGACAGTTCGGCAACGGAGATCGTGGGCTCGGAAGGTCTCGTCGGCGACGCCAACCCCGACTTCCTGATGTCCCTGTCGAGCGACCTCAGTTACAAGCGGTTCACCTTCGGGTTCTTGTGGGACTGGAAGCACGGTGGGGACGTCATCAACCTGACCCAGCTCCTGTACGACCTCGCCGGTAATTCTCCCGATCAGGTGGCGGCCGGGAATCAGCGAGTCACCGACTGGCTGGGCGGACACACCAAGGTCTATGTCCAGGACGGCTCGTACCTGAAGCTGCGCGAGCTGAGCGTCGGGTACGATCTGCCGCCCGACATCCCACAGCACTTCGGCATGCGGACGGCGCGGATCTCCTTCACCGGTCGTAACCTGCTGCGCTTTACACCCTACAAGGGGCTCGACCCAGAGGTATCGAACTTCGACAACCAGGCGATCGGGCGCGGCGTCGATGTCGCTCCGTTCCCGCCCAGCCGCAGCTTCTTCTTCTCGATCGACGTGGGGTTCTGACCATGCGCGCACGGACAACGCTGCGTCCCGTTTCGACGGGAATGATCACCGGGCTCGCCGTGGCCACCGTCATCGTGGCAGGCGCCTGCAACTTCAACATCTCCAACCCGAACAATCCGGCCTCCATCGGAGCGAACGCCACGGTGGCGCAGGTGGGTGCTGCCGTGCAGGGCGTCGTCGCGGCGTTCCGGATCGACTTCACGAGCTGGATCCTCAAGGCCGGCATCATGGGGCGGGAGGACTACCGGCTCGACACCGCGGACCCACGGTTCACGAGTGAGCTGCTCACGGGACCGCTCGATCCGAGCAACGCGGCGTTCGGCGGCGGCCAGTGGCAACGTGAGTATCGCGCTGTCGCGGCAGGGTATTCCATTCTCAATGTGATCGGTTCCGCTCAGCTGACCGATCCGGAGAAGAACGGCGTCCGGGGTTTCGTCCAGACGATGCAAGCACTCGCGCTCCTCGTTGTGCTCGACGCCCACACCGAAGACTCCATCCCAATAGATGTGAACCGGCCGGTCGGAGGGCAGCTCGCGCCGCTCGTGAAAAACGATTCGGCGTACAAAGCCGTGGTCGCGATTCTCGACTCGGCGCGGACGGCCCTGCAGAGCGCCGGGAGCGCCTTCCCGATCGATCTGGGTCCGGGGTTCGCGGGGTTCGACACCCCAGGGACCTTCCTCAAGTTCAACCGCGCGCTCGCCGCGCGGGTCTACGCGTATCGGGCGAGTCTTGGGGCGCTTCCCGCTGGAACGTACGCGACCAGCTGGTCCAGCTGCCCCGCGTGCTGGGACTCGGTCCTCACGGCGCTAGGCTCGTCCTTCATCGACGCCGCGGCGTCGCTCGATAAGGGGACGTACATCACGTACAGCACCGGAAACCAAGACCTGCCGAACGATCTGTCGCAGGACGTGGCGACCGCCATCCAGCTCGCGCACCCATCCCTAAAAGCGAATGCCGAGCTGCAGGCCGGGGGCGGGGCACCCGACAAGCGATTCCTCAGCAAAGTGACCGACCGGGGTTCACCGCCGGACACCTTCTCGCTCGCCTGCCTCGCGTCCGCCCTGTCGTGGACCCGGTACCCGACGCCGAACTCGCCCGTGCCGATCATCCGCAACGAGGAGCTATTCCTACTCCGCGCGGAGGCGAACTGGTTTGGAGCCACGGGCACCAAGGCGCAAGCGATCAGCGACTTGAACTTCGTGCGTCAGACTTCGGGCGGCCTAAACCCCACGACCGTGACGACCGGTAGCACCAACGCGGCGTTCATCGACGATCTCTTGAAGCAGCGACTGTACTCGCTGATGTATGAGGGCGGGCATCGCTGGGTCGACATGCGACGCTATGGACGGCTGGGCCAGCTCCCCATCGATCGGCCCACCGGGTGCGCTTCACCCACGCTCCCGAAGGACACGGTCTTCTCGACCCTGCCGGTCAACAGCTTCGAAGTGCAGGCCCGGCAGTAGCCGGGCACCGCATGGGGTCTCGAACCGCCGGGCGCGACTGAGCCGCCCGGCGGTTCGCTGTTTCTCACCCCGCCCGGGCCACCTCGTACAGGTACTCCACGTGCGACCGCACGGCTCCGTCCATGCCGCGCAGGTCGGGGCGCTGCGACTCGATGACGTAATACTCATCCGGCGCGTGCGCCCCGCTGCCGTGCCCCAGGCCAAAGTGACCCGCCGGCAGGCGCAGCGGATCACCCGTGAACACGTAGCCCGGCCACGAGCCGGCGTTGCGCGGCAGCATGACCGGATCGATGCCGGAGCGCTTATAGACGGCGAGCTGCGCCTTGATGAGCGCCGCGTCGGCGGGCGTGCTGGTGGGATCGTAGCCACCCGTCATGTTCACCTCGATATCGCCGAAGCCGCGCTTGGCGAGGTGCGCCTTGAGCGCCGCCAGCGACTCGGCCGCGGTCATGTCCGGTACCAGCCGCAGGTCCAGCTTCGCCACGGCGCGATGGGGCAGGATGGTCTTGCCGCCGGGACCGGTGTAGCCGCCGACCAGCCCCTCGATGTTGACCGTGGGCCGCGATACGAGCCGCTCCAACGCCTCGACCCAACTCGCGTCGTGCACCCAATGGTCCACCCCCAGCTCCCGCTTGGTGACGCTCTCATCCAGGCGGCGGGCCGCCTCGGCGATCATCGCCTTCTCGCTCGCCGACGGCGCCCGCGTCTTGACCGTGTAGTTGTCGATGGCCGGCTCGTTGCCGTCGGACGACACGAGCGTCGCGAGCGCTTCGACCAGGTGCCAGGCGGGGCTGTCGACGCGGGCCTTGTTGCTCGAGTGAATGTCCTTCTTGGGCCCGCGCCCCCAGCGCTCGCCGCTCGATACGAGCTCGCACTCGATCACACCCTTGGCGCCGAGCGTAATGGTCACCCGGCCATCGGACGCCTGCGTCGCCGCGGGCATGAAGATCCCCATCGTCCGGCGCAGCGCGGCCTCGACCTCGGGCCGGTGCACGATCTGCGGGAAGTGGGGTGAGCCGATCTCCTCCTCGCCCTCGGCCACCAGCACGAAGTTGAGCGGTGGCTTGCGGCCCGCGCCGCGGATGGCGTGCAGCGCCGCGAGGAACGTGGCCTCCGGGCCCTTTTGGTTCACCGCGCCCCGGCCGATCACCACTTTCCCGAACCCGGGGCGATCGACGAGGGCCGCGGCCCACGGCGGCGACGACCATTCGGCCGGGTCGACCTGCTTGACGTCGTACATGAAGTACAGACCGAGCGTGTGCGGCGCGCCGGCGTCGAGGGTCGCAAAGATCCCGGGCTGACCGTCGGTGGGGATCTTGGTGACCTGGTCGAAGCCCGCGTCCCGGAACAACCGCATGGTGAGCTCGCAGCCCTCGTCCATGCCACGATTCTCGGCGGCGATCGACGGCTGCTTGATCCATTCCTGGAGGCGCGCGAGCGCCTCATCGTGACGCTTTTCGATCTGCTCGAAGATCGGTGTCAGGTCCGACTGGGTGGTGGTGGCTCCCTTCCCTGGCCAGGCGAGTGCCGCGGCGGCGGCGGCACTGCCCTCGAGGAAGGTGCGACGGTCGAGCGTCATGACGGCCTCACGGGGTGTGCGGGTGGACCTCAAATGTATCCACGCGGCCGCATGTTTTGTCGCAACCCGCGACCCCCGGCCCGGCTTGCGGGGTCGCGGAACGGAGCGCAGCATATGGGAGATTTTCGTGCGGCTCACCTCATCACCTCCGTGGCACCGCCCGAAGGAGGTCTCGTGGCTCAGCGTTGTGCGTTGTTCCTAGCGTTGGCGACGCTCGCCGGCGTGGCCGGTGCGGCGGCGCAGGAGCGTCAGATCGGCGGACGGATCACCGCCTCGACCGGCGAAGCGGTCGCGGGCGTCGCGGTATCCGTGACCGGGACGGCGTTCGCCGCGGTCTCGAACGCCGAGGGGCGCTACACGATCCCGGCGCCGTCGGGCGCCGTGACGCTGGTGTTCCGCCGGATCGCCTTCAAGCGGCGCGAGGTCGCCGTGCCGGCGGGCCAGACGACGGCCGACGTGGTGCTCGAGCCGGACGTGTTCAACCTGGAGGCCGTGGTGGTCACCGGGCAGGCGACGGGGGTGGAACGCCGCAACGCGGCGATCGCGACGTCTGTGGTCACCGGGAGCGAGGTCACGAGCGTGCCCGAGCCGGCCGTCGATCGCGCGCTGCAGGGGCGGGTGCCGGGAGCTTACATCCAGCAGAACTCCGGCGCGCCAGGGGGCGGCACCCAGATCCAGATCCGCGGGTCGAACACCGTGGTCGGATCGGCCGATCCGTTGTTCGTCGTGGACGGTGTGATCGTGAGCGATGCGTCGATTTCGTCCGGACTGTTCACCGTGACCTCGAGCGGCAATCCGCAGTCCACGCGTAATGACGGCGAGAAGCAGGACGACTCGGTTAACCGTCTCACGGACCTGAACCCCAACGACATCGCCTCGATCGAGATCCTGCGCGGGGCGGCGGCGTCGTCGATCTACGGGTCGAAGGGCGTGAACGGAGTCGTCATCATCACAACGAACCGCGGCAAGGCGGGAAAGCCGCGCGCCAACATCGTGCAGCGGGTGGGATTCTCGGAGCTGGAGCGGGGGTTCGGTACCCGGGCGTTCGACACCACGAGCGCCATCTCGCTGTACGCCAGCTCGGGCGACGCCAAGGCCGATTCGGCGTCGCGCGCGCTCATCATGTCGTATCTGGTGAACGGGAAGCTGCCGAACTACGACCACATGCAGGAGGTCGCCGGCAACAAGCCCATCAACTACGAGACCCAACTCGACGTCTCGGGAGGCAGCGGCGAGACGCGCTACTTCCTGTCGGGGAACGTTAAGGGGGATGGCGGCATCATCAACAACACCGGCGCGCAGCGGCAGACCCTCAGGGCCAACATCGACCAGTCGTTTTCGGACCGGTTCAGCATAGCGTTCAGCTCCGCGTTCAATCGCACCACCACGCAGCGCGGCTTCACGAACAACGACAACAACGGTGCGAGCATCACCTACGCGATCGCCTACATCCCCGGGTTCATCCCCATCGAGCCGGTGAACGGCGTGTACCCCAACCCCGGGATCACGTACTTGGGCTCGAACCCGCTACAAAACATCGAAATCGGAAAGAACGACGAGACGGCGCTGCGGTTCACCGGCGGCCTCACGGCGACCTATCAGGCGGTGACGAGCGCGACCCAAAACCTGAAGATCGTCGGCGCGGGAGGGATCGACTTCTTCAACCAGAAGAACGAGGTGTTCGCGCCTCCGGAGCTGTTCTTCCAGGCGAACCAGACGAACCCGGGCGTGTCCACGCTCGGCAACGCCGACAGCCGGTTCATGAACTGGAACGTCAACGCCATTCACACCTACGCGCCAACGAGCGGCAGCTTCAAGATCACCACGTCCGCGGGCGTGCAATGGGAGGATCGCCAGCTCAGTCGCTCACGGATCACGGCGCAGGGGCTGCTCCCCGGCCAGCAGAACGTCAACCAGGGGTCCGTGCTGCAGGCCTTTGAGGAGCTGGTCCACGAGCGCACGGTCGGTCTCTACGCGCAGGACGAGTGGCTCGGCATGCGCGAGCGGCTGCTCCTGTCCGCGGGCGTGCGCGCCGAGCGCTCGAGCGCGAATGGAGACGTGAACAAGTTCTACTTCTTCCCCAAGGCCTCGGGCTCGTTCCGCTTCCCGGACGCGTTGGGGGAGGGGAGTGACTTCAAACTGCGGGCGGCGTACGGCGAGACCGGCAATCAGCCGCTGTTCGGTCAGAAGTTCACCACGCTCCAGGGCGGCCAGGTGATCGGTGGACACGTCGGCACGATCGTGGGCAACGTGGCCGGTGATCCGGACATCCGGCCGGAGCGCACCCGCGAGGTCGAGGCGGGCGCCGACGCGACCTTGATGAACGGCCGGGCGAACATCGAGGTCACCCTGTTCCAGCGCCGCACCAGCGACCTGCTCGTACCGGTGACGCCCGCGCCCTCGACCGGGTTCGGGCTGCAGTTCTTGAACGGCGGCAAGATCAAGAATGAAGGGATCGAGATCGGCGCCGGGTTCACGCCGGTGCAGAAGGAGCACTTCAGCTGGCTGTTTCGCACGGCGTTCACGAGTATCCGGAACCGGGTGCTCGAGCTGAATCTGCCGGGGGGAGCCCAGGGGTTCCGCCCCGCCAACGCCGGATACGGGCTCTCGTTCGGCGAGTTCTTCGTCCAGGTCGGCCGCCCCATCACCCAGATCATCGGCGTCGACGACCAAGGCAACGTGATCTCGCTGGGCCAGGCGAATCCCAAGTTCCGCTGGTCCTTCACGAACCAGTTCACGTATCATCGCGCGGCGCTGTCGTTCTTATGGGACTGGCAGGACGGCGGCGTGGCCCAGAACCAGACCCTGTCGCTGTACGACTGCAACGGGCTCGCCCCGGACTTCTCCAGTCCGCGGGGGCAGGCGGCCTACAATGCGTGCAACAATACGGGCGATGCGCGCCCGTTCGTCGAGTCGACCTCGTTCCTGAAGCTCCGCAGCGCCAGCCTGTCGCTCGATCTGCCCGACCACATCGCGGCCTGGTTCGGCGCACGGTCGGCGCGCATCGCCGTCGAGGGCGTGAACCTCATCACGATCACCGACTACATCGGCTACGACCCGGAGGTGTCCAACTACGGCTCGCAGGCGATCACCCGGAACATCGACCTGGGACCCTATCCACCGTCCCGGTCGTTCTTCTTCACCATTCAGGCGGGGTTCTGACCATGCGCACGAGATCTCTCGCGATCGCTGGCGGCCTCCTCGTCCTGGCCGCCTGCAACTTCGATGTCCTGAACACGAATCAGCCGACGTTCGGCGACCTGCTCAGCAACCCGACGCGCGACAAGCTCACCGCGGCGGCGACAGGAGTGATGGTGAGCTCGCGCTCCGGGATTCAGGCGCTGATCTGGCGCTTGGGATCCATGGGGCGGGAAGGGATCAACCTGTCGGGCAACAACCAGCCGGACTACTCGGAGCCGTTCTTCGGTCCGGTGCAGGCGGGCGGCTCCTTCGGCGGCACGCTGTGGCTCGACCGGTATCAAGCCATCCGCACGGCCAACATCTACCTGCAGGCACTGGCCAACAACGCCTCGCTCACCGGGCCCGACCTGCTGAGTGACGCGGAGCGTGCGGCGGCGCGCGGCATGGCGAACACTCTGAAGGCGCTGACGTTCATGTACGTCATCGAGACGCGCGCGCAGCTGGGTGCGCCGGTGGACGTCGATCGCACCGTGTCCCAGGGCCCGGCGCCGTGGGTGAGTGAAGACAGCGTCTACGGGTACATCCTCGGCCTGCTGAATTCGGCGGCCACCGATCTCGCGGCGGCCGGCTCGACCGATTTCCCGTTCTCGATCCCGCCCGGACTCGGCGAGTTCGCCAAGCCCGCCACGTTCCTCAAGTTCAATCGCGCCCTCGCGGCCAAGGCCTATGTGCTGCGCGCCACCGCCCTCAACGGGTGTGGCGGCAACAAAACCAGCTGTTATACCTCTGCGCTGACGGCGCTGGGTCAGTCGTTTCTCAGCTTCGCGCCGGCCGACTACCAGAACGCCGCGAATCACGATTTCTCGACGGATCCGGGCGATCAGACCAACGACCTCTCAGAGCCGCTCGACGGGGCGACGTTCTTCGCCCTCAGCGACAATATCACGAACGCGGACACCCAAGCGAACGGATCCAAGGATCAACGGGTGATCAGCAAGATCGACTCAGCCGGGGCGGTCCAGATCCTCGGCGGTATCTCGATCCCGGGCGAGCTCAAGTTCACGGTGTACCTGTCCGGTGGGTCTGCAGACGCCAGTCATCCGATTCCGATCATCAAAGACGAGGAGCTGGTGCTGCTGCACGCCGAGGCGAGCTGGTTCACGGGAGCCAAAGCGCAGGCGGTGGCGGACATCGATTCGGTACGGCAGAACTCCGGCAAACTGCTCCCGACCACAGTCACGGTGGCATCCTCGGATGCCGCCTTCATCACGGCGCTGCTGTACGAGCGCCGCTATTCGCTCCTGTGGGAGCAGGGCACCCGCTGGATCGACGCCCGGCGCTTCGGCCTGCTCGCGACCATTCCGCTTGACGTGACCGGAGGCAACGTACCCGAGATGATGCCGGTGCCCTCGACGGAATGCGACGCCCGCAACCTGCCGACCAAGACGATCGGGGATGTTGTCACCTGCACGCCGCTCAGTCCCTAGCAGCGGGTGAGGTTAGGGCACCACCAGCACCGCCACCATCCCCCCCATCCCGTCGGGGACGGTGGCGACGCCGTTCGGGACGACCCAGTCCGCGCCGTCGACCAGTAGATTGAAGTGATACAGGCCGGGCGCCAGCGCGAGCGTGCCTTCGAACACCCCTTCACCCAGGGAACGCAGCGCGCGCTGCTGCCAGGCGTTCCAGTCGCCGGCGATCGCGACCGATCGCGCCCCCGCGAAGCGGAAGCGTACCACGACCGAGTCTCCCCCCCGCTTCTCGGCCACCAGCGGCCCCCATTTGGGGGATGCGCCCTCCGGAGGTGGGCGCGGCGCGCCGTGTAAGCGCACCCCCACGAGAAAAAACCCCGCGCGCGGCAGATCCTGGTAAGGATCGTTGAGCGCGCTCCCCCCGCCCAACTCGACGGCCACACGCGGTTTCACGTACCACTGCAGGAAGGCACTACCCGCTGCCTTGGAGCCGAACACCGCTGATACGCGACCGACTACGGACAAAGAGACGACAGCCTGGCCCCGCTGCACCACCGCGCCAGCGGTCGCGTCCGTAAACCAGCCGGCCGGGAAGTGCGTCGGCTCGACGACCAGCTGCAAGTCGGGGGGAGGGACGCCGGGCGCGCCCTCTGGATGCCACCAGGCACGGGCGCGGGTGTGGAGCGCCACCACCGGCTGCTCTCCCGACACCATGCCGGTGGACGGCCCCGCTCCAAGACCGATCCCCCAG
>CBFHAJ010000025.1:0-30201 GCA_965653495.1 uncultured bacterium | reverse complement strand
CGCCGCCGGCGCGCTGTGGGGCACGATGTACATCCCGTACCGCAAGGCGTACCTCACCGGAATGAACCCGCTCGCGTTCGTCACGTTCTTCACCGTCGGCGAGCTCGGCATGATGACGGCGCTCGCGCTGGTCGATCGGGGTGGCGTGTCGGCCCTCGTGGCCGAGCTCGTGCGCGCGCGCGACGTGCTGTTCTGGCTGTTGCTCGGCGGCTTCGTGTGGGTGGTGGGTGACCTGTTCCAGCAATATGCCGCGAAGTACATCGGGATCAGCCGCGGCATTCCCCTCTCGAACACGAACCAGCTGTGGGGACTCGTGTGGGGCCTGCTCGTGTTCGGCGAGCTGCGCGGCGGCGCGGGCGCGACCTATGGCCAGGTGATCAGCGGGTCATTACTGATGGCGCTGGGCGCCGCGGCGATCGCGCTGGCGTCCGCGACCGGTTCGGAGCACCAACGCTGGCGCGAAGCGGCGGCGCGCGAAGGCGAGCGCTACGGCGTCGACCCCGCGTACGTGAGGGCGGCACTGGCCGGCGAGAGCACCGGCACGTCATCCGGGCGCCGCGGCTGGCTCGACTGGACGCTCGTCGCCGGCGCCACGGCTGTGTTCATCGCGTTCGGTGCGATCGCCCGTGTCCCCACGCTGGCGATCCAATGGGGCTGGGTGGCGGGACTCACCGCCGCGATGGTGGCACTGCTCTTGGGAACGGGCATCCTGCTGTGGCGGACGACCCGGCTCAACTAACTCACACAGCTGCCTCAATACCGCTCCAGATCGTGCCCCACACCGCCCGCCCGTACATCAGCGCACACCACTCATCAGCTTCTGGACTGGCTTGATCAACACGAACATGATGACCGCCGCAGCGAGGCACGCCGCAGCCGTGGCGCCGAACAGCGTCGGCAGGGGCACCGTGCTGATGAATCCGGCGGACCACCCAGCCAGTTTGTTGCCAGCCGCGTTGGACAAGAAGAACACTCCCAGCATCAAGCCCACCACGCGCGTAGGTGCCAGCTTCGTGACGACCGAAAGTCCCACCGGGCTCAAGCACAGCTCGCCCAGCTCTTCGATGAAATAGCAGCCCACGAGCCACAGGGGGCTGATCTTGACGCCGGTCTGCGCGATGGTGCCGGCTGGGATCAGCAGCACGAACGCCAGCCCGACGAAGAAGAGGGCACAGGCATACTTCGTCGGGGTCGACGGCTGTCGCGTCCCGAGCGTCACCCACAGCCAGGCGAACGCCGGAGACAACAGAATCACGAACGCAGCCTGAATCGACACGAACCACGACGCGTACAGCTTGATCCCCAGCAACTCGAGGTGGACGTAGCGGTCGGCGAACAGATTCAGCGTCGACCCCGCCTGCTCGTACGCGGCCCAGAAGAGCGACGCAAATACGAAGAAGACAAACACGGCCGCGATCCGCTTCCAGTCATCGGCTGTGAACGCCTCGGTCGGCGCGGTCGCGACTCCCTTAGGTCGAGGCCGCGCCGCGAGCCGGTCGATACCTGGCTGGAGCTGCCGCCGTCCCACCACGTATTGCCACAGCCCCAGGGTCATGCCGACACCGGCGCAGGCGAATCCGAGATGCCAGTCGACCCCCTCGGCCAGCTTGCCCGCGATGATCGGGCCGAGGAATGCGCCGAGGTTGATCCCCATGTAGAAGATCGAGAACCCGGCATCGCGCCGCTCGTCGCCCTGGTCGTACAGCGAGCCTACCAACGTGCTCACGTTGGGCTTGAGCAGGCCGGTGCCCACCACGATCAGCGCGAGGCCAGTATAGAAGAACGGCAAGGCGTGCAGCGCGAGCGTGAAATGTCCCAGGGCGATGACCGCTCCCCCGATGAGCACGCTGCGATAGTGCCCGAGCCAGCGGTCAGCGATGATCCCGCCGAAGATCGCCGCGAGCCAGACGCTGCCGACGTAGTTCCCATACACCGCGCCGGCGTGTTGATCGGTGAACCCGAGCGCCTTGACCATGTACAGGATGAGGAACCCCCGCATCCCGTAGTAGCTGAAGCGCTCCCACATCTCGGTGAAGAAGAGCGTGGACAGGCCGCGGGGATGGCCCAGCCAGCCACGGTCGGCCGTCACTCGAACAGCTCGTTCTGCTCGGTGGGGTCGGCCGGCTGAGGCGCGCGCAGGATCTCTCCCAAGCGCTGCTCCCATTGCTCGAGGTCGAGGTGGTGCTCCTGCTGCAGCGTGCGACGCAGCCCGTCCGGTAGATTGTGCAACGCCCCGAGCAGCTCGGTGACCGCCTCGCGCAGGGCGTGCGCCTGGAGGCCGGCGCCGGCCGCGCCCATGTCCTCGAGGATGCTCTGCTCCGTGCGCGAGGCGACGATCGGGTCGGGGCGCCCCTGCACGAACACGTTGGTGCGCCGCTTGGGGCCGCGCTCCTCTTCGATCGGCATCAGCCCCACGATGCCGTCCGAGCGCCAGTATTTGCCGTAGCCGAGAAACACCATGCGGTCGCGCTTGATGTCCATGCTGCCTCCCGAGCGCCGCCCGTCCGCGCGTGGCCCCGAACTAAACGCGTCGCGGAACCAGGCCAGCACGTCGCGGATCAGGCTCATGGCTAGTCCTGCTTCATTTTCTTTTTCAGCTCTTGCAACTGCCGGTCGGCGGCGGCTTCCCGGGCGGCGCGGTCGAGCCGGGATTTGAGCAGCTCGTCCGCCGGGTCGGCGCCGGCACGCGCGCCTCCCGCCGCCTGCAGGTCACGCCACGCGCGCTCAGCCGACCGCTCCGCTTCCGTGAGCGGCCGATCGTGCTCGGCGCGCCCCAGCTGAGCCTGCATGTCGACCAGCTCGCGCTCGTACAGCGCCAGCTCGTCGCGCAGCGCCGCGAGCTTGCGGTCGAGCACGCCCACCCGCTCGCGGTGCTTCGCCGCGAACCGCTCCGCCACCGCCACCGTCTCCCCGTCCTGGATCTCGGACGCGAGCCGTCCACGCCGCTCCGCGTCGGCGAGGCGCTGGCGCTCCGCGGCGAGCTCCCCCTCGGTCCGCGTCATCGCCTCGCGCGTCTCCGCGACCGCGACCTTGGCCTCCACGACGGCCTCACGCATCTGGCGCGCCAGATCCCGCAAGTCGCCCGGTGGCGTCGCCGAATCGAGCGCGGCGCGCAAGGCATCCCGCAGGCGCTCGAACACGGACCCTAGCTTTTCCGGACCGTCTTGGCGAAAAACGGGGAGAGCAGCTGCTCCACGGCACGTGACTGGCACTGGGGACACACCGGCGGCGTGCGTCCGTGCTCCGCGATCGCCTCCTGCCGGCTGAAGCGGGCGTCGCATTCCGTGCAGTGATATTCGTAGATCGGCATCGCGAATCAACGTTATTCCCCGCTGAAACAGGGGTCAAGTTGACGCCCCGCACGCCCGCTCCGATCATTGCACCCAAGCCGAGGGGGGGGGGGGGGGGCGTTTCTCGAGCCGCGCTCGCCACCGTCGCCGCACTCGCGTGCAACGACGGGCTGCAGCCGATCGCGGCGCCCACCACTTGCCCCAAGGGTGGATTCGTCGGGATTTGCGGAACCGTGACGCTGCGCGGCGCGGTCCCGGGAAGTACCGCCGCCGTGTACATCATCGCCTACAGCGTGTTCCCCCAGAGTCGCAACGATCTCTTCAACTTTCAGCCGCCCCTGCAATCGCTCAAATCACTGCCGCTCGACCGGACATCCGCGTTCTACACGGTGTCCCTGCCCAGCGGGCACTACGAGTGGGTGCTCGCGGCTTGGGTCGATACGGCATTCACCCTCGCCGGCGCGGACACGACGCTCCGAGTAGCGGGGTTCTACCGGGATGGCGTCGACACCACGGCGGCCGGCTCCGGCATCGTCGTCGTGCAGGACAGCGGCACGGACTCGATCGACTTCGTGATCGATTTCACCACCATGCAGCGCGTGTGCGCGTACTTCCCGCCGTGCCCGTGACCCGCCCGGCATGGATCGCGATCCTCGCGGCGGTGCTCGCCGGGCGCGGGCAGGCGCAAACTCCGGGGGTTGTCTACGGCACCGTCGCCGACACCTCCGGCGTGCCCGTCACCGACGTGCGCATCACTGCCACCGGATTGGCCGCGACGTCGGACGCGGCGGGGCATTACCGCTTGAGCGGGCTCGCACCGGGCCGGACCGTTCTCCGCTTTGCCCGGTTGGGCTATCACGACTCCGTGGACAGCGTGACGGTGCTCGCCGGCGATTCAGTCCGCGTCGACGTCGCGCTCCGGCCTGGTCGCCTCGCCCTCGAGCCCGTGATCGTCACCGCGGCGAAGCGGTCGCAGCTGCTCGACCAGTCGGCCACCAGCGTCGCGCTCGTGAGCGACAGCGACCTGGCGCGGCGAGCGGTGAGCACCGTGGACGAGGCCGTGGACAAGGCGCCCGGGGTGCTGTTCTTGAACGGGCAAGTCAACATCCGCGGCTCGAGCGGCTTCGTGGAGGGGTTGGGCTCCCGGGTGCTGCTGCTGGTGGACGGCGTGCCCGCGAATGAAGCCGACCGCGGGGGTATTGATTGGGACATCCTGCCGCTGGACGAGGTGCAACGGGTCGAAGTCGTGAAAGGAGCGGGCTCGTCGCTGTACGGGTCCGCGGCGTTCGGCGGTGTCGTCAACCTGCTCACGCGCGACATCCCGGTCGGGCTCCACAGCCGGATACGCGCGACGGGGGGCACGTACGCCGACCCCCCAGACGCGGCCTGGAAGTTCCGCGACTACCTGGGCGGCCTCGGCGGGCTCGACGTGACGGGGTCGTATGGCACGGCCGCGGTGCGCGGCAGCCTGACGCTGGGCGGCCGCCACTCCGATGGGTATCGCGAGCAGGATCGCAGCAATCAGTGGGAAGGTGTGGGGAAAGCCGAATGGTATCCCACCTCGGGTACCCGCGTGGTCGCGTCCGGGTCGTGGACCAGCCACCAGTACGAGGTCAGCCCGCCCTGGTGCGAGCGGGGCCAATGCGACGACCAGGGGCTGGCGTTCCAGCCCTTCAAGATCGGGACCAACAACAGCGGCGCGTACACCCGCTCGGACAAGGGCTACGCGGCCCTCACCGTCGATCGCACGAATTCGGCGGATTTCTCGTGGCAGGCGCGGGGATCCTGGGTACGCACCCATTTCACCGACACCAAGCCCGCGGACTGGGGCGTGGCCAATCGCTACGGCGCCGAGCTGCGCGGCACGCTGCGGCCCGGCGGGGAGGATGATAGCGACCGGGTCGTCACGCTCGGGATCGAAGTCGCTCGTGCCGACGTGACCAGCGACATCTTCGGTGGGCACGCGCAGAACGAGCTGTCGGCGTATGGCGAGGGCGAGCGACGGATCGGGTCGGTGCGCCTGTCGGCGGGGGCGCGCCTGGACGAGATCGGCCTGACGGGCAGCTCACTCGCGGGCCAGTTCAGCCCGCGCATCGGCGCCGTGGTGCCCACGCGCGTGGGGACATGGCGATTCTCGATCGGACACGGGTTTCGCGCGCCATCGCTGGCAGAGCGGTTCGTCCGGACGGTGGCGTTCGGCATCCAGGTGATCCCCAATCCCAGTCTTCTCATGCCGGAGACGGCCTTGGCATTCGAGCTGGGCGACGCCGTGACCCTGGGGCCCGACGTCCGGCTCGACGCCGCTGCCTTCTGGACCGAGGCGCGGCAGTTGATCGAGCCGACGTTCTTCCAGTCGGCTGGCGTCCCCCACATTCAGTTCCAGAACGTGTTGCGGGCCCGGTTGCGCGGCTGCGACGTGACCCTGACGGCGCGCCCACTCACGCCGGCGCTCCAGACCTCCATCGCCTACACGTTTCTCGACGCCCGTGACCTCGGCAGTGGCGCCGTGCTGGCGTTCCGTCCCAAGCACCTCGTCACGCTGGCGACCGACTACGCATTCGGCCCGTTCAGCGTAGGCGGCGACTTTCGTTATGTGAGCCGTATCGAGCGCATCGAGCTGGGCCTCAGCTGGGCGGACGACCCCCGCGTCGCGGCCAAGGTGCTCGATCTGCGAGCCGGTTGGCGGCGCAACGCCTGGTCGGCACGGCTGCAAGTTGCGAACGCCCTGAACTACATCTACAGCTTCACGCCGGGCACGCTCGAGCCGGTGCGCACGGCGACGGTGGTCCTGACCTGGACGTATTAGATTGGGGGCCATGATTCGCCCCTACGGCGCCGTCGCCACCGTCGTCCTGCTGGCGGCGCAAGGGTCGGCGCTCGACGGCACCTGGGCGCTCAGCCGGGTCTTCCGGTCCGGGTCCAGCGCCGCCACCCGCGCGGTTCCGCGCGACTCCACGGTCTACATTCGCCTCTCGCTCCAGTCCCACACGGGGGGCTGGTTCACCGGATCGCTCTACCGGCGGTACCTGGGTCAGCCCGAGCGCTCCAGGCTGAGCGGGGGGCCGCTGGGCGGCAGCGGCCGCTGGATCCTGTCCGCGGACTTCGATCGTCCCGTGTCCACGCAAGCGCGGACGGCCGCTTGGCTCGTGGGCGATACGCTGCGGCTCGGCACTTCGTTCGTCCCCGACGCGGACAGTCTCGAGCTCCGGCGCGTGCCCGGCGACGCGCCCGATCCGCCCACTGTGCTCGAAGTGGTGACCGCGCGGTGAGAGGGCCCGGTATCCTGCGTCCGGCTCTGCTGCTCGGCGCGACGCTGGTCGCGGCCTGCGGCGGTCGCGACGGCTCGCACTCCCCCACCTGTGGCATGGCGCAGTTCATCGGACCGTCGCTCATCCAGAATCAGCTGACCCTCGCGCCCTTCGTGCTGACGGAAGCGCCGCGCGGCCTGCCCGCGAGCCTCCCGGCCCGCGTCGTGGGGGGAACCGTCCAGCAGAGTGCGGTGAGCATCAACAACAGCGGGCCGCAGCTGGCGATGACGTACCAGGGCGCGAACTTCCCGCCCTATCCGACCGACACGACCGTGTACGCGCTGCTCGTCGTGGATGACTCGACCCAGCGCGCCCAGGGGGTGCTGCTCTACGAGGGCCAGCGGCCGCCCAAGTCGTACCCGCACATCGGCACTGTGACGGGCGGCGACAAGACCATTCCCCTCTATGGCGTGCGCGTCGATTGGCCGAGCGTGTCCAACCCTCGCTGCCCGCTGCTCGGCACCGCTGCACCGCCGACCACGCCATGAGCAAGATCGTCGGCGTGAGCACCACGCGCCGGACCGACGCGGGGCGCGAGCGCGTCGCGCTGAACATCGCCTACGTGCGCGCCCTGATGCAGGCCGGACTCGTGCCCCTGCTGATTCCGCCGGTCCTGGATCCCGACGCGGCGTGCGCCACGCTCGACCGCGTCCAGGGCCTGCTGCTCACCGGCGGCGAGGACGTCGAGCCAGCCCGCTATGGCGCCACGCCCCACCCCAAGCTGGAGGAGACGGATGCGGCGCGGGACGTGGTGGAGCTGGCGCTGCTCGCGGGTGCGGAACGGCGCGGGCTCCCGGTGCTCGCGATCTGTCGCGGCATCCAGATCGTGAACGTCGCGTTGGGAGGCACGTTGTATCAGGACCTCGCGAGCGAGCGCGCCGGGCCCGTGGATCATGCCGATCCGGGCACACGTCACGGCGTACGGATCGAGCCGAACACGCTGATGCATCGCACGCTCGGCACCACCGCGACGACCGTCAACACTCGCCACCATCAGGCGATCCGCGACCTGGCCGCGCCGCTGCGCGCGACCGCCTGGGCGGACGACGGCGTCATCGAAGGCGCGGAGCGCAAAGAGCGTGGCGCGCCGTGGACCCTGGCCGTTCAATGGCATCCGGAGGACGACATGGAGGGAGCGCTGTTCCGTGGCTTCGCCCAGGCGATCGCGTGAGCGTCCCATTTCCGTCCCCCGAGTGGGTGCACGCGTACGGCGCGGCGATCAACGCGAGCGCGGCGTACAAGGCCGCGTCGCTCGAATGGACCTTCGGCGCCGTCGCGCTCGTGGTCAACCGTCAGCCGGAGATCAACATCGCCGAGCCGGTCGGGATCTGGCTCGATCTGGATCGGGGCGTGTGCCGCGAGGCGAAGACCGTGTCGCAGGCGGACGCCGACCAGGCGCCGTTCGTCATCACGGCGGACTACGCGCAATGGAAGCGCGTGATCCGCAAGGAGCTCGGTCCGATCGCCGGCATCATGCAGCGCAAGCTCATGCTCAAGGGCTCTCTGCCGATCGTGGTGCGGTTCGTCAAATCGGCGGAGCAGCTCGTGGAATGTGCGACGACGGTGGCGACGAGGTTTTTGGACGAGTGAGGTGCGGTCAGAGATTCCGGAGTATCTTCTCCGGGGTGGAGACGTTGGGAAAGAACACCCGATCGCTCAACCGATTGAACGCCACCCGCAGCGTCGGGAACCGCTCGGAGGCCGTGCGGTAGATGCTGGCGACACCGAAGCGCTCGGCGAGACGATGCTCCGCGGCGAGTCGATACCCCTGCCGGCCCAGCTCATCGTAGTACGGCAGGTCGGGACCGCCCCCGCGCGTGCGCCGGGCCTCGATGTAGTCCGGAAACAGACCCGCGAACCAGAGGCTGTAATTGCCCAGATGCACGCGCAGCAGCAGACCCCGCTCCCCCGTGTCGTCGAGCCCGGCGAGATCCTCCAGCATGTCGACCAGATAGTGGTACGTCTCGTCGTCGGCGTAGCGGATGCGCGCGTGCCGGTCGTGATCGCCGAACTCCAGCAGCAGCGCCGCCAGGTAGTCGGCCAGCTCGCGATCGTCGACGCCCGCCGCCCGCAGCGTGTGCCGTACTGCCACGTACGCGAACAGCGGAGGCGAGGGGTGGGCGAGCGTCCGCAGCGCCAGCAGCGCCTCGAGCAGGCCCGGCTCGTCGAGCAGGCCATCGGGACCTTGCTCGAGCATGCGGCGCTCGTAGCCGGCGCGCTGGGTGGCGTCTCCGCGCGCCAGGGCCAGCGCGACGAGGCGGAAATCCTGCACGCGCAGGCGACCACGAACGTTGGCTAGGATCATGCCCAAGCCTCCCTCTGGCGCTGCTACCCCGCTGCCCGGCGTCGAGTTGCTGGCCCGCCTCACGATGCTCGCGCAGGAGCTCGCGGGGGCGTTCCGGCCCGCCAGCGTCGTCGAGCTCGTGGCGCGGGCGCTCGTCGAGTCGCTCAAGCCGGACCGGCTCTCGGTCGTCCTACTTGATACCGAAAGCAACCGGCTGGCGGTGACCTACGACACGCAACCGGTGCCGGCGCGCACGGACGACCCCCTGCTGCAGCTCGCCTTGCGACGCGGGCCGCTCGTGTTCCCGCGCGACGTTCGCGAGGAAGCGCGCCGGCGCGGCGCCAAGCTCGGAACCGATGCACCTGGCGCCTGGCTGGGTGCGCCGCTCATCGCCGCCAGCCGCACCATGGGCGCCGTCTCCATCTCGAGCGAGCGACCCGGCGCCTTCGGCAAGCCCGAGCTGACGGTCGTCGCGCTGGTGCTCGCGCAGGCCGCGATTGCCCTCGAAAACGCCCGCCTGGTAGAGCTGCTGTCGTCCGCCAAGCGCGAGTGGGAGAAGACCGTCGACGCAATCTCGCAGGCGATCTGTATCGTCGATGCCCACGGCACCGTGCGCCGCGCCAACCGGGTCTTCGCCGAGCTGATCCAGACCCCCGTCACCGCCATCCCGGGGCGGCCGTGGATCGGCTTGCTGCCCCCGGCGTGGTCGGACCCAGTCGCCCGCGCGGTCGCCGAGCCGTCCGGAACCTCGGTCGAGATCCGGGTCGGGGAACGGGTCCTGCTCCTCACCGCCATTCCCATGGCCGAGCCCGGCTCCGCAGTACTCGTGTTCGAGGACCAGACGGAGCGGCGGCGGCTCCAGGAGCAGCTGATACAGTCTGAGAAAATGTCGGCGATCGGTCAACTGATCGCCGGGGTCGCACACGACTTGAACAACCCGCTGGCCTCGGTGGTGGGGTTCAGCGACTTCCTCGCTGAGGCGGGGGAAATCCCGGCGTCCCTGGAGGAGCCCCTGCAGGTGATCCGGCAGGAGGCCGAGCGGGCGGCGACGATCGTCAAGAACCTGCTCTCCTTCGCGCGCAGCCAGGAAGGCGAGCGCCTCCGCCAACCGATCAAGCCGCTGCTCGAGTCCACCCTCGTGCTGCTGCGCAACCAGCTGATGGCGCACAAGGTCGAGGCGACGCTGGAGGTGGCACCCGGCCTCCCGGAGGTCGAGGTGAACGCCAACCAGATCAAGCAGGTGTTCGTGAACCTCATCAACAACGCCTGCCAGGCGATCGCGGGCGACGCGCCGTCGGGCCGGATCTGGATCGCCGCCAGCAAGGTCGATGACGGGATCGCCGTGAGCGTCACCGACTCGGGACCGGGCATTCCCGACGACGTGGCGGCCCGGGTGTTCGAGCCGTTCTTCACCACCAAACCCGAAGGGCAAGGAACCGGCCTCGGGCTGTCGATCTGCCACGGGATTGTGAAAGAGCACGGCGGCCGTATCACCCTCGAATCCCGGCCGGGTAGCGGGGCCACCTTTACGGTCGAGCTGCCGGTGGGCGTGCCGGCCGTTCGCCCGGAGGCGGCGCCGGCGGCGCTGCCCGACTCGCGACCGCTGCACATCCTCGTCGTCGACGACGAGCCGCATATCCTGCATTACATGCGGGCCACGCTCGAGAGCTGGGGCCATACGGTCGAGGTGGCGAGTGACGGCACGTATGCGCTGGAGCGCGCCCTGGCGGGCGCCTTCGACGTCATCATCTGTGATCTCCGGATGCCGCACCTGTCCGGGCGCGACATGTATGTCAAGCTGGCGCGCCAGGACCCGCGCGTGGCCGAGCGCATCATCTTCGCCACCGGCGACACCGTGCGGGGCGACACGCTGCAGTTCCTCGACGGGCTCGGCCGGCCGTACCTCCACAAGCCGTTTACGCTCGCCGAGCTGCGCGCCGCGCTCGGCCACGCCGCCAAGCAGCCCGCCTGACCGGGGCGCGGTGCGCGTCCTTCACATCGACTCGGGCCGGGAGTACCGCGGCGGTCAGGACCAGGTGCGGTTGCTGACGCGCGAGCTCGCCCGCGTGGCGGGAGGGGAGGGAGGCCTCGAGCAGCGCCTGCTGACGCGGCGTGCCAGCACGCTGGCGCGGCGCGTGGCCGCGCACGGCACGAGCGTGCGCGAGGTGCCCTGGGGCCCGTCGCTCGATCCTCGCGCCCTGTGGCGCCTCTATCTCGAAGCCTCGGTCTTCCGTCCCGATGTCCTGCACGCCCACGACACTCACGGCTTGCAACTCGCGTACTGGACCCGCCGCCTGTCCGGCCGCGGCCCCGGTGATCCGGCGCTGGTCGCGACACGCCGGGTGGACTTCCATGTCGGTCCGCGCAGCGTGTGGCATCGGGTCGACCGCGTCATCGCCATCTCAGAGGCGGTGCGGGCGGTCCTCCTGGCCGACGGCCTCGCCGCCCGGGACATCACCGTCGTGCCGTCCGGCGTCGACGTCGAGGAGATTCGCCGCAACGCCGCCACGCCGTACAACGTGCGGGCTCGTCTCGGCCTCGCGGCCGGCACGCCGCTCGCGGCCAACGTCGCCGCGCTCGTCGGGCACAAGGACCAGGACACGCTGCTGCGGGCAGCGCACGCTGCGCGCCCGACCCGCCCCGACCTCCACTGGGTCATCGCCGGTGAGGGCGAGCTCCGTGCCGCGCTCGAGGCGACGCTGATGCGCCTGGGCCTCGGCGATCGCGTGCACCTGTTGGGACAGGTCGCGGAAGCCGATGCCCTGATCGCGGAGGCCGATGTGTTCGTGATGTCGTCGAAGGAAGAAGGACTCGGCAGCGTGGTGCTGCACGCGCTCGCGTTGGGCAAGCCCGTGGTCGCGACCCGCGGCGGCGGGCTCCCGGAGATCGTGCCCGCCGAGTGGCTATCCCCCAGCGGCGATGGGGAAGCCCTGGCGCGCAACGTGGTGCGCGCCCTGGAACACGCGCCGGCGACGTCCCTGCCCGGGCGCTACACCGCAGCCGCCATGGCCGCCGGCGTCGTGGCCCTGTATCGGTCGCTCGTCTAGATTGCAGGGCCATGATCTACGTGTGCGTCCCCGTCCACAATGAAGCCCGCACGGTGGGCTTGGTGCTGTGGAAAGTCCGCCAGGTGTTCACCGCCTTCCAGCGGGAGTATCAGCTCCTCGTGCTGGACGATGCGTCGACCGACGACACACCTCAGGTGCTCACATCCTACGCCAAGGTGCTGCCGTTGACGGTGGTGACCCACACGCAGCGCGGGGGCTACGCCCGCAGCCTGGAGGCCCTGCTGCGGCTGGCGCTGCAACGTACCGATCGCCCGAAACGTGACTGTGCGATCACGCTGCACGCCGACTTCGCCCAATCGCCGGAGCGGATGGAGGAGATGGTGAAGCACCTCGAGTCGGGGGCCGACCTGGTGGTCGCAGAGCAGCTCGAGGCGCGGGGCGAGGAGCGAGCGCCCCGCGCGCGCCGGCTGGCGCGCCGTTGGGCACCGCGTCTGCTCCGGCTCCCCGGCCTGCGCGACACCATGTCGGGATTCCTCGCCCTGCGACTCATCGTGCTGCGTCAGGCGCTGCGGGGCGAAGCCACGCCGCTCCTCCTCACGGACGGCTGGTGCGCCAATGCGGAGCTCGTGGCCCGGCTGGCGCGTCATGCCCGCCGGATCGAGGTCGTCGCCGCCGCGACGCGCTACGATCTGGTGCAGCGCCCCTCGCGCGTCCGGCCGTGGCGCCAGTTGCTCGAGGCGTGGCGGGCCCGGCCGCTGTTCCGCGCCGCGCGCACGGCGGTGACCTTGCTGGCGATCGCGACTGCCCTGCGGGCGCAGGCCGATACGACACGCGGCGACTCGACGCGGCACGACTCCGCGGCCGCGTCCTCCACCTCCGCCGCCGTCACGGCCGCCGGCACGGTGACGTCATCGCCTCCGGCCCCGCCCTCGACGGCAGCGGCCGTCCCGTTCGCGTTGGGCGAGCGATTGGTGTACGGCGCCCGCTACGGGCCGTTCAGCGTCGGCACCGCGACGATGCAGGTCGCGGGCATCGACACCGTCCGGGGTGTGGAGACGATGCACTTCGTGTTTCTGATCGACGGCGGCGCGCTGTGGTACCACATTCACCAGAACCTGGAGTCGTGGGTAGGACGGCGCGACTTCCACTCACGCCGGTTCCTGAATCAGACGGTGGAAAAAGGCAAGTCGTGGGAGCGGCGGTTCGAGATTTATCCCGATTCGGGGTTCTACCGCGAGGTGAGCCGCGACTCGACGATGCCGACGGTGGCCGACCCGCTCGACGACGCCGCCTTTTTGTACTGGATTCGCACCGTGCCGCTCGAGGTCGGGAAGCGCTACGAGTTCAACCGCTACTTCCGGCCGGAGCGCAACCCCGTGATTGTCGAAGTCCTGAAGCGGGAGCGCATAGGCGCGGCGGGGCGGAAGTGGAACACGATCGTCGTACGACCGCGCATTCCCAACGGCGGCGGCATCTTCGCGGAAAAGGCCGACGCGCGGATGTGGCTTTCAGACGACAGTCTGCGGGTCATGATCGGTCTGCAGTCCAACTTCTCGTTCGGTCAGGTGACGCTCAAGCTCAAGGAGATCGATTCCCCTCCGGAGCACCCATGACCGAGTACCGCGAAGCGGACTTTTCCCGGCTCAAGACCGTCCCCATCGCGCAGCGCCCCAACAAAGTCGACCCGTCGCTCCTCGCGCAGCCGCCCGGCCACGACCGGGGATTCGCCGCGTTCTGGGATTCGTTGCCGGATGTGCTGGCGGCCAAGGACGCGCGCGACATCGCGCGTCTCGTGGCCCGCGCCGCCGGGCGTCGTGGGGTGGTCGTGATGCTCGGCGGCCACGTCATCAAAGTGGGTCTGGGCCCGCTGCTCGCCGAGCTGGTGCGGCGCGGTGTGATCAGCCACCTCGCCTGCAACGGCAGCGCGGCAATTCACGATTTCGAGCTCGCCGCGTACGGCGGCACCAGCGAGGATGTCGCCGCCGGTCTGGCCGACGGGACGTTCGGCATGGTGGAGGAGACGGGCCGGGAGATGAACGCCGCGATCGCCGCGGGAGCGCGCGCCGGAAGCGGCCTGGGGCAGGCGCTCACGGACGCGCTGCAGCGGCGCAGCGGCCTCGCGGCGCCCGAAGCGTCCCTCCTGCTCGCGGCCGCCGCGCGCGGCGTGCCCGTGACCGTGCACGCGGCCGTGGGCGCGGACATCATCCACCAGCATCCGACCGCGGACGGCGCCGCCCTGGGCGCCACCACGCACCGCGATTTCAAGCGGCTCGCGGCCTCGCTGCCGGCGCTGCACGATGGCGGCGTGGTGCTGAACCTCGGCAGCGCGGTGGTGATGCCCGAGGTGTTCCTCAAGGCGCTCACGGTGGCGCGGAATTTGAGTGGCGGAAAGCCGACGGGGTTCACGGCGTGCGACTGCGACATGCAGCGCCACTACCGCCCGCGCATGAACGTGGTCGAGCGGCCGACGTTAGCGGGCGGGCGCGGGATCCAACTCACCGGCCACCACGAGCTGCTGATTCCGCTGCTCGTGTGGGCGGTGGTTCAGGAACTGGAACGGCGCGCGAGCTAGGCGTCCGCCGGGCGGCCCTTGATCATCTCGCGGATCTTGTCCGCGGTGCTCGGGCTGACGACCCGGAGGGCGAGGTAGAACAGGAAGCCGAGGCCGGCGAGCCACAGCACCGTCATAGCGAGCCCGATGAGGCCGCCCAGGACGCTGAACACGATCTTGAGACCGATCCACGCCAGCACGGCGAAGATGGCGAATCCGAGGATGCTGCGAAGCATGGGGTCTACCTCCGTGAAGCCCCGACGCGGGGGCTGTACGACGGAATCTAGCAGCCGGTTTCAAGAGGCCGCCAGCACGTGAAGACCGTGGACGTGGCGATCGTGGGCGGCGGGGCCATCGGGGCCGCGTGTGCCCGGGCGGCGGCGCTGCGCGGGCTCGAAGTCGCCATCTTCGAGCCCGGACCGGATCCGGCCGCGGCGTCGCCGGCCTCGGCCGGGCTGCTCGCGCCGCAGATCGAGCCCGCGGACGAAGCGGTGGTCGCCCTGTCGGTGCGGGCGCGCGATCTGTACGAGCCGCTGGCCCCCGCCCTGCGGGAAACCACCGGTATCGACATCGGCTTCTGGCGCTCCGGGATAGCCGCCGTGGCCTTCGATGAGGCCGCCGCCACTCGCCTCAAGGACGACGTGGCCCGCCAGCGCCAGGCAGGGCTGCGGTGCGACTGGCTCGAGACCGACGAAGTGCGCGAGCGCTGGCCCGGGGCCGCCCCCGAATGTGTGGGGGCGCTGTTCGCTCCCGAAGACGGCGCGCTCGACCCGCTCGCCCTCGCCCGCGCCTGCCTGGCCGACGCCCGCCGTGTCGGAGCCACTCTCGTACCGGAGAAAGTGGAGTCGCTCACGGTGACGCAGGGGCGGGTCACTGCAGTGGCCACCGCGCGAGGCGCCACCTCCGTCCACCACGCGGTGCTCGCCGCGGGCGTGTGGTCGCCGCAGGTGGGCGGCCTGCCACGCGCGCTGCCCGTCGAGCCGCTGCGCGGCCAGATGGCCGCCACCGCCTGGCCCGACGGCTGCCCCCCGACCATCCTGTATCACGATCACGGCTACGTACTGGCGCGGGGCAACGACGCACTGCTCGGCAGCACGATGGAGCGCGCCGGCTACGACGCGCACGTCACGAACGAAGGGCTGGCGCAGATCTTCCGCGGTGGCGTCCGCCTGCTCCCTGCGCTGCTCACTCAAGCCGTCCGGCGCGTATGGGCCGGCCTCCGGCCTGCGACGCCGGACGGCCGGCCGGTCTTGGGACGGGACCCCGACGTGGAACGCCTGAGGTACGCCACGGGCCATGGCCGCAACGGGATTCTGCTCGCGGCGCTGACCGGGGAGATCATCGCGGACCTGATGACGAAGGGGGAGACGGACGTCGAGCTCGACGGGCTCAGCGTGAGCCGGTTTCAGTAACTTACGGCTGGCGGCTTTCGACTGTCGTCCCATGTATCGCACCTGCGCATTCTGTAGCGGCAAGCTCGACGGCGACGGCGGACCATCAGGCCTCGGCGTCGGACGGCGACTGGCGTTCGACGAGTGGAAGGGGCGGTTGTGGGTGATCTGCCCGCGTTGCTCCCGCTGGAACCTCACCCCGCTCGACGATCGCCTCGAACGGATCGACGCGCTGGTGCGCGCGGCCGCGCAGGGTCGCGTCGCCGCCGCGACCGATCAGGTCGCGCTGATCCGGTGGCAGGGGTACGACCTCGTGCGGGTGGGCAAGCCGCGGCGCCTGGAGCTCGCGACCTGGCGCTACGGGGAGCGGCTGCGGGCCAGGCGCCGCGAGCAGCTCAAGTTCGTCGTTCCCGTAACCGTGGCGGCCGTCGGTCTCGCGGTGGCGGTGAACGTCGCCGCGGGGGGCTCGGTGGGCGTGTTCGTCTGGAACATGCCGAACATCGCGCGGACCGTGTACGTCGGGATGATGGGACGCCGCAAGGTAGCGCTGGTCGAGCCGCCGATCTGCGAGCGCTGCGGAACGGTGATGTTGCTGCGCGCCAAGCATCTCGAGCGCGCACGCGTCACCCACACGACGCGCGAGGGCATGGCCCTGCTGCTCACGTGTCCGAGCTGCGGCGCGGAGGGCACGCTGCTCACCGGTGGCGACGCGCAGCTGGCCCTGCGGCGGGGACTCACCTACCTCAACCTGGCGCGCAGCGGCCGGCAGCGCGCGGCCGACGCGGCGCGTGTGGTCGAGGGCGCGGGCGGGCCCGACCAGCTGATTCAGGACGTCGCACGACGTGAGCTCACGCTCAGGAGCCTCGCGCCGGACCGGCGGTTGGCGCTCGAGATGGCGGTCGACGAGCGCGCCGAAGTCGAGGAGCTCGAGCGGCAATGGAAGGCGGCGGAGGAAATCGCGGAAATCGCCGACGGGACGCTCAGCGCCGAACCTGGGGTCGACGAGGAGCTGCGCAAGCTAAGGGAGCGGCACGGGCGCACGAACAAGGACGGATCGGGCGACGCCGGGCAAGGCTGAATCAACCGTACGGTTGAATTTTTGCTTTCGCAGCTATCCGACCCCTCCGGAACCCACTATTTTGTGAATAGTTATGGCCACTCCCCCGTTGCTGCAATTGCGCCGGCAGCGTCCCGCTCATCCAGTAGATCGCAAGCCGCCCTGGCTCAAGGTGCCCGCCCCTGGCGGCGCCAATTATCTCGCGCTCAAGCGGATGATGCGCGAGCTGACGCTCCATACCGTATGCGAGGAAGCCCACTGCCCTAACATCGGGGAGTGCTGGGAGCACCGCGCGGCGACGTTCATGATCCTCGGCGCCGTGTGCACCCGCAACTGTTCCTACTGCGCGGTCGCGCACGGCACGCCCGCGGCGCTCGACCTGGACGAACCGGTGCGCCTCGCGGCCGCGGTGGAGCGCATGCAGCTGCAGCACGTGGTGATCACGTCGGTCGACCGCGACGATCTGCCCCACGGGGGCGCGGAGATCTTCGCCGCCGCGATCGCCGAGATTCGCCGCCGCACGCCGGATACGTCGGTCGAAGTGCTGATTCCGGACTTCAAGGGCAGCGAGCGGGCGCTACAGATCGTGGTCGACGCCCAACCCGATATTCTCAATCACAACCTGGAAACGATCGAGCGGCTGTATCGCCTGGCGCGGCCAGGAGGCCGCTATCCGCGGGCGCTCGAGTTGCTGCGACGCGCCAAGCAGCTCGACCCGGGCCTCATCACCAAGTCCGGCATCATGTGCGGGCTGGGCGAGGAGTGGGACGAGCTGCTGGTGGCGATGCGGGACGTGCGGGCGCAGGGGGTGGATATCCTGACTCTGGGGCAGTACCTGCGACCCTCCACTGACCATCTGCCCGTCGCGCGCTACTACACACCTGACGAGTTCGCCGAGCTGCGCCGCCACGGCCGGGACATGGGGTACCGCCACGTCGAAGCGGGGCCGCTGGTGCGCTCGAGCTATCACGCGTGGGAGCAGGTGCAGCGCGCCACCGCGCCCGCCTGACGACCTCATCACCATGGCCACCGCTTCCGTCCGACCGACCAAACCGAGCGCGCAAACCGAACTGGAGAAGCGCCTGTTACGGCAGATGCTGTCCATCCGCCGCTTCGAGGAAAAAGCAGCGGAGGCGTACGCGCTGGGCAAGATCGGCGGATTCTGTCACCTCTACATCGGGCAGGAGGCGGTCGCGGTCGGCTCGCTCGCGGCGCTGCGCGAAGACGATTACGTGATCTCGTCGTATCGCGAGCACGGCCAGGCGCTAGGGCGCGGCGTGCCGGCCAACGCCGTGATGGCGGAGTTATTCGGCAAGGCAACAGGCTGTTCCAAGGGCAAGGGCGGGTCGATGCACCTGTTCGATGCCTCGCGACGCTTCCTCGGCGGCCACGGTATCGTCGGCGGCCACATCCCGCTCGCGGCCGGTATCGGGTTCGGAATCCGCTACAAGGGCGGCGATCAGGTGTGCATCTGCTATTTCGGCGAGGCCGCGGTCAACATCGGCGCGTTCCATGAGGCTCTCAACATGGCCTCCGTGTACAAGCTCCCGGTCATCTTCTGCTGCGAGAACAACCGCTACGGTATGGGGACCGCGTTCGAGCGGGTGGCGGCGGTCACCGACGTGGTGGAGCACGCGTGCAGCTACGACATGGCGGCTGAGCTCGTGAACGGGATGGACGTCCTGGCCGTGCTCGAAGCGACCCGGCGCGCGGTGGAGCGGGCCCGGCGGGACGGCGGCAGCCACCCGACCCTGCTCGAGGTGCGCACCTACCGCTACATGGGGCACTCGATGTCCGACCCGCTGCACGGCGTATATCGCACCAAGGAAGAAGTCGAGGAGCAGCGCAAGCGCGACCCGATCACGCAGCTGGCGCACAAGCTCAAGGACGACGGCGTCCTGGATGACGCCGGGCTGGAAACGCTCGACGCCGCGGCGCGCGCCGAGGCCGAGGAGGCGGTGCGGTTCGCCGACCAGAGCCCCGATCCCGACCCCGCGGAGCTCGAGTCTCACGTGTACGCCGACTGATGGCCACGCTCACCTACCGTGACGCGTTGAACCAGGCGCTGCGCGAGGAGATGCAGCGCGACCCGAACGTCTTTCTCATGGGCGAGGAAGTCGGCGTGTACCAGGGCGCGTACAAAGTGAGCCGGGGCCTGCTGGAGGAGTTCGGACCCACACGGGTGGTGGACACGCCCATCGCTGAGCTGGGGTTTGCCGGCATCGGGGTGGGAGCGGCGATGACGGGGTTACGGCCGGTGATCGAGTTCATGACCTGGAACTTTGCGGTGCTCGCGCTCGATCAGATCGTGAACTCGGCCGCGAAGATCCTGTACGAGTCGGGGGGTCAGGTGCCGATCCCCATCGTGTTCCGGGGCCCGAACGGCGCGGCCCTGCAGCTCGCGGCGCAGCACTCCCAGGCGTGGGAATCGTGGTTGTCTCACATTCCCGGCTTGAAGGTCGTGGCGCCGGCCACGCCGGCCGATGCGAAAGGACTGCTCAAGGCCGCGATCCGCGATAACAACCCCGTGATCGTGCTCGAAGGTGAGATGTTGTACAACCTCAAGGGAGAAGTGCCGGAGGGAGAGCACGTCGTGCCGATCGGGCTGGCAGAAATCAAGCGAGCGGGCAGCGACGTGACGCTCGTTTGCCACTCGAAGACCGTGGCGGTCGCCCTCAAGGCCGCCGACCAGCTGGCGGAGCAAGGCGCGGCGGCGGAAGTGCTCGACTTGCGGACGTTGCGCCCGCTCGACGAGGCGGCGATCCTCGCCTCGGTGGCGCGGACCCATCGCGCGGTGGTGATAGAGGAAGGATGGCCGCAGGCCGGCATCGGCGCGCAGGTCGTGGACATCATCCAGCGGGACGCGTTCGACGAGCTCGACGCACCGGTGCTGCGCGTCACCCAGGCCGACGTGCCGATGCCCTACAACAAGCTGCTCGAGCGCCTGGCCAAGCCCAGCCCGGAGCGCGTAGTCGCCGCCGCGCGGCGCGTGCTCTACCTCGACTGATCCGTGGCCACCAACGTCTACATGGAAGCCCTCTCCCCCACGATGGAGGAGGGGCGCGTCGTGAAGTGGCATAAGAAGGATGGAGACCCGATCAAAACCGGCGACACGCTGGCGGAAGTCGAGACCGATAAGGCCGTGATGGACCTGGTGGCGCGCGCCGACGGCGTGTTGCGCCAGGTGGCGGCCGCGGAGGGACAGACGGTCGCGGTCGGGAGCGTGGTGGCGGTGATCGCGGGGCCGGCCGAGGCGGTGGGGGCCACGGCTGCGCCGACGCCCGCCGCGAAGGCACCAGTCGCTGTGGCGGCTGGGAGCGGGGAGCGGGGGGAGCGGGGGGAGCGGGGAGCGGTACCCTCCGTAGCAGCGCCCGCCGACGCCACGCGAGTGAAGGCTTCGCCTCTGGCGAGACGAATCGCGAAAGAGGCTGGTGTTGATTTGAAGCTCGTCACGGGGACCGGTCCGGGTGGCCGGGTTACCAAGCGTGACCTCGAGACGGTTCAGCGGGAGGTACCGCTCCCCGCTCCCCGCTCTCCGGTGGTATCGCGCGACGGTGCGGCATACACGGACGTCCCGCTCACTCAGATCCGCAAGACCATTGCCAAGCGGCTCGGCGCCTCGCTCGGGCCCATTCCGCACTTCTTCCTCACCACCGAAGTGGACATGGAGCGGGCCGCCGAGGCACGAGAGGCCCTGAACAGACAGCTGGGCGATCAAGGGGGGGGCGGCAAGGTTTCGTTCAACGACGTCATCATCAAGGCCACGGCGTTGGCGCTCACCAAGCACGGCGCCTGCAACGCGTGGTTCCAGGACGACCACATTCGTTACTGGAGCGAAGTGCACATCGGGATGGCGGTGGCGGTCGACGACGGCCTCATCACACCGGTGGTGCGGAACGCCGACCGGAAGTCGCTGGCCGACATCGGCCGCGAGGCGCGCGAGCTCGCGGAGAAGGCGCGCAACCGCCGGCTGCAGCCGAACGAGTACACCGGGTCGACGTTTTCCGTCTCGAATCTTGGGATGTTCGACATCGACCAGTTCACGGCGGTGATCAACCCGCCGGAAGCGGGGATCATCGCGATCGGCTCGATCGTGCAGAAACCGGCCGTGGTGGACGGTGCGCTCGCGGTGCGGCGGCGCATGCGGATCACCATGAGCTGCGACCACCGAGTGATCGACGGCGCGACCGGGGCGGCGTTCCTGAAAACGCTCAAACAGATGCTGGAGAATCCATTGGCGATGCTACTGTAAACGCGGAACGCGGAAGTGGGAACGCGGAACTCATTCCGAGCTGTTCCGCGTTCCGAGTTCCGACTTCCGAGTTTGTGGGAGGGGTCCTTGGCAAGTCAATTTGACGTCGTGATTCTGGGCGGCGGCCCGGCCGGCTACGTCGCCGCGATCCGGGCGGCGCAGCTCGGCATGAACACCGCCCTCATCGAGAAAGACAAGCTCGGTGGCGTGTGCGTGAACATCGGCTGCATCCCCACGAAGGCCCTGCTCCACTCGGCGTCCATCGCGGGCCTGCTGCGCGACGCCAAGGAGTTCGGCGTCGATGCCGGCACGGTGAAGACCGATTACGGCGTCGCCATGCAGCGTTCCCGCAAGGTGAGCGATCAGAACTCGAAGGGCGTCGAGTTCCTGATGAAGAAGAACAAGGTCACCGTCGTCCGGGGCACGGGCGTCCTGCAACCGGGGCGCAAGGTGAAGGTGGGAAACGACGTCTACGAGGCAAAGAAGGCCGTCATCATCGCCACCGGATCGCGCGTGAAGGGGCTGCCGCAAATCGGCCTCGAGATCAACAAGACCACGGTCATCTCGTCGGACGAGGCGCTGTTCCTCGAGAAGGCCCCGGCGTCGCTCGCCATCATCGGTGCCGGTGCGGTAGGCATGGAGTTCGCCGATATCTTCAGCGCGTTCGGCACCAAGGTGACACTCATCGAAGCCCTGCCCCGCGTCCTGCCGCTCGAGGACAAAGAAGCCTCCGATGCCGTGGCGAAGAGCTACAAGAAGCGCGGCATCGAAGTCATCGCCGGCGCCAAGGTGAAGAAGGGGACGGTCGGCAAGGACAAGGTCACGCTCGAGCTCGAGGCGGACGGCGCCGCGCGCAAGCTCGAGGTCGCGGCCGTGTTGATGGCGGCGGGCCGGGCGGTCAACACCGAGAACGTCGGCCTGGCCGAGTGCGGTATCCAGGTGACCGAGCGCGGCTTCATCAAGGTGGATCAGAACCTGCAGACGACCGCCCCCGGCTACTTCGCGATCGGCGACGTCGCAGGACCGCCGATGCTGGCCCACAAGGGCATGCGGGAGGGTGTCAACGCCACCGAGTTCATCGCCGGCAAGAAGCCGCACGCCTTGAAATACGACAACGTGCCGAGCGTCACGTACTGCCACCCCGAGGTCGCGAGTATCGGGCTCACTGAGGACCAGTGCAAGGAGAAGAAGCTCGACTACCTGGCGGGGCGGTTCCCGTTCTCCGCCAATGGCCGGGCGCGCGGAACCGGCGAGACCGAGGGATTCGTGAAGATCCTGCGCGACAAGAAGTACGGCGAGATCCTGGGCGCGCACATCGTGGGGGCACATGCGTCTGAGCTGATCCATGAGCTCGCCGTCGCGCGCGAGAACGAATACACCGTCGAGGAGGTCGAGCTGGCGATTCACGCGCACCCCACGATGTCGGAGGCCGTGGCCCAAGCAGCGCTCGACTCGCTCGGGCGCGTGGTGGACATGTGAACGAGGTCCGGAAGGACCCCCTCGCCATCGGCCTGGGCGCGCTCGCCTGCGGCGCCGGGCTGGGCGGCGCCACCATCACGCTCGCCCAGATCGCCGTCAAGCTGCTGCAGGGCCGCGTCGACCCCGATCGCTATCGCGCGGCGGCGGGTGATCCCCTGCTCTACGGCGTGGCCGCCGGGGTTGCCGTGGCCGCGATGTTCGGGTGGCGCCGCAGCCAACCACTCGAAAACGTGTGGCAGAGCGGCGTGATCGGCGTGCTCGCCGCCGTCGCTGCCCTCCTCATCGGCTTCCTCGCCGTCGTGCCGGACCACCTTCTGGGGTTTCCCGGCCTCATCGCCTGGGCCGTGCTCAGCGCCGTGGTGGGTACGACGGCGAGCCGCTGGGCCATTGCCGGGAGCGACGGCGCGTGAGCGAGCGAGTGCTCGAGGTCGTGCAGGCGGGCACCGTGCCCTACGAGGACGCGCTCCAGTGGCAGCGCGCCCTGGCGCGGGCGCGGATCGACGGGAGCTTGGAGCACGACGTGCTCCTGCTGCTCGAGCATCCTCCCGTGGTGACACTGGGCCGCAGGGCCAAAGCCGGTCACGTGCTCCGCCCCGATGGCGTGGCAGTGATCGAGGTAGAGCGCGGGGGCGACGTCACCTTCCACGGGCCCGGGCAGCTCGTCGGCTATCCCATCTTCGACTTGAGCCTGCACCGGCGCGACCTGCACTGGTATCTGCGCACCCTGGAGCAGGCCCTGATCGGGGCGCTCGCCGAGTTGGGCATTCCTGCGACGCGCGACGCACGGTTCACGGGTGTATGGACGAGCGGGCGGAAGATCGCGAGCATCGGCGTGCACGTGAAGCAGTGGGTCACGTGGCACGGGTTTGCGTTGAACGTGACGACCGACCTCTCGCAGTTCGAGCGCATCGTCCCGTGCGGCATCGCGGGTGTAGAGATGACATCCGTCGAGCGGGAGCGCGGACGGGAGACCGGCGCCGAACCGCTCTGGGAAGAGACGGTCGGCGCCGTCGTCCGCGGCTTCGAGCACGCGTTCGGCATGAGCGTGGCGGCCAGCGACCGGCTTCACGCCGCGACGGCATGAAATCACCGGCGCTGCTGGGGCTGCTGCTCCCGGCGGCGCTCGCCGCTCAAGCTCTCCCTCCCTCCGGCCGCTCGAGCCTCCTCGACTCCGCCCGCACCAGGCTCGCCCGGATCGACGGCACCGTGTCGGTCCCGGGACTCGACAGCGCCGTCGAGGTGCGCCGCGATCGCTGGGGCGTCCCGCACATCTACGCCAGGACGCGACACGACCTGTTCCTGGCGCAGGGGTACGTCGCGGCGCAGGATCGCCTGTGGCAGATGGAGATGTGGCGGCGTAGCGGCGAGGGCCGGCTCGCGGAGGTCCTCGGTTCGTCAGCGGTAGAGCGCGATCGCTTCGCGCGGCTCCTCAAGTTCCGCGGCGACACGGCGCTCGAATGGGCGAGCTATGGGCCCGACACGCGCGATATCGTGCAAGCGTTCGTCGAAGGCGTGAACGCCTACATCGCGCAGGTGCGCAGCCGCCCACCCATCGAGTTCGCGCTCCTCGGCATCGCCCCGCAGCCGTGGACGGCCGATGTGCCGTTGCAGCGCATGGCGGCGCTCACGATGACGGGAAACGCGTTGGACGAGGCGGCGCGCGCGCGGCTCGTCAGCATCATCGGGGTCGCGCGCGCCGTGGCGTTGTGGCCGCCAGACCCGGCCCGCCCGCTCGATCCCGCTCCCGGCCTCGACCTCCACGGGATCGACCTGGGCCCCACGGCGCAGGCCTACGAGAACGTCCAATACCGGCGGCTCGAAGGATCGAACAACTGGGTAGTGAGCGGCACTCGTACCGCGAGTGGCAAGCCGCTGCTCGCCAACGATCCCCACCGCACGATCGGCGTGCCGTCGCTCCGTTACCTCACCCACCTCGTGGGCCCCGGATGGGACGTCATCGGCGCGGGAGAGCCCGCGCTCCCCGGCGTCGCCGCCGGCCACAATGCCCGCATCGGCTTCGGTTTCACGATCCTGGGAATGGACCAGCAGGACGTGTACGTGGAGCAGCTAGCCCCGTGCGCTGGCACCCAGGGCCGGTGTTATCGGGCGCACGGCGGGTGGCACCCGCTGCACGTCATCGTCGATACCATCGGCGTGAAGGGAGAGCCGGCGCGCGTGGTGCGACTCGAGTTCACCGAGCACGGGCCGATCGTGGCGGAAGACACTGCCCGGCATCGGGCGTTCGTGCTGCGGTTCGTCGGCGCCGAGCCAGGGACCGCCGGCTATCTCGCCCAGCTCGCGGTCGATCGCGCGACCGATTGGCAGAGCTTCCGGGCGGCCGCAGCGCGCTGGAAGCTGCCGACCGAAAACCTCGTCTACGCCGACGTGGAGGGCCACATCGGCTGGATCGCCGCGGGTCTGATACCGGTGCGATCGTGGTCAGGCCTGCTACCGGTGCCGGGCGATGGTGGCTACGAATGGCGCGGGTTCCTGCGCCTGGACGACCTGCCGCAGGCGTACGATCCGCCCGAGGGCATGATCGTCACCGCCAACAACAACATCCTGCCCCCCCGGTACCCCCATGCGCTCAACTACGAATGGGCGCCGCCCTATCGCGCCCAGCGGATCGCCACTGTGCTGCGGGCCACCGAGCGACTGACGGTCGCGGAGTGTGAGCGGCTCCAGTTGGACGAGTTCTCGCTGCCGGCGGCGCGGCTCGTGCCGGTCCTGGTCGCCGCCGCACGACGGACCGGCCGACAGGATCGGCCGGAGATCGACACGTTGCAGTCGTGGGACGATGTGATGACGCGCGACCGGATGGCACCGCTGCTGTATGAATCGTGGCTGCGAGCGGTCACTGGTCGTCTCACGCGCAGCCACGCCGGTGCCGGGGCGGACGTCATGCTCCTGCCCCTGCCCACCGTCGTCCGTCTGCTGACCACGCCCCATGCCGGGGCGGGACGTGACTCGCTCGTGCTCGCCGCACTGAACGACGCAGTCGCCGAGCTGTCGGAAAAGCTGGGCGCAGACCGCTCACGCTGGACGTGGGGTGCCCTGCACCACGCGCTGTTCCACCACCCACTCGCCGAAGCGTTCGACCTGCCGGCGACGCCGCGCGGTGGCGACGCCACGACCGTCAACGCGACTGGTGGGGACGCGTACGTCCAGGAATACGGTGCCTCGTACCGGGAGATCCTCGATTTCGCCGACTGGGACCGTTCGCTGGCGACCAGCGTGCCCGGGCAATCGGGCCAACCCGGTAGTCCCTATTACGACAACCTGCTCCAGCCGTGGGCCGACGGCCACTACTTCCCCCTCGTCTATACCCGCGCGCGAGTGGAGCAGGAGACCGCGCATCTGCTCACCCTCACACCGCGGACCGCGCCATGACGAAGTTCCTCGACCAGCTGCGGCAACGGGCGGGCGCGCCGCCTGAGCGCGTTCCGCCGGGCCAGGTGGTGACGACCAAATGGCCCGTGCTCCACTACGGGAACGTGCCGCGCGTGGACACGCGCGCCTGGAGCTTCGATGTCGCAGGGCTCGTCGAGCGGCCTTTCTCTCTCACCTACGACGAGCTGCTGGCGCTGCCGCGCAAGACCGTGCAGTGCGACATCCACTGCGTCACGCGCTGGAGCCGGCTCGACAACGCGTTCGAGGGAGTAGCCGTGCAGCTCCTGCTCGAGCGCGCGGGCATGAAGCCCGAGGCCAAGTACTGCCTCGTCTCCGCGGAGCAGGGCTTCACCACCAACCTGCCGCTCGCCGATCTCGACCGGCCGGATAACCTGATCGCGCTCAAGTGGGGCGGCGAGTGGCTCGCGCCGGAGCATGGCTGGCCGGCGCGGCTGCTGGTGCCACATCTGTACTTGTGGAAGAGCGCCAAGTGGGTGCGCGGCTTCACGCTGCTCGACGCGGACGTGCCGGGATTCTGGGAGCAAAACGGGTATCACATGCGGGGCGATCCGTGGCGGGAAGAGCGGTACGGCGGCAGGGCGATCACACAGCACGAGATCAATCGGCTGCGCAACCTCAGCAAGCAATAGCTACGCCAGTAACGCGGCCACTTCGCGCGCCGCTTCTTCCTGGCGCCGCCCTTCGTCGTCCAGATCGCGCGCGAGATCGGTGAGCGCGTCCGTCTCCGTCCCGGCTGCTCCTGCCTGCCAGCGACTCACGGCTGCGCTCGCCTCCAGGAGGCGCTGGCTCAGGACGTCGCGGCCGCGCTCGCAGCGACTGAGCGCGTCGAGCCACGCCGGAGGCGCGTCCACCAGGCGATCGCGCCGCGCGTCGAACGCCGCCAGCTGCTGCTCGAGCCCCGCAAGATCACGTGCGGCGCCGCAGGCGGCGATCACGAGGGCGCCCACCCGTTCGCGCGGCCCGGCCGTCATCCCCCGCGCCCGGCGCAGCAGGTCGATCAACAGCGCACGCGCACTGCCGGCCGGAAGACCCGCGAGCGTGCGGACCGCCGCGCGCTCGGCTTCCGCGGGTAACGTGGTCCCGCCGGACATCGCGGGATTCCAGATGGGCGCCCGTCGCCACACGGCGGCCACCATCACGAGCCCGATCGCCACTGCGGGGCTGGTGACCAGCAGAACCGGCGTCGCGGCGGCGAACGCAGCGACCGTGCCGACACCAGCCACCGCCCCCGCCAGCACTGCGACCGGACCCGGCACGGCGCTCTTCCACGCAGCGCCCCGCGGCTCGGTCCGCGCCGCAAGCCCGCGAGCGTCGAGCAGCTCCACCACACGCGCACTCGCCTCTGCCGGCACGCGCAGCAGCGGCCGCTGGCCCGCCTGCGCGGAGTCGCGGGCGGCGGCGGAGGCGTCCGCGCCGATCCGGTCGTCGAGCGTCTCGCGCGCGGCCCGGCGCGCCGGACCCGGCGTGGTGCGCTCGAGAAAGACCAGCACATCGTCGCCGTCGCCGGCCCGCCGGGCGCACCGCGGACACACGCCGATCCCGCACGGCTCCGGTGCCGCGCACAGCACGCAGCGCTCCTTTCCGTTCGGGACCAGCGGCGACCCGTCGGCGGCGGCGGCGCCGCGCTCGAGCGCGTCGGCCAGAAGCGCGATCGCAGGAAAGCGGTCCGCCGGGTCAGGCATCGTGGCGCGCGACACGACGGCGTCGAGCCACTCGGGGATCTCCAGTCGGCGCGACCGGGGATGAAGGCCGGACCCGGCCGTGAGCGACTTGCCGCGGGCCGGGAGCTCGCCGATCAGCGCGTAGTACAGCGTCATGCCCAGGGCGTACTCGTCCGCTCGCGCGTCGCCGCGACCGCCGGCGAGCTGCTCGGGCGGTGCGTAGTCGATCGTCCCGACGAGCGTGCCGGTCTGCGTTACGGTCTCCTGGCCGGCCAGCCGCGCCGAGCCGAAGTCGGTGAGCCGGGCCCGGCCGTCGGGCGCGAGCAGGATGTTCTGCGGCTTGACGTCGCGATGCACGATACCGTGCCGATGGGCGGCCGCGAGCGCGCCGGCGATCTCGCTGCCCACCCGGACCGCGGCGTCGGGGTCGAGCGGTCCCCGGCGGCGCACGCGAGCGGCCAGGTCCGCCCCCGGGACGTACTCCATCACGACGAAGCTCCACGCCCCGTCATCGACCACGTCGTAAATCGGGACGATGCCCGGGTGACTGAGCTGCCGCACGGCCTGCACCTCCCGGCGCAGCCGCTCGCGCGCCAGCTGAGCCGCCGCGGGCGGAGGGACCAGCAGCTTGATCGCGACATCCGCGCCGGCCCGGGTGTCCCGCGCGCGGTACACGATGGAGAACCCGCCGCGCCCGATCTCCTCGGCGCGCTCGTAGCGACCCGGCAGCACGACGCCCGGCGCGAGGGAGGTAGGCTGTGGCACGGGCGGAGGTGTCCGACTTAGCGCAGCCGCGCGAGGGCGTCCTGCGCGCTCGTGGTCCAGCCGTCGTTGGCGTGGTAATACGAGAGGAACGACTCGAGGTGCGCCCGGGCGAGGCCCGTCTGGCCGAGCGCGAACTCGGCCATCCCCGCGTGGTACAGCGCCATATAATGGTTGGGCCAGTAGTCTACCACGAGCTCCATGATGGGACCGGCAGAGCGGTTGTCGCCCGCGTCGGCGACGGGGTGCGCTACGTCGAACACGATCCCCGCGGCGCGAAAGCGATCGTCCGGCGGCAGGCGATCGATCACCGCGCGCGCCGAATCGATCCTCCCGCCGAGAGCGTAGCAGGCGGCGCTGTACCCCTGCCCCTCGAGCGTGGGCGGGGCAGGATGGCGCTGCTGGGCCAGCTCGACCTCCACGGCGTTGCAGTAAGGCTTGATCGCGGAGAACCACGCGCCCCCCCCCGAGCCGCCGAAGTCGCCCGGGGAAGGGCCAGGCTCCGCGGCGGGGGTGTGCCCGGCGCGGTGACGGATCACCACGGCGGCGCAGATCGCGAGATAGCCGAAACCGGCGAGGTAGAGGGTGCGGTGCATGGCCGACCAATATGTGAGACGTCCGAGCCGCCGCGGCGTGCACTACATCACACCTGCTCAGCCCCGGCGCTGCTCCCCCAGCAGCTCGTAGAACCGGCGGAATACTCGGATCCCGTCCCACAGCTGCCTGAGGTCCAGCTTCTCATTCGGGGCATGGAGCCGGTCGTCGGGGAGACCGATGCCGGTGAGGATCACCGCCGCGCCGCCCTGGCCGAGCGCCGGCACGACCGGGATCGAACCGCCGGCGCGGGCCGGCACGGTGCCCCGTCCGACGACCTCCTTGAACGCCTGGTCGAGCAGCCGGAACGCGGGGTGGGTGACCTTCACCGTGGCGGGATCGGCCCCGTGGAGGAACCGCACGCTCGCCTGCACATAGCGTGGCGCGAGGCGCTTCACCGCAGCCGTGAGTTGGCGCTCCACCACCTTGAGCTTCTGGTCGGGCACCAGACGCAGGCTGACCTTCGCCGTCGCCTCCGCGGGGATGACCGTCTTCGCTCCATCTGCCGTGAAGCCGCCGGTGATGCCGTGAATCTCGAAGGTGGGCAGGGCCCACAGCCGCTCGAGCACCGAATAGGACTTGAGGCCGGTGAGCGCCTTCGCCTGCACACGCGCTTTGAGGAACTCGCTCTCCTTGAACGGCAGGCGTTTCCAGGTCGCGAGCTCCAGCTTGGAGGGGCGCTTCACCGCGCCATAGAAGCCGGGGATCTGGATCTTGCCGTCCGGGGTCTTGAGCCGGCCGAGCAGGCGAGCGAGCTCTTCGTGGGCGTTGGGCGCCGCACCGCCGAACTCACCGGAGTGCAGATCGGTCTTGGCGGTGCGGACGGTCAGCTCAGCGTAACACAGGCCGCGCAGCGTCGTGTAGACGGCCGGCCATTTCGGGGCCACGTATGCCATGTCGGCGATCAGCACGGCGTCGGCCTTGGTGCGCTCCGGCTCGCGGCGCAGCAGTTCGAACAGCACACGGCTCCCGTGTTCTTCTTCGCCTTCGATGTGGAAACGGAAGTTCACCGGCGGTCGGCCGTCGGTCGCTTCGATCGCCTTGAGCAGGCAGAACACCTGCCCTTTGTCGGCGGCGGCGCCGCGCGCAAACAGTTTTCCGTCGCGCACGGTGGGCTCGAACGGCGGCGTGGTCCACTGATCCCGCGGGTCGG
>CBFHAJ010000024.1:0-30939 GCA_965653495.1 uncultured bacterium | reverse complement strand
CGAGTCCTCGCCGCAGACCACCAACAACCGCATGGCCCTCGCGGGAGCGATCGCTACCTTGGAGTGGATCCGCCGCCAATGGCAACATGCGCGCGTGACCTACGTCTCCGACTCGCAGTACCTCGTGAAGGGGATGGGGGAATGGGTGGCCGGGTGGGTAGCGCGCGGCTGGAAGCGCAAAGGAGGCGCGCTCGAGAACGTAGAGCTGTGGCAGAAGCTGGTGCAGGCCGCGGCGGCCCACGAGGTGGCGTGGCGCTGGGTGGAAGGTCACGCGGGCCACGCGAAAAACGAATACGCCAACGACCTCGCGGTCCGTGCCGCCGAGCGGCAGGAGCGCTCCAACGGCCTGGTGCCGTCGGGGTTCGACGCCTGGCTGGCGCGCGCGCGGGCGCGGGGCCAGTACGCCGGCTACGATCCGGACGAGGAGCTGCATGAGCGTCGCTAGAGACGGAGTGCCCGAGAACAGCCATCCGCTCAACCTGCTGCCGAATGGCGCGGCGGCTCCGCCAGTCGATCGCATCCCGCTGTACGAGGTCTACATGCGCATGGCGGAGGAGCTCGCCAAGCGATCAACCTGCGTTCGGCTGCAGGTCGGGACCGTGGTCACCGACCAGCGGCTCGAGAACGTGCTCGCGATCGGGTACAATGGGAACGCCCGCGGCCTGCCGAACAAGTGTGACTCCGCGGTCCCGGGGAGCTGCGGCTGCATTCACTCGGAGATGAACGCCTTGGTCAAGGCGCCCGGCAGCGTGCGCGACAAGGTCGTGTTCGTCAGCGCGTCGCCGTGCGTGATGTGCGCCAAGCTCATCATCAACTCGGGCGTGACGCACGTCTTCTATCGTAAGGCGTACCGCGATCCCTCGGGCATCGAGGTGCTGGCGAGTGGCAGCGTGACGCCGGTGCTCTACGACAAGTGGGTGAGGGAGTGGCGGTGAGACGAATGCGGAATGCGGAGTGCGGATTGCGGAATGGCTTGTCGAGCGTCCTTTTCACCGGAGGGTCCGTGACCAAGCGAATCTCGTTGGCTCTGCCGCTACTAATCATGGCCGCGCCGCTCGGCGCGCAGTCGCTCCTGTATCGGCCGTCGAATCTCGGCGGGACATGGGTTACCGATCCCGGCGTCGTGCAATTCAACTTCTTGCATCGGTTCTATGTCAGCCCGGCGCCGTCGCACTCGGTGGTGAACTTTCCGACGTTCACGCTCACCGCCGGACTCGGCCATCAGGTAGATCTCGGGACCCGATTCGCCACCAGATCGGTGTTGGTCGGCACGGGCAATGCCGCGCAGACGAGTAATGAGACCGAGCTGTACGGGCGCTGGCGCATGCTCGGCGCAGAAGGTAAGCCCGGCTTCGCCGTCGCCCTCACGCCAGCGTACAACTTCCTGGCGAAGAGTGCGGACGGAGAGCTCAGCGTCGATTGGACGCAGAGCGCCCTCACGTTGCACGGCGCCGCACGTGTCATGTCGCGGCGCCTGGGAGAATCGGGCACTGGCGCCACCGCCTTCGCGGGCGGATTCAACGCGCGCCTCAATCAGTACATCGGGGTCAGCGCCGATGTCGGGTCATTCGTCAGCCCCACGGTCCGAGCCGCGTGGAGCGCGGCCATCGACGTATTGATCCCCGGCTCCCCGCACACCTTCTCGCTGCAGGCGAGCAACGCGACCAGCGCCACGATTCAAGGTGCTTCGGAAGGCGTCACGTCACCCAAGAGTGTCCTGTACGGTTTCGAATTCACGATTCCCATCCACCTGAAGCGCTTCGCCCCGTGGTTCCACGGAGAGCCCAAGACCGCCGTTCCTTCCGCCGCGGCCGCGGGGGTGGCAGCCGACGTGCGCATGGCCGTCTACAAGTTTGGCACCGACTCCGTCACGATCACCGCCGGCCAGGCGATCCGCTGGATCAACGACGATCCCGTCGAGCACACGATTACCTTCGACGGCACCGAGCCGGGGTCGCCGCCCGTGCCGCACAACGGCACGTTCATTCACCGCTTCGAAAAGACCGGACGCTACACCTATCACTGCACGCCCCATCCGTTCATGAAGGGCGTCGTGATCGTGAAATGACGGGCAACGTGCAACGGGGAACGTGCAACCCGGGTTGACCATGCCCGACGATCTCGACCGGCTGTTCGAGCGCCTCGTGAGCGTCCTGGCCGACGACGCGCCGGGCCGGCTGGCGGTGCCGTTCCCCGCGGCGGAGGTGTACGAGCGGCTCGTCCCCTACCGCTCGAATCGATCCAGTCTGAAGGTGGCCACGCACCAGGACTACGAGATGGCGGTGTTGCGGCTGCTCGCGGGAGAGCGCGGCTATGCCTCGGTGCAGCCGCGCGAGGTGCAAGAGGCCCTGCAGCGCGAGGCCGGAGAGAAGAACCCGGACGCCGCCCTGTTCCGCCAGTTCCCGGACGCGCTGCTGAGCCTCAACCGGGTCGCGGCGGAGCGGTTTCTCCGGGGCGCCCGCGCGTACGCTCCGCCCCCGCCGCCCCCATTGTCCCCACTGCCGTCTCTCGACACCGCCGAGGTCGCCCACACTGCCGAGCCGGTGGAAGAGGACGAGGAAGAAGAAACGGTGAAGGGCTCCGGCGCCGCGTTCGAGCTGGCGGAGCAGAGCGAGTCGCCGCGCCAGTGCCCCTATTGCGGCGAAACGCTCCCGGGGAGCCGCAAGGTGAACTTTTGCCCGCAGTGCGGGCAGCCTCCCTCGGGAGAGCTGCGCTGCCCCGCGTGCGGCGGCGAGATGGACGTGGGTTGGCGCTACTGCGTCAGCTGCGGGCGCGCGACCGGGTTCGAGTGACACACGAGCACAAGATCGCGGTGATCGGGGGCGATGGGATCGGCCCAGAAGTCGTCGAGGCGGCGATTCCTGTGCTCGAAGCCGCCGCCCGCAAGCACGGAGTGACCCTCGCGTTCGAGCGCCTCCCCTACGGGGCTGATCACTATCTCAAAACGAAAGAGACGCTCCCGGCCGCCGCATTCGACCATCTCCGCGACGACGTGGACGCCATTCTGCTCGGTGCGATCGGCGATCCTCGAGTGCCCGGCAACGAACACGCCCGCGACATCCTGCTGGGGCTGCGGTTTCGGCTCGATCTCTACATCAACTTCAGGCCCGTAAGGCTGCTACATCCGGACCTCACGCCGCTGCAGGGGGGCGGTGGAGGGCGGTGGAGGGCGGTGGAGGATGGTGGAGGAAAGATCGACTTCGTCATCTTTCGCGAAAACACGGAGGGTGTATACCTCGGTCGAGGCCGGATCGGTGGTGGCGAGTACGTCGCTGAGGAAGTGAACACCGCAAACGGGGTAGAGCGCATCATCCGGGCAGCGTTCGAGTGGGCACGCGCGCACCGCAAGACACTCGTCACCATGAGCGACAAGGCCAACGCCGTCCCGGCGCACCGCATCTGGCAGGAGACGTTTAAGCGAATCGCGGGCGAGTATTCCGGAATCGCAGCGGAGCACCGCTATGTGGATGCGCTGGCGATGGAGCTGGTGCGCGATCCCGGACGCTTCCAGGTGATCGTCACCAACAATCTCTATGGCGATATCCTCTCGGACCTCGGGGCCGGACTGGTCGGTGGCTTGGGGCTGGCGGCGAGCGCGAACCTCCACCCCGGGCGCGCCGGCCTGTTCGAGCCGGTGCACGGCTCGGCGCCGCCGCTGGCCGGCAAGGGCGTGGCGAACCCGATGGCGACCGTGCTCACGGGCGCGTTGCTGTTCGAGCAGCTGGGCCATCCGGAGGCGGCCCGGGATCTCGAAGGCGCGGTGACACACACGCTCGCGGCGGGCGTTCGGACGCCCGACATCGGCGGCAAGGCAACCACGGCTCAGGTAGTAAAGGCGATTGCCCGCGAGCTCTGACGTAACCGGCAACGCGCGGGACCTCGCCCGGGTCCTCACCCTGCGCGACCTCGTCCTCATCGTCGTCGGCACCACGATCGGCTCAGGGATCTTCACCGTCCCGGGATCGGTGCTGCGCCTGTCGGGGAGCGACCTGGGGGTGGCGTTCGTGGTGTGGGTCGTGGGCAGCGTCCTGGCGCTGCTCGGCGCGCTCACGTTCGGTGAGCTCGGCGGCATGCTGCCGGATGCTGGAGGGAGTTACGTGTACGTGCGGGAGGCGTTCGGGCCCCTGCCCGCTTTCCTTCTTGGTTGGACGCTGTTTCTCGCGATCAACACCGGCTCGACCGCGACCCTCGCGGTGGCGTTCGCGAACTATCTGGGCGAGCTGGTGCCGCTCACCCCGCTCACCCACAAGGCCGCGGCGGTGGCGATGATCGCCGCGGTCACCACAGTCAACATTCGCGGTGTGCGGCAAGCGGCCACGTTACAGAATTGGAGCACGGCTCTCAAAGTGGGCGCGATCTTCGCGCTCGCGCTGGCGGGGTTCGCGCTGGGCCCAGGGCTCCACGCCCCCGAAACACGATTCTTCACGACGTCCCTCTCGCTCGGGTCAGTTTCCGCCGCTGGTGTGGCACTGCTCGCCGTATTGTGGGCGTATGAGGGCTGGCAGAATGTCACCAACTCCGCCGGTGAGGCGGCCGATCCGCAACGCACGTTCGCACGGGGCATAGGTCTCGGCACGGCGGCGCTCGTGGTGATCTACCTGACGGCGAACGCCGGCTACGTTGCGGCGGCGGGAGCCCAGGGTGTGGCGGCCACTGACCGCCCGGCCGCAGTCGCTGCGCGAGCGTTGTTCGGTCCCGTCGCGGCGAAGCTCGTCACGCTCGTGATCCTGGTGTCCATCTTCAGCGCCGCGAACGGGCTCGCGCTCACGGGCCCGCGCATGTACTTCGCGATGGCGCGCGACGGGGTGTTCCTGCGGGCGCTCGCCGAGGTCCACCCGCGGTTCGGCACACCGGCGAGGGCGGTGGCAGTGAGCGCGGCGTGGGCCGCGTTACTCGCGATCTCCGGCACGTTTGAGCAACTGTTTACCTATGTGGTGTTTGCAAGCTGGATCTTCGCAGCGCTCGCGGCGGCAAGCGTGTTCGTGCTACGGCGCAGACGTCCTGATGCCCCGCGACCGTTCCGAGTGCCGGGGTATCCCGTGACGCCGGCGCTGTTCATCGCGGCGGCGGCGGCGATCGTGCTAAACACGGTGGTCGCGCGGCCAGTGCAGGCGGTGATCGGCCTCGCGATCGTGGCAACCGGGGTGCCAGTGTATTTCGGGTGGCGCCGGGCGATATTCTCTCGATGATCGTTCGCCTTGCACTTGCAGCCGCGCTCGCCTGCCTGGGCACGGTCGCCTCAGCGCAACAACCCCGCCCCACCACCATGGCCCACCGCTCCACCGTCTACGCGCCCCACGGTATGATCGCCACCAGCCAGCCGCTCGCTACCGCCGCCGGCCTGGCGGTGCTCGAGCGGGGCGGCAACGCGATCGACGCCGCCGTGACCGCCGCCTCGGTCCTCAACGCCGTCGAGCCGATGATGACCGGCATCGGCGGCGACATGTTCGCGATCGTCTGGACCGCCAAGGATCACAAGCTGTACGGCCCGAACGCGAGCGGGCGCGCCGGCTCCTTGATGACCCGGGACGCGCTCGCCTCTCGCGGTCACCGCACCATGCCGGTAGAGAGCGTCGAAGACATCACGGTCCCCGGCGCCCTCTCGGGCTGGGACGCGTTGCTGCAACGCTTCGGCACGACCACGCTGGCACAGGCGCTCGCGCCCGCCATCGGCTACGCCGAGAACGGGTTCCCGGTTACACCAGTCATCTCGCAGGACTGGGCGGCCGAAGCGGCGCGGCTCACGAGAGACGACGGCGCACGAGCCACGTTCCTGGTCGATGGCACCCGCGCCCCGCGCCCGGGGGAATGGTTCTCGAATCCTGATCTGGCGCGGAGCTTCCGGCTGATCGCGGCGCAGGGACCCGCGGCGTTGTACGGCGGCGAGCTGGGCCAGCGCATCGTGACCGGCGTGCGGCAGCTCGGCGGTTATCTCACCATCGACGATCTGCGTGGCCAGCGCGCCGAGTGGGTGGAGCCGATTTCGGTGCCGTTCAAGGGCTATCGCGTGTGGGAGCTGCCCCCCAACGGCCAGGGCGTGGCGGCGCTCGAGATGTTGCGGATGCTCGAGCCGTACGACCTGGGCGCCATGGGACACAATTCCGCCCCCTACCTCCATCTTCTCATTGAAGCGAAGAAACTCGCGTTCGCAGACGCGGCGCGCTATGTGGGCGAGCCCACCGCGATGCAGACAGCGGCGACGGCCTTGCTCGATGACCGGTTCGTCGCCGCGCGGCGCGCACTGATCGACCAGCACCACGCCGCCGACCGCCCCGACCCGGGCAAAGCCCTCACCGCGAGTGAGACGATCTATCTCACAGCGGCGGACAGCGCCGGAAACATGGTCTCGTTCATCAACTCGTTGTTCGACGCGTTCGGCTCGGGTGTCGTCGTGCCCGGGACCGGGTTCGCGCTGCAGGACCGGGGCGCAGGGTTCACCCTCGAGCTTGGCCTCCCGAATACCGTGGCACCGGGAAAGCGCCCGTTCCACACGATCATTCCCGCGTTCGTCACCAAGCCCGATCCGCAGGGCGTCGAGCAGCCGTGGATGAGCTTCGGTGTGATGGGTGGCTCGATGCAGCCGCAGGGCCATGTGCAGGTGCTGCTCAATCTCCTCGTCTTCGGGATGGATTTGCAGCAGGCGATCGACGCGGCGCGGTTTCGCCACCTCGAAGGCAGGGGCGTGGCCTTCGAGGCGCCGATCGGCGACTCGGTGCGCAGCGCGTTGACCGCCCTCGGGCATGTGATCGTGGACGAGCGCGCCGTGGCGTTCGGCGGCGCTCAGGCCATCATCCGCCTGCCCCGCGGCTATGCAGCAGGCTCGGACCCGCGCAAGGACGGCATGGCAGCGGGGTACTGACGCCGAATCCGCGGCACTCAACCCGATGCGTTCATGGCGGGCATGCGAAAGTTCGCGCCCTGAGAGGGCGCACTCGGCCCGGAGTGCGCTCTTAAAGAGCGCGCAACCGCCGAGCCCGGCTCTCAGCCCGGGTTGAACCGCTCCCTACCGCCCTCCCGCGAACCGCCCGATATTCCTTTTCTACAGTGTGGAGCTTTGTCCCATGAAGACCCAGGGTTCCCATACAGACATTGTCTTTCTGTCGGGCGTGCGCACCGGGTTCGGCACGTTCGGCGGCGCCCTCAAGGACCTTTCGGCTATAGAGCTCGGCGCCGTGGCGGCGCGGCAGGCCCTGGAGCGGTCGGGCGTGCCGGCAACAGATATCGGCCACGCAGTGTTCGGCAACGCTCTCCAGACCTCGGCCGACGCTATCTATTGCGCCCGTCACATCGGGCTCAAGGCAGGGCTCCCCATCGACGTGCCCGCCGTGACGGTCAACCGGCTGTGCGGCTCGGGCTTCGAGGCCATCACTCAGGGCGCGCAGCTCATCCTGCTCGGCGAAGCGCAGGCGGTGCTGGCCGGTGGTACCGAGTCGATGAGCCAGGCGCCCCACGTGGTTCGCGGTGCACGCTGGGGCCTGCGCCTCGGGCCCGCGCCGCTCGAAGACCTGCTGTGGGAGGCACTAAAAGATCCGCAGTGCGGCCTGTCGATGGCGGAGACCGCCGAGGGCCTCGCCGAGAAGTACAAGCTCACCAGGAAAGAGGTGGATGAGGTAGCGCTCGCGTCCCAGCAGCGCGCCAAGAAGGCCTGGGACGACTGCGTATTCCAGGATGAAGTCGTCGCGGTTCCGGTCAAAGGCAAGAAAGGCGAAACCACAGAGTACCGAGCCGACGAGCACATGCGGCCCAACACCACTCTCGAGGTGCTGCTTTCGCTCAAGCCCTATTTCAAGAAGGACGGACTGGTGACCGCGGGCAACGCATCCGGGATCGTGGACGGGGCCGCGGCCACCGTGATCGCGGGCGAGGAGTACGCCAAGGCGCACGGCTTGAAGCCGCTGGGCCGGCTGGTGGCGTGGGCCGTGGCGGGAGTGGAGCCCAGGTACATGGGCATCGGGCCCGCGCCGGCGGCGCGCAAGGCACTGCAAAAGGCCCAGATGAAGCTCGAGCAGATGGACCTGGTCGAAGTGAACGAGGCGTTCGCGCCGCAATATCTCGCCGTGGAAAAGGAGCTGGGTCTGGACCGCGGCAAGACCAACGTGCATGGCGGCGCCATCGCCATCGGCCATCCGCTGGCGGCGACGGGCACGCGCATCACCATCCACCTGCTGCACGCGCTGCGGCGCGCCAAGCGACGCTTCGGGCTCGGCTCGGCGTGCATCGGCGGCGGGCAGGGGGCGGCGGTGATCGTGGAAGCGTTCCCGGGCTGATGACATGGACGTGATCCTGGCCGCCGCCATCGGCGTCGTGTTTCTGTACGTGCTCTCGGGCCTCCGGGTGTTCAAGGAGTACGAGCGCGGCGTGCTGTTCGTGCTGGGCCGGTCGTGGGGAGCCAAGGGCCCGGGCCTGCGGTTTTTGCCGCCGCTGCTCACCAAGGTCCAGACCGTCTCACTGCGCGTCGTGGCGCTGGACATCCCGCCCCAGGACGTGATCACCCGCGACAACATCTCGATCAAGGTGAACGCGGTGCTCTACATGCGGGTGATCGAACCGGTGAAGGCGGTGATCGGCGTCGAGAACTTTCTCTACGCCACGAGCCAGCTCGCCCAGACCACGCTGCGCTCCGTGCTGGGCGAAACGGAGCTGGACGAGCTGTTGATGAACCGCGAGAAGATCAACAACATCCTCAAGAACATCATCGACAAGCGCACGGAAGACTGGGGCATTGAAGTCTCGGCGGTCGAAGTGAAGGACGTCGACCTCCCGCCCGAGATGAAGCGGGCGATGGCGCGCCAGGCGGAAGCCGAGCGCGAGCGGCGCGCCAAGGTGATCAACGCCGAGGGCGAGCTGCAGGCGTCGGAGAAGCTGGCGCAGGCCGCCCACATCATCGGCAGCGAGCCCGCGGCCATCCAGCTGCGCTTCCTGCAGACTGTCACCGAGATCGCCTCCGAGAACAACTCGACGACGATCTTCCCGATCCCCATCGACCTGTTCCGCGGCTTTCTGGACACCGTCACGAAAAAGGCGGTCGCCGCCGCGCTGCCGGAAAAGGCCTCGGGCGAGGCACTGCCGTCCGCCCCGCGCGCCACCAGGGCCGAGACCTAGTAATGCCAGGCGAGCTGATCAGCCGCGAGGCGCTCGAGCGGATCATGCAGCGCGCAGCGGAACTGCAGGCCGGGGAGCACGACGTAGGAGACGGCCTCACCGAGACCGAGCTGCTGAGCCTCGGGAAGGACGTGGGCATTCCGGCGCGACTGCTGCGGCAGGCCTTGCTCGAGGAGCGCACGCGTACTATCGCGCCGCGCCAGAGCGGCTTCGTCGCGTGGCTGGTCGGACCGGCCGCTCTCACCGCCGAGCGCGTGGTGCCGGGCGACAAGGCCACCGTGGAGCGCGCCCTCACCGGCTGGATGGACCGGGAGGAGTCGCTGCAGGTGAAGCGTCACTACGCCGACCGCACGACCTGGGAGCCGCGCGTCGGTGCCTTCGCCTCGATTCAGCGCGCCCTCGGTGCTGGCGGCAAGTCGTTCGCGCTCGCTCGCGCGACCGAGATCGCCGCCCAGGTCACGGCGCTCGAGCCCGGGTTCTGTCACGTGCAGCTCACAGCCAGCGTGCAGGGCACGCGGGCACAGCGGCTGTGGGGTTTCGCCGCGCTCGTCATGTTCGGCGCCGCGCTCGCCGTCGTAACGCCCGTCCTCGGCGTGCTCGGGCCGTGGGTGGTGGTACCTCCCATCGGCGCCTGCGCGGCGGCGCTCGCCGTAGCGCGCCGCCACCGTCCGGACAACGACCGGGTCCAGGTCGGCCTCGAGCAGGTGCTCGACCGGTTGGAGCGCGGCGAGATCCGCCCGGAGCACCTCGCCGCCGGAGCCGCTGGCTCAAAAGTGAATGCGTTCGTCCGCATCGCCGACGAGATCCGCGCGCTGATGAGCCCGGGGGCCCCGCCCCCGCCCCGCAGTTAATCGCGCCACTTCATGTCCGGAGTGCTATGACCGACATCAAGCGGGTGGGCGTGCTGGGGTGCGGCCTCATGGGGAGCGGCATCGCGCAGGTGGCCGCGAGCGCTGGCTACGACACGACGGTGCGCGATGTGTCGCAGCAGATCTGGGACAAGGCGCGTGCCGGCATCGAGAAATCCCTCGGCAAGTTCGTGGAAAAAGGAAAGCTTCCGGCGGGAGACCGGGACGCCGCCCTCAAGCGGCTGCGCTTCACGACCACGACCGCGGACCTGAAGAGCTGCGACGTCATCGTGGAAGCGGTGACCGAGGACCTGGAGATCAAGAACGCGCTCTGGAAAGAGCTCGACGGGCTGTGCGGGCCCGAGACGATCTTCGCGTCCAACACCTCAAGCCTCACCGTCGCCGCCATGGCCGCCGCCACCAAACGCGCCGACCGGTTCGTCGGGCTGCACTTCTTCAATCCCGTACCGCTCATGCCGCTCGTCGAGGTCGTGCGCACGGTGACCACGTCGGATCAGACGTTCCAGCGAGCCTTCGCCTTCGCCAGGTCGCTCGGCAAGGAAGCGGTCGCCGCGAAAGACAACTCGGGCTTCATCGTGAACCTGCTGCTCGTCCCCTACCTGCTCGACGCCATCCGCGCGGTGGAGCGTGGCGTGGGCAGCGTGCCCGACATCGACAAGGCGATGCAGCTCGGCTGCGGCTATCCGATGGGCCCGCTCACGCTGCTCGACTTCGTGGGCCTCGACACCACCTACAAGATCGCCGAGATCATGTTCGCCGAGTACCGCGAGCAGCGGTACGCGCCGCCCCCGCTGCTGCGGCGCATGGTCCTGGCCGGCATGAACGGCCGCAAGAGCGGCAAGGGTTTCTACGACTATTCGGTCGACCCGCCCAAGGTGGTCGCACTGGGCGTCTGAGGCCTCCCTTTTCCCCCATCCCTAACCCCGAGCCCCTACCCATGTTCGGCTACGATTGGCCCCGGTTTCCCGCGGCCGTAACCGACCTGCCCGCGGCACTGCTGTTCGTGACCGTGCTGTTTGATCTGGCGAGCTGGCTCACGAAGCGCGAGTCGCTCAAAGCCGCGGCGCTGTGGACGCTGTGGGCGGGCGTGATCGGCGGCTGGATCGCGGTGCTCGCGGGCGAGCAGGCCGAGGACGTGATCGAGCACGGTGAAGCGATCCACGAGCTGATGGAAACCCACGAGACGCTCGCGCTCACGACCATGGGCATCTTCACTGTCGTGCTCGCCTGGCGCCTGTTCCGGCGCACCCGGCTCACGCCGGCCGAAGAAACTGGATTGCGGCTCCTCAGTGTCGCCGGGCTCGTGACCGTCATCTGGACGGGCGCGATCGGCGGCAAGATGATGTTCGAGCACGCCGCCGGCATCCCCGCAGCGACGATGAAGGCCGAGATGGAGAACCGCGCCGAAGGGCACCATCACGAGGCGGGGGAGGCGGAGGAGCATGAGCACGGCCACGAGCAGGCGGATACGGCGCATAAGCACTGAGATGCGGCGGACAGGCGGTCGGGCGGTCAGGCGGACCGCAGCGCGTCGCGGATGGATATTCCCGTCCGCCGGTCCGCCCGTCCGCCTGTCCGCCGTCGTGCTCCTCGCCGCCTGCACCCCCGTCACCACCCGCCCAGACTTTTTTCCCGACCCCCGGGCTTCCGTCGTGTTTCTCAACGCGCGGCCGGAGCGCATCACGCTCGAGCTGCAGACCCTGGTGCCCGCCGAGAGTATCGTGGTCGAGCACTTCAACCTGCGGGATGGCTATGTGGAGACCGCGTGGTTCGACCCCGCTACCCGGCGCTCATTTCGGCACGAGCGGGACATCGCCGATGTGCCGGCGACCGTGAAGATCCGCTGCTGGGCCGACCCCTGGGTCCCCGGCCAGACCCGCCTCACGGTGGAGGCCGTGTACCGGCCGCAGCTCGATCCGTCGCGCCAGGAGCGCGACCTCGAGGTGATTGTGTCCCGGGAGCACCCGGGCTATAAGGTCTCGGAGGAACTCATCAAGAAGCTGAAGGACAAGTTCGGGACGCCGAAGTCGGCGAGCTAAGCGCCGTTCTCCCCCACCCAGCTCTTCACCCAGCGCTCCATCCGATCGAGATCGAGCATCGCGTCCCGGCACGGCCCGTTGGGGAGCTGCATGGTCAGACCCAGAACCGGGAGCTTGCCGGCCACGTCGCGCAGCCCCGTCGTCATGTCTCGCTCGCACGCCACCGCCAACACTGCGCGGGGCCGGCGCTCCCGGATCACGCGCCGCGCCAGCTGCCCCCGCGTCGCGACGAATACCGGGACCTCGTACCGTCCAGCGATCGAAAGCACCCCGTCGAGCGCTTCCTTGGAGAGGCAACGCGGGATCAACACCAGCAGCTCACCCTTTCCCACGCTGCGCCGGCGCCGCTCGGCGAGGCCGTTGTAGATGTCGATGCCGGCGTGCTCGACCCAGTCCCGCCGGCCGAACGCGCGCGACACATGCGAGCTGAGGATCATCAGCCTGAGGTACGGTCCCCGCTCGAGCGCGGCCTCAGGCAGCAGCAGCGTCCTACCATAGAAGGAGAGGAGCAGGACGGCGAACCACAGCCACGTGACGGCACTCGCAACAGCCAGGGCGAGCCACGCGAGGCGGGGGAAGGGTGTCCACAGCGCCGCAAGGCGCGGGGCCAACAGGTAGATGAGCGCCGCCGCGCCGGCCATCCCGGCCGCGATGCTCAGGGCCGCGAACCGGAAGAACAGCCCCGGTGCCGCGGAGAAATTGCCGTTCCCCGGCAGCGGCTTGCCGTCCCACTCGTCCCACTCGTGGCCGAGCCGGCGGTCGGTCTCGATCCGGATGAGCTGCGCGCGGGAGGCGGACCCCTCGGGCATGGGGGCAAGCATCACTCGGGTGGGGGGTGGTGTCAAGCGTGAATAGTGCGTGGTGCGTAGTGCGTGGTATGTTCACGGCAGCAACCACGCACCACGTACCACGCACCCTATTGCGACCAAAGCCCGATCTCCTCACCGATCCCCGCCTCCGCGCCGCCTACTCCGAAGGCGCCGGCATCTACCGGATCGTCCCTGCCGCCGTCGCCGTGCCGCGGGGGGTGGAGGAGCTGCGGGGTCTGGTGCTTTGGGCGGCCGAAACCGGCACCCGGCTCATCCCACGCGGCAGCGGCAGCGGGATGCCCGGCGGGAGCGTGGGGCATGACGTCGTGGTGGACCTGAGTCCGGGCTTCCACTGGACGGCTCCCGACTGGGCGAATCGGACCGTTTGGGCAGGGGCATCGGTGAAATGGGCCGAAGTCACCGACGCAGCCCGGCCGTTCGCCCTGCGACTCCCGCCCGATCCATCGTCGGGACCGTTCGCGACATCGGGGGGCATGGTCGCCACCAACGCTGCCGGCCCACGCACCGTGCGGTGCGGCAGTGTGCGCGAATGGGTGAAGGCAGTCGAGATCGTCGATGCCCAAGGGGAAGCACGTCGAGTCACGAGGGGAGCGGGGAGCGGGGAACGGTTCCTCCTGTCAGCGGATCAGCGACGACTCGTCGAGGCACAATTCCCGAAGACCCGCAAGAACTCGGCTGGCTACGCCCTCGACCGGTTCGCCACGTCCGGCGACGAGCTCGACCTGTTGATCGGCTCAGAGGGGACCCTCGCGTTCATCACGGCGGTCGAGTGGCGGCTCGATCCGATCCCGCCCGATGTGGCGGGCGTGGCACTCGGTTTTCGCACGCTGGAACAGCTCACCGAGGCCGTCCCCTTTCTCGTGGCGTTGAATCCGTCCGCGGTCGAGCTGCTCGACCGCACGTTGCTCGACCTGGTGCGTCCCGGCGCCGGCGATCTCCCCACGGGACTCGAGGGCCTGCTGCTGGTCGAGTTCGAGCGCGAAACGGCGGCGGCCGCCCGCGGGGTGGTGGGCGACGCGGTGCGCGGCCTGCGAGCGAGCGCCGCACACGTCGCCACCGCCGTGGACCGGACGGGGCTGGACCAGCTATGGGCGGTGCGGCGGCTCGCGAGCCCCGCCCTGGCCCGGCTCCCCGAGACGCAACGCTCGCTCCAGGTCGTGGAGGACGGCTGCGTGCCGCTCGAGCGGCTGGGTGACTATGTCGCCGGCATCCGCGCCGCCGCGGACCGCCACGCCATCCCGGTGACGATCTTTGGCCACGCCGGGGACGGCCACGTGCACGTCAACGCGCTCCCGAACGTGACGGGGGGAGGCGCGTGGCGCGACGCGCTGGCTGGACTGTTCGAGGATGCCGCGGATCTGTTGCTGCGGCTCGGTGGCACGCCCAGCGGCGAGCACGGCGTAGGCCGGCTGCGCGCCGGCTTGCTCGAGCGCTTCTACGGGCCGGAGGTGATGAAGCTGTTCCGGGCAGTGAAGCACGCCTATGACCCGCGCTCGCTCTTGAACCACGGTGTTATAATCCCCTCGGCCGACTGGGCGCCGCTCGCTGACTTGAAGGTCGGCCCGGCGGCTGCCGCGATTCCCGTCGACATCGCCGCGCGGTTGCGCGAGGTGGAGCGCACCGCCGGCTGGGCAGTCCCGAAGCTCGACCTCGCAACCGCGAACCCCGAGTCCCGAGCCCCGAGCCCCTAGGCCCCATGGAAATTTTCCGCGCCCCCCGCGTCACCCTGATCGCCCGTCCCGAATTTCTCGAGCCGGAGCACTTACGCGTCGAGTGGCGCGGTGACGGGTCGGCCGGCGAGCGGCTGGCCGAGTTCGCCGGGCGCGTCTGTTACATGAGCCAGCACAACCCGGCCAACCGCTCGACATCCGAGTACCTCGAGAACATCAAGAAGCAGGGGCACGGCTCGGTGCTCGAGCATGCCGTGTACGTGCTGCTGATCGAGGGGATCTCGCGCTCTTGCTCGCACGAGCTGGTGCGGCATCGCGCCGGATTCGGGTACTCACAGCTGTCGCAGCGCTACGTGGACGAGTCGCACGCGGCGTTCGTGATGCCGCCCGCGATCCTGGGCGACGCGAAGCTCGAGGACGAATGGCAGCAGGAGGTGGCCGACGCGCAGGCAGCGTACGTGCGCGCGGTCGAGGCGTTGATGCAACGGTACGAATGGGTGACCGACAAGGTGCATCGGCGCAAGATGGCGCGGGAAGCGGCACGAAGCGTGCTCCCGAACGCGACCGAGGTGAAGATCGTCGTGTCGGGCAATGCCCGCGCGTGGCGCACGATGCTCGAGCTGCGGTGCGGCGAAGGCGCCGAGCTCGAGATCCGACGCATGGCGGTTGCGTGTTTGCGCGTGCTGCAGCGCGAGGCCGTCGCGCTGTTTTCTGATTTCGAGATTTACGTCGCCGACGATCGACAGGAGGCCGCGCGCGTCGCGTACCACAAAGTGTGACGCGTGTCATCATCGAAAAAAAATTTCCAATTGCCTATTGCGCATCGCTCCGGCTTTCCTTATTCTCTATTCGACATCGCGTTTCGTCTTTCAGACCGCACGACTTCGCGGCCTTTTTTGTAGGAGGTCACCCGAGACCACATGCGAATCGGTCTCGCATACAACGAAAAACCCGATCCCGCGACGCTCGAGGACCCTGACAGTAGCAACGACGCGTTCGCCGAGTGGGACGACCCCTCCACCATCGCAGCGGTGGAACAGGCTCTCGGTCTCTTCGGCAGCGTCATCCGCCTCGAAGCCGATCAGTTCTTTCCGCAGAAGCTCGCGCTCTCCCGCCCCGATCTCGTGTTCAACATGGCCGAAGGACTCCACGGCCAGAGCCGCGAGGCGCTCGTCCCGGCGATCTGCGAGTACCTGGGGATCCCCTACACCGGCTCCGATCCCCTCACCCTCGCGCTGTCCCTCCACAAGGGCCGCACCAAGGAGACGCTCGCGTTCCGCGGCGTCCCGACGGCGCCCTTCACGTGCCTCGAGTCGGTCGCCGAGCTGGAGCGCGTGGCCCTGCCGTTCCCCGTCTTCGTGAAGCCGGTCGCGGAAGGCTCCGGCAAAGGCGTCTTCAGCAACAACCTGTGCGCCGACGCGGCGGCGCTCGCCGAGCGCGTCCGCTTCCTGCTCGCGCGCTACGCCGAGCCGGTGCTGGTCGAGACGTACCTGCCCGGCCCCGAGTTCACGGTCGCCATCCTGGGGAACGGCCCAGAGGCGTATTGCCTGCCGGTGGTGGGGTTCGACTTCTCGACCCTGCCCGCGGGTGCGCCTCCGGTGTACGGCTACGAGGCCAAGTGGGTGTGGGATCGGCCGGAGGCGCCGCTGGCCATCTTCGAGTGCCCGGCGCGTGTTCCCGCGGGGCTGTATCGCGAGATCGAGCGCACCGCTCTCGACGCGTACCACGCGCTCGGCTGCCGCGACTGGTGTCGCGTGGATGTGCGCGTCGACCGCTTCGGCGTCGCGAACATCCTGGAGCTGAATCCCCTGCCGGGCATCATTCCCGACCCGGCCATGAACTCGTGCTTCCCCAAGGCGGCACGGGCCGCCGGGTTCAGTTACGACGAGCTGGTGCAGGAAGTCGCCCGGACCGCGTGGCGGCGGCTCACCGGGTACGAGCTCGCCGGTCGGCGCGCCGCGCCGCGCCCCCAACCCGCGGCGGTCAGCGCGTGAGAATCGTCATCCTGTACGACCCCGGGGCCGACGACTGGACGCCCGAGGACATCCGCGGCGTGATGAAAGCCGTGGACGAGATCGGCGCGATCTTCGGCCTGATGGGTCACGCACTCCGCAAGCTTCCCGTGCGCCATGACATGCGCTGGTTCCAGGCCGCGCGCCGGGCCGATCTGGTCTTCAATCTGTGCGAGGGCGTACACGGCAGGAGCGAGTGGGAAGAGCACGTCGTGGGCACGCTCGAGTTCGCCGGCATCCCGGTCACGGGCGCGAGCCTCTGGACCCTCGCCGCCTGCCGCCGCAAGCCGATCGCCAACGCGCTGTTGGCGCACGCCGGCCTCCCGATCCCGCGCTGGACGATGGCGCAGGGAAAGATCGAGGACGACTTCCCGCTCCCCGCCATCGTGAAGCCGGCCGCGGAGGACGCGAGCGCCGGCCTCGATCGCGGCTCCGTCGTGGCCGATCGCAAGGCGCTGCGCGCCCGCGTGGCCGCCATGACCGAGCAGTTCGACGAAGTGCTCGTCCAGGAGTACGTCGCGGGACGCGAATTCAACGTCGGCTTCGTGGGCACCCGGGCGCTGCCGATCTCGGAGATCGACTTCAGTCGCATGCCCGAGGGCGCGTGGCCGATCCTCACGTACGCGGGCAAGTGGGACACCGGGTCGCCGGACGATCTCGGCAGCGTGCCCGTGTGCCCGGCCGCCATTCCTCAGAAGCTCGCCGACAAGCTCACCCGCGTCGCCGAGACGGCGTGGCGCGTGATGCAGGGAAAGGGCTACGGCCGGGTGGATCTGCGCCTCGACGATCAGGCTCGCCTGTGGGTGCTCGAGGTCAACCCCAACCCCGACCTGAACGACGACGCCGGCCTGTCGCGCATGGCGAAGGCCGCGGGGTGGGACTACGCCGAGCTGGTGCGCCGCATCGCCGAAGTGGCCCTGCGCGACGCCCAGGGAGCCAAGGCGGCGCGTGAGCTGCTCGCTCCGTCCCGTCGACCGCGCGCAGCGCGCACGGCTTGAGCGGATCACCGCGGCTACCGGCCTGTTCCGGCCGGATGAGGTCGCCATCGCGGTCGAGCTGCTCGACGACACCGACGACGACTACCATTTCCTCGGCGCCTATGTGGACGACGACCTCGCGGGCTACGCCTGCTGGGGACCGACGCCGGGTACCTCGGGCACCTACGATCTGTATTGGATCGTGGTCGACCCCGCGCGCCAACGGACGGGCGTCGGCTCGCAGTTGCTCGCGGCGGTCGAGCAGCAACTGACGTCGGCTGGCGGACGTCTGATCGTCGTCGAAACATCGTCCCGCGCCGACTATGCGCCCACGCGCGCGTTCTACGAGCGGCGCGGCTATGCCCGGGCGGCCACCATTCCCGGCTACTACGCCCCCGGCGACGACCTTGTGATCTATTTCAAGGACCTGACGCATGGAGTCCTGGCAAGAGCTACTCCGTAAGAAGAGCCTCGCCTCGCTGGAGGCCCTCGCCGCGCGGTTCGGTCCCGAGCACTTTCCCGAGCTCGAGCGCCTGCGGCAGGCGGCGGAGAACTTCGAGTTCCGCATCTCGCCCGCGATGGTCGACCTCATCCAGGCGCCGGGCGACCCGATCTGGCGGCAGTATGTACCCGATTTGCAGGAGCTCGAGGTCCACGACGGGCTCGTGGACTCACTCGCCGAGGACGCCCATTCGCCGGTGCCGAACATCACGCACCGCTATCCCGACCGGGCGCTGTTCCTCGTCTCTCCCGTGTGCGCGTCGTATTGCCGCGTCTGCACCCGGCGGCGCAAGGTGGGCGATCCCGAGAAGATCACGAGGCGCCAGCTCGAGTCGGCGTTCCGCTATCTCGAGGAGCACACCGAGATCCGCGACGTGATCATGTCGGGTGGCGATCCGCTGCTCTTGTCCGATCGGCGGATCGATGAGCTGTGCCGGCGGCTGCGGGCCATTCCCCACCTCGAGATCCTGCGGATCGGAAGCCGCGTTCCCTGCCACCTTCCGGAGCGCATCACCCCGGAGCTGTGCAGCATCCTCAAGCAGTATCACCCCTTCTACATCAACACGCACTTCAATCACCCCGCCGAGCTCACGCCGGCGGCGGTACAGGCGCTCGGCATGCTCGCCGACGCCGGGATCCCGCTCGGCTGCCAGACCGTGCTGCTCAAGGGGGTGAACGACGATCCTGAGGTGATGAAGGCGCTGATGCAGCGTCTGCTCGCCGCGCGGGTGCGCCCCTACTACATCTACATGTGCGACCAGGTGGCGGGGGCGGAGCACTTCCGCACGACGGTCGAGAAAGGCCTCGAGATCATCGGCGCCTTGCGCGGCTGGACCTCGGGGCTCGCGGTGCCGCACTTCGTGATCGATGCGCCGGGCGGTGGGGGCAAAATTCCGCTGCTTCCCGAATACGTGGAGTCGATCACAGACGACGCGGTCGTGCTGCGGAACTACGCGGGTGGACGCTACGTGTACCGTCAGCCCGCCCCGGAGCCGATCCTCGTCGGCTAGCGCAGTGTCGCGGGCGCGCCACAGAAACGGGGCACAGCCGCTCGCATGTCGCATGTTCACCCCTCCGAGTCGCAAACCCACCCCTGCCGCAGCGGCACGCGCGCCACACATTAGGGGAGGCCCCTCCGGGAGCGCCGTATGGCCTGGTTCGCCGTCTCTCGCCTGATTGCCGGCACGTCCTTGCTCGCAGCCGCCACCGCCGCGGCTCAACAATCCGACAGCGCGCGCGTCAAGGTTGCGGCCGCCGTCGCGGCCGGTCCCGAGCAATACGAGCCGGTGTTCGAACAGCTGTCCAAGATGAAAGCGCGCGGCGACTCGGTCGCGGCGGTACACAACCTGTCGCTGCGCCGTGACGCGATTCAGTTCCAGCTCGCGGATGGAAATCTCTATCTCGCGACCCCGGTCGCGGGGCGGACGATCGCCGTGATCTTCGTAGGGCAGGGGTCGGTCAACTTCGCGCCACCCCTCGCGATCGAGCGCCGCGAGGTGCGGCGCCTCCTGGGCGACTCTGTGCTGCGCGCGCCGATTTCGGCCGCGGTGCTCGTGTTTACCGACTCCACGTTGAGCGAGCTGCAGCGTCAGGTCACATTCGCCGCGGGCGGCGACGCGAGTCGCGCAGGGGATGTGCTCCACGACGCCCTCAATCGGCTGGTGGACGGACACGACCTGGTGCAGCCGACGCTCATCAGCGCTGTCATGAACGCCGAGACCGACGGGTTCTTCTACGCCCACGTCAAGCGGGAGCATGGCGAAGACCTGATGCTCGTGCTCGACCCGCAGGACGCCGCGCCGGTCTCGCCGCTCCGGAACGGGCGCGAGGGCGCCATGGTTCAGGTCGTCTCGGAGTTCGGCCGCGCGGAGGACCTGAGCGCCCCCGCCGCCGCACCGGCGGCGCGCACCGAGCTGCGGCCCGACTCCTACAAGATCGAGGCTACGATTCCCAAAGGCCTGGGCTTTTCGGCCAGCGCCACGCTCCGCCTCACCGCGCGGCGCGACGGCGTGCGCTGGGTGCCCCTGAACCTGCTGTCGGAGCTGCAGGTCGACACCGTCAGCGACGAGACGGGGGCGCCACTGACGTTCTACCGGACCAAGAAGAGCCCGGCGCTGTGGGTCCGCTTCGCGACGCCGGCCCACGCCGGGGAGGCGCGCTGGGTGCGCGTGGCCTACCACGGCGATCTCATCGGATACACGTCCATCGTCGAGCAGATGACGCGCTGGTGGCCGATGTGGCTCACCAACGAGCTCCACACCACGCTCGACCGCTGGTACTACGTGAAGGACTCGTACGACTGGTTCCCGCGGTACGGGTCACAACCCGCCGACGTGGACCTGACGTTCCACACGTCGCAGCGCTACCGCCTGGCGAGTATCGGCAAGCTGGTGGACTCGTACACCACGGGAGACGTGGTCACGACCCACTGGACCACCGAGCGTCCCGCCGACCAGGTGTGCTTCAGCGTAGGCGAGCTCAATGAGTTCAAGATCGCCGACCCCCGCATCCCCCCGGTGACGGTCCACTCGAACGACGACGCGCACCGTCAGCTCGACCGGCTGTTCCTCACGTTGGAAAACAAGCTGGGCCCGAGTCTGTGGGTGGGCAGAATGCTGTCGCGCCAATCGCCGGAGCTGGAGGTGGGGGGTGACGTCGCCAACAGCCTCGCGTTTTTCACCAAGGTGTATGGCAAGCCGCTGTTCGAGCGCTATTACGCCGCGGAGATCCCGTTCAGTTACGGGCAGGCGTTCCCGGGCCTCATCTATCTGCCGGTGTGGACGTTTCAGGCCCAGAGCGACAGCGGGTACGACCAGATCCTGCGTGCCCACGAAGTGGCGCATCAATGGTGGGGCATCGGCGTGGAGCCGGCGACATACCGCGATCACTGGCTGTCGGAAGGCTTCGCCGAGTTCTCCGGCTGGTGGTACATGCAGATGGTGCTCCGTGACAATCCGAAGTTCTTCAAGAATCTCGAGCACTGGCGCAAGGAGCTCCGCGCGCGGCGCAACGATGCCTCGCCCATCGGCATCGGCACCCGGGCCGCGTACCGCAACCCCCGGGACGAGTACCTCATGACTTATTACAAGGGCGCGTGGGTGCTCCAGATGCTCCGCAATATGATGATCGACTTCAGCACCATGAAGGAAGACGCGTTCGCGGACATGATGCAGGACTTCTACATGGAGTACCGCGGCAAGCGGGCGACGACGCAGGACTTTCAGCGCATCGTCGAGCGTCACATGGGCCTAGCCATGGACTGGTTCTTCGACGAATGGGTGAACGGCACCGCGATTCCCACGTACACGCTCTCGTGGCACGCCGACACGGCCGTAAACAAGAGCTACGCGCTCCACCTCCGGATCCGCCAGGAAGACGTTCCGTCGGACTTCATCATGCCGGTGCCGGTGCGCATCGAGCTCGCGGACGGGGGGCACGCCTTCGTGCGCGTCAACGTGCGCGGACCGCGCACGGAGGTCGAGCTCCGCCTGCCAGGCGAGCCGCAGGAGGTGGAGCTCAATCCCCTGCAGTCAGTGCTGGCGGAGGTGAAGAGCGAGGAGTGGCAGTGAGGTGCGCCGCACCGGGGGGCTACGGCTCGACCAGCAGCCCTGTCCGCAGGGCAAAGCGCACGAGCTCCGGGCGGCGCGTCAGACCCAGTCGGTCCTTGAGGCGCGCCCGGTACTCATCCACTGTCTTGGGGCTGAGTGACAGCTTCTGCCCGATCTCCTTGGAGCTGTGCCCCAGGGCGAGCAACGACAGCACCTCGCGCTCCCGGCGACTGAGCCGCTCCGCGGCGGCCTTCTCGTCCTCGACCAGGCCCGTCTTGCGATAGCGCTGCAACACCACCAGGCGGGCCGCGTCTTCGTCGAGAAACAGCCGGGCGTCAGCCACGGCGCGGATCGCGCGTGTCAGCTCTTCGATGGGCGCCGCCTTGCGGACGAAGCCGCTCGCCCCCGCCTCGAGGGCGTCGCACAGCTGCTGTTCCTGCGGCAAACCGGTGAGCACCAGCACCTTGGTCCCCAACCCCTGCGAGGCGATGCGGCGCGTCGCCGCGATGCCGCCTTCGCCCGGCATCGCGAGGTCCATCAACACGACGTGCGCCCGCGTCGCCCCCGCCAACGCCACCGCCTCGCTCCCCGTCTTCGCCTCCCCCACCACCACGAACCCCGGCTCTTTTTCGAGCAGGGCGCGGAGGCCGGCTCGCAACACGGCGTGGTCGTCTGCTAAGATGATGCGGATTTCGCGCCGACTGGTAGCGGCGCCCGCGTCAAGCACCGAGGCACCTCACCTGAGAGAGACGGTGGCACCAGCGTTGGCAAAAACTACACCTCAGCGGTCACCCGATCACCACTTGTCATCTGACCAGACCGCTGTTGCGGAGTCGCGACACGCGGGCGGCGCTCAGGGGAGCTGCCACACCTCCACGTGATTGCCGGTGAACACTGGAATGAGCAGGCGGTTCCGCTTCGCATCGTAGCCGATGTCGGCCGGGCTGGGGATGCCGCTGATGACCCTGACCTCCTGCCCTGTTTCGTAGCTCGACACGGTGGAATCGGTCCAGCTCGAGACCAGGATTCGGCCGCCGGTGACGACGACCCCGTCGTACCCGCCCGGGCCCTTGGCGATCACCGTAGGTGCCTTGTCCTCGGGCTTCCAGGCGAGGATGTAGTGCCCGCCGAATTCGACGATGATGAATCGCCGGCCCACGGGATCGAGCGCGATCCCGTTAGGACGACCGAGGGTGTCGCCCCGGAGCACCTGCGTCACCGTGCGGTCGGTGTTGACGCGAAACACGCGATCGGGCCCCGGGTGGAGCACGTTCCCGACGTCGTCGAACCGGATCCCCGTGTCCGTGATGTACAGCGTCCCCGTGAGGCCGACCGCGATATCGTTCAGGAACACGGCGCCCAGCTTAGCCAGGCTCACCGTGTCGATGGGGACGCCGGTACGCGCGTTGAAGGCGCGGACCACGTCGATGTCCGCCACCCACAGGGTGTCGCCGTTCAGCGCCAGCCCCTTGGGCGCGTTCAGCGTCACGCCGCTGCGACCCCCCTCGATGAACTTGAGGTTCTCGACCGCCCCGTCCGGTCGCACCCGGCTGATGAAGCCGTTGTTGTCCTTGGCCATCGGGCCGCCGTTGATGTTCGACACGAAGTAGATGTCCTGCACCGTGTCGTGCAGCACGGATTCTGGCGTCAGGAATCCCTGCACGGTGAGGACCTTCGTGGCGACGGGCGCGGGTGGGGCGGGCGCCGGCGCCGGGGTGGGGGTGGGGGTCGGGTTCGCGGGCGCGGCGGCCGACTCAGGCGGCGGGCGCAGCGCCGCTAACCCTGAGTCCGCGCTCGCCGAGGACTTGTCGGTGCGCACGCAGGCGGCGCCCAGCACAGCCACAGCGAAGCAGAGGACGGTCCCGTTCATGGGTGAGCTTCCTCCTCGGCTACGGCCTTGATGTGTCGCAACACCCGCCGGTGGATCGCCGCGATCAGGCGGTCGGCGGGCAGGATCCAGTAGCGCTGTGGAAACATGTCCAAGACGTAGCTGGTGCGCCCCTCCAGACGGGTGCGGTTGCCCCGCAACAGGGTCAGCCGGAACTCCCCCTGGGTCGCTCGGAAGTACCCGGCGAGGTGCGGCGGGTTCACCCCGGCGTAGGGGCTCCACTCCCGCATCGGAGGCGTCTGGACCGTCACGTCGAACGCGAGGCGCCGGTTCTCCTCCCAGGCCGTGATCGGCTCGACGAAGCTGCCCGTCGTGAAGTCACAGAAGCGAGTAGCGCCGACCCCCGTTCCCACGATCCGGGCCCGCAGTGGCGCCGCTACGCCCGCCCGGAAGATCCACTCCTGGGGCGCGGGCAGGTCCGGAAACGTGACCACGCGCCGCCAGACGACGGCAGGTGGCGCGTCGATGTCGACGACCGTCACGACCTCGTGCGTGCGCGCCGTCTGCGGCGGGCTGGTCAGGACTACGAGCGGTGCCATCAGCACGCCCAGTCCCGCCCCAGTCTTGTAAACGGTGTGGCGCGTCGCGACCGCCTGACCCAGCACCGCACCGGGGAGCGCGAGCAGCGCCGCCAGCGGCAAGGCCATCGCGATGCAGACCGCTCCTTCCAGGGCGAACACCAGCATCGCTCCGCCCGCGAGTACGACTGCCAAAAGTGCGACCTGCAGGGTGTGCCGCAGGCGCTGCTCCTCGCGCGCATTGAACACATACGCGCTGATGTAGCCGATACTGAACGGCGTCCCGAGAAACAGCCCGGCCGAGTACTGGCGCCGCAGGTACACGCCGATGAGGACGGTCGGGATCGTGATCGCGAGCGCGGCGCCGACGCCGAGCAGTCCGGCGCGGAGCCGCAAGTCCACCGCGGCCGGTGGCGGCGCGCCCGCCGCGGCGACCGCACGCGACGGCTGCACCGCCAGCCACACCATGGTCGCGTAGTTCACGACCGGGACGAAGAACAGCAGACACCACCACGGCGAGCGGCCGGCGTCCACCGCGCGCCGCAGCGTCATGCTCACGCCGATCCACAGGAACGGCAGCGTCCACAGCACCAGCGCCGGTGCGAGCCACTCCGGCGCGCCGCGCAGCACCTGCTCCCGGATTGTCCACACCGGGTTCAGGTAGCCGAGCGGGGTCCACCAGCGGTGGACGACGGCGCCGACGAGGGCCGCGTCCACCGTGTACTTGAGCAGCATCAGCCCGGCGCCGTGCAGCAGGTAGGTGCGCCGGTCCACCCGTTCGTGAAACGAGAACCACAGGCGTGGCCAATCCCTCACGCCTTCACTTCCTCGAGCTCCTTCTTGCGCACCTCGACCACCTTCTGCGCCGCGTCCGGGGGGACCTCCTGGTACACGTGGAACTTGGACCGATAGGTGCCCCGCCCGTGCGTGATCGAGTGCAGCGTGGTGGCGTAGCGGTCGAGCTCGGCCTCGGGCACGAGCGCCTTGATCTTCACCTGCCGCCCGTCCGGCTCCGTCCCCAGGATGTGCCCGCGGCGCGACGACAGGTCGCCCATCACGGCCCCCTGGTATTCGTCCGGTGTCCACACCTCGAGCTCGAGGATCGGCTCGAGCAGCACCGGGCGGCAGTTGGGGCTCACGTTCCGGAACGCCAGGATGCCCGCCATCTTGAACGACATTTCGTTCGAGTCCACGTCGTGGTAGGAGCCGTCGTACACCTCTACCTTGAAGTCCACGACGGGATAGCCCGCCACCGGCCCGCGCGCCGCGGCCTCCTGGATGCCGCGCTCCACGGCCGGAATGTACTGGCGCGGTATCACGCCGCCCACGATCTCGTCCGCGAACTGGAAACCCGTTCCGCGCGGCAGCGGCGCGATGCGGATCCAGCAATCACCGTACTGCCCACGGCCGCCCGTCTGCTTCTTGTGCTTGCCCTGGCCCTCGGCACGCGCGCGGAACGTTTCGCGGTAGGCGATTTTTGGCTTGCCGATCAGCGCGTGCACTCCGTACTTGCGCGCCAGCCGCCCCACGATGATCTCGAGGTGACGCTCGCCCAGGCCGCGAATCAGAGTCTGGCCCAGCTCCGCGGAGTACTCGTGCTGAAACGTGGGATCTTCTTCATGCAGCTTGTGCAGCCCGTTGGAGAGCTTTTCCTCTTCGCCGCGCTGCTTCACGTCGATCGCTTCGGTGATCACGGGCTCGGGGAACGGGATCTTGGGCAGCACGATCGCGTGATCCCGGCTCGAGAGCGTGTCGTTGGTGTGCGTGTCCCGCAGCTTCGCCACGGCGCCCAGGTCGCCCGCGTGCAGCTCCGCGATTTCGAACCGATCCTTCCCCTGCGTGACGCAGAGGTGGTTGAGCTTCTCCACCGCTTCGCGCGGCGCGTTGTAGACGTCCTGGCCGTTCCGCACCGTTCCTGAGTACACCCGGAAGAACGTCACGTCGCCGACGTGCGGCTCGGAGATCGTTTTGAACACCTGCGCCACGAACGGCCCGCCGTCCTCGGCGCGCAGCGTGACGCGCTCCGCGCTGCCCCACTTCTGCCCCTCCAGGGCCGGCCGCTCCTGCGGCGCGGGGAACAGCTCCACCACCTTCCCCAGCAACGCGCGCGTCCCGTAGGTCAGCTCGGCGGCGCCGCAGAACAGCGGGAACAGCTCCCCCTTGGCCATGCCGGCTTTCATCGCGGCGATCGCTTCGTCGCGGCCGATCTCCTCACCGCCGAGATAACGCTCCAGCAGGGTGTCGTCGGTCTCGGCGATGCGCTCGATCAGCTCCTTCGAGTAGCGCGCGAACCGCGCCTCGTACTCGGCCGGCACGTCCACCTCTTCATACTCGCCGGCCTTCGTCCCCTTCTTATACAGGTGACACTTCTTCGAGAACAGATTGATGATCCCGTGGAACTCAGGCCCCTCGCCGACGGGGATTTCCACCGGGATCACCTTGGCTGTGAGGCGCTCTTTCACCTGGCCGTAGACCCGCTCGAAGTTGGCGTGCTCCTTGTCCATGAGCGAGACGAAGAACAATCGTGGAATGCCGCGCGCCTCGCAGTAGTCCCACACCTTCTCCGTGCCCACCTCCACCCCGCCCGTGGCCGACAGCACCACGACCGCGCCATCCGCCGCGTACACGCCCGCGAGCGCCTCCCCGGTGAAGTCCAGGTAGCCGGGCGTGTCGATCAGGTTGACCTTGGTGTCCATCCACTCGGCCACGGCGAGGGCGAGGTTGATCGAGTACTTGCGTTCGATTTCGTCGGGGGTGTAGTCGGTGAGGGCGGTGCCGTCCTTGACGGCTCCGTGGCGTTTGCTCGTGCCGGCCACGAACGCGAGGGCGTCGACCAGGGACGTCTTGCCGCTCGCGCCGTGGCCCACGACCGCCACATTGCGAATCTCCGATGTCTTGTACACGCGCATGGCGCGGCGATCTCCGGGAGGGGGACAGGAGAATATGAGCCCCGAAACAGCGGGTAGGCTAGGCTGCCTCGACAACCGCCGGTGGGTGCGTCGCGTCCCGCTCCAGTGCCAGGCTCGCCAGCCAGGCGAGCAGCATCACGCCGCCCGCGGCCAGGAACGCGGCCGGAGCGCCCAGGTCGTCGAACACCGTGCCCAGCGCTTCGGGGCCGCCAAAGCGCCCGAGGGCACCGAGCGCCTGCGCGGCGCCGAGCACGGCTCCCTGCTCCGTCGGCGCGGCGTACACCGAGACCAGACCGGTCGCGGCCGGCCCGACGAGACTGTTTGAGAAGGCCAGCAGCACGCCGGACGCGTACAGCAGTGGCTCGCTCCCGGTGAACGGCGCGATCGCGACGCCGAGCGCCATCCCGAACGTGCCGATCACGACGAGCGCCCGGTCCCCGGTGCGGCGGACCAGCAGCCGGAACAGATATCCCTGCACCACGGCGATCGTGAGCCCGACGACCGTGAAGAAGTAGCCCAGCTGTCGGGCCCGCCACCCGTACACCTGAGCCGGGTACAGCGACATCGCCACCTGATAACCGGCGAACGCGAACGGCAGGATCAGCCAGATCAAGAGCAGCGGGCGCAGGCGGGCGTCGCCCAGGCCGCGCACGATGTTGCCGAGGCCCAGGCCCCCCCCCGAGCGCTCGCTGCGATGCTCCGCCCGCAATGACTCCTCAAGCAGCACGTACGCCGACGCGAGGTTGGCGAGCGACAGGCCGGCAGCGATCAGGCCCGCCAGCACGTGGGTGCCGGCGATGCCGCCGATCGCCGGGCCCACCACGAAGCCGATGCCGAACGCGGCGCCCAGGATCCCCATCGCGCGCGAGCGCTCGGCTGCCGGCGAGATGTCGGCCATGTACGCCTGCGCCGCGGAGATGTTGCCGCCGGCGAACCCCGAGACCATCCGCGCCAGAAACAGCACCGGATACGTTCCCGCGGAGGCGAAGAGCAGATAGCCGACCGCGTTGATCAGCATCGTGGTCATCAGCACCGGACGCCGGCCCACGCGATCGGACAGCTTGCCGAGCACCGACGTCCCGAAGAACTGCATCAACGAGTACACGCCGAACAGCGCGCCCAGCCCGAGGCCGCCCGCGCCGAACGTCTTGGCATAGTAGGGAAGAATCGGGAGCACGATGCCGAACCCGATCAGGTCGATCAGCACCGTCACGAAGATGACGGCGACGCGAGAGCGGGCGGCGGGCATAAGGGCTAGAATCTACACGGCAACCCCCACCGGAGCGTCTCATGACCACGTGGCATCGTCTCGGCGAGCCCGCCGATCTGCGCGCCCGCGTCCCCGCCGCCTTCAAGCTGGATCGCTGGTCGGTCGCCGTGTTTCTCTACGAAGGCCGATTCCGCGCCATCGGGAACAGCTGTAATCACAAAGGCGGGCCCCTGAGTGAAGGACGGCTGCGCGGCGAGTTCGTCATGTGCCCTTGGCACGCCTGGGAGTACAGCGTGCTCACCGGCAAAGGGCCCGAGGGCTATGATGAGGAGCAGGTGCCGGTATTCGCGGTGGACGAGCGGGCTGACGGCGTGTACGTCCAGACGCCGCCGGTGCTGCCCCGCAAGCTCATCAAGCACAAGCCGTCACACCTGCTCGAGGAGCATCCCAAGCCCGCCGGTGCGCCCCCGCGGGTGCTGGTCATCTCCACGACGGCGATGGATGACGCGAATCCCCGGCTCTCGACCTCCGACCGGCTGCTCGAGCACGCCCTCGACCAGGCGAAGCGCCGCGGCGCCGACACGCGGTACATCAAGCTCCGCGACCTGAAGTTCCGCCACTGTGAGGGGAACTACTCCAAGGCGGCGCGCGCCTGCACCTGGCCCTGCGCCATCACGGAGCGCGATCCGGAGGACCAGCTCACCGCGGTCTACGAAGGATTGGTCCACTGGGCCGACGTGGTGCTCATCGGGACACCGATCCGCTGGGGCAACGCGTCCTCCCTCTACTATAAGATGATTGAGCGCCTCAACTGCGTGCAGAACCAGGTCACGATCCACAACCGCGTGCTCATCAGGAACAAGGTGGCGGCGTTCATCATCACCGGTGGCCAGGACAACATCCAGGCGGTGGCGGGAGGGATGTTCACCTTCTGGGCAGAGCTCGGCTTCGTGTTTCCGCCGTTCCCCTTTATTGCCCACTCGCGCGGCTGGGACGCGGAGGACATGCAGAACAACGTGCGGCAGGTGCTCATGAGCGATACGCTGCGCGAGGCGTCCTACGAGCTGCTCGACCGCGCCCTCGATTTCTGGACCATCATCGATAAGCACAAGGCCGAGATGGACAGGCCGATGGAGCGGGCGGGCCGCAAGGCGAACACGCTGCCCGAGCCGGAGGCGGCCGAGGAGGAGGTCATCGCATGAGCTGCCTGGAGATCGCCAGAGCGTACGAGAAAGCGTTGTTCGCCGGCGACCGCGCCAAGACGGGGATCTACTTCACAGATGACGTCGTGTACTGGGTGGCTGGGATGCCGCGCATCGGCGGCGAATGGCGCGGGCGCGAGTCGGTGCTCAACGCCCTCTGGAACCGCGAGCCCGGGCTGGGCTCCGCCGACTGGGGATACGAAGACGTGTGGCGCGAGTGGCACGACGCCGGCGATCGCGTCATCGTCGAAATCCGCGAGCGCTCCTGGCTGAAGAGCGCCCCGCGTGACGTCATGGACCAGCGCACCTGCGTGGTGATCACGTTTCGAGGGGATCGGATCTCCGAGCTGCGCGACTACACGGACACGCACATCTACGAGGAGTTCGTCACGCGCCACCGCGGCGAGTTGCCTAAGTTCAAGCGGCCCTAGCGGCTGCGTATGTGACCCGCGTCACGCTGTTAACCATTCACCCGATTGCCGGGTCTCACATCCGACCCTCAACCGGGACCAAGTATGCGACGTCAATTCGCTCTCTTTGCCGTGCTGGCCCTCGCGCTCAGCGCCCCCGCGCTGCTCGGCGCGCAGGATTCGGCCGGCGGGCAGAATCCCCAGGATGTCCGCCACGACCGCCGCGACCTGCGTAAGGATCGCCGCGACATCCGCCACGACACCAAGGACATTCACCACGATCGCCGCGACATCCGCCAGGATCGCCAGGACATCCGCCAGGATGTGAAGGACGGCGACACGAAGGACGCTCGTCAGGACCGCCGTGACCTGCGGCAGGATCGGCGCGACGTCCGGCAGGATCGCCGCGACCGGCGCCACGATGTGCGCGATGCGCGGCAGGACCGGAAAGATCTGAAGCAGGATCAGAAGAAAGACAGCGCGAAAGACTAGACGGATAGACGGATAGACGGGTAGACGGGTAGACGGGTAGCGGCTTGTAGGAAAGCGGAGTTAGGTAGGGACGCCTCGCCCCTCCGACCTATAAGCCGCTACCCGTCTCGCCGTCTACCCGTCTCTCCACGCGCCGCGCCATCCCGTACAACGGAATCGCCAGCAGCAGGGTCAGCCCACTCCCCACCCACGCCATGCCGATCGACCGCACCCTCGCCAGTGCCCCCCACACTGATTGACCGATGACGCCGCCCGTGCTCCCGAACATCGAGTCGAGCGAAATGATCGTCGCCCGTTGCGCCGATGGAATGTGGGCATTGAGATACGCCTGCTTCACGGGCATCGCGAGCCCGATGGCGACGCCGTACAGCAGGTACAGTGACACCACCACGAAGAAGTTCGTCAGCAGCCCGCACGCCACCACGAGCACAGCCTGCGCCCCCGCTGACACGATGAGTAGGCCGGTGCGGGTTCGTATCAGCCGCGACAGCGGCGCCACCAGCGCGTTGCCGGCGATCAGGCTGAGGCCCACCAGCGAGCTGATGACGCCGTCCACCCACACCGCGTCGTGCCCCAGCAGATCCAGGAAATACCGCTGCCAGCTGTAGAACCCGAAGATCATGAAGCTCATGGACACGAGTGACGCGAACATCACGGGACGCACCACTGGATGGTGCACCCCGTAGCGCAGTCCCTCGCCGAACACGTGCCGCATCTCCTGGGGCACGCGCCTGAGCTCGAGCGCGCGTGGCGTGTAGCCCA
>CBFHAJ010000023.1:0-31174 GCA_965653495.1 uncultured bacterium | reverse complement strand
AGCCGCCTTCTTGCGGGCCTCCTCCAGGATCGCCCGGATGCTCCGGTCGGCCGCCTCCAGCGCGGCCGGCGATACGTGGCCGCGCGTCCAGCGGCCGTCGGGGTCCATCGCCGCGAAGCTGGCCGGGCCCACCTCGTCGCCGCCCATGCCGTACAGCTCCACCATGTGACGCGCGATCTGCGTCGCCTGGTGCAAGTCCTGCGTGCAGCCCCACGACATGTCGCCGAAGAACAGCTGCTCCGCCTCCCGGCCGCCGAACGGCCGGAACACGAGCAGGCCGGCGACGGTGGCGGCCGCGGCTACGCTCCACGCGCCCCAACGGCCGCGGCGCCGGCGCCGCTCGGCCAGCACCGCTTCGCGTACCACCGGCCAGCGGTCGCGTGGCGAGCGCCGGGCCGGCAGTGCTTTGAGCTGCGCGACGCGCTGATACAGCGCCTCGAGCTCCGCCCGGCACGCGGCGCACCCCGCCACATGGTTGTGCGCCCAGCTCGTCGCTTCACCGGCCCGCAGGGCCAGCAGGTCTTCCATCGTGCAATGCATCATGTCGCCGCTCCCGCTTCATCCAGCATGCGCCGCAGCCGCGCGTGCGCGCGTGCCAGCTGCGATTTGGAAAAGCTCACTGTCTTGCCCATCTGCTCCGCTATCTCCTCGTGCGTGTACCCTTCGACGTCGTGCAGCCACACCACCGCACGCGATGTCTCGCTCAGCCGCTCGAACGCGCGCTCCAGATCGATCCGCGCCGGCACGCCCCAGGTGCTCGCTCCGGTCCCGCTCGCCGATTCCTCGTGCAGCTCCTCCGTGGCCCGCACCTGATTGCGCCGGATGCGCATCAGAGCCTTCGAGGCAGCGATCTGCCGGATCCAGCCCCACAGGTGCCCCTCGCCCCGGTACTGCTTGATGCTGCGCACTACCTCGAGGAACGTCTCCTGCAGCACGTCCTCCGCATCCTCCGGGCTGCGCAACATACGGAGCGCGAGGTTGTACACGGGTGTCTCGAATGCCCGGTACAGCGCTTCAAGCGCCTCCAGGTCGCCTGACTTCGCCCGGGCAACGAGGATGTCGGGAACGGCGAGTGAGATGGTCATCTCCTGAAAGACTAAGATGCGTCACGTACGGCAGACGTCGCGCAACGGCGTCACGCGAATGCATCCCCGGTACACCGGCGACGACCCGGGCGCCGCTCGCCGGAGCTGCTCGCAGTCGTCGGCGATCCGTCTAACCGATTGCTATTCTGTAAGTTGCGGATATCTTCCAGCATGCCTTTGGACCACGCCACCCTGCACTCCTGGCTGCATCACTGGCAGGACGAGTACGACGCGGCCTACCTGTACCTGGTGCTCGCCGGTCAGGAGCACGACGCCAAACGTAAGGACGTCTACATCAAACTGGCGGGCGTGGAGGAGCGCCACGTCCAGATGTGGGAGAAGCTGCTGGCCGAGCACGGGCATCGGGTGGGCCGGCCGCAGCCGTCGCTGAACGCCCGGCTGCGGGCCTGGTTCGGCCGGCGGTTCGGGCCCGGGTACCTGCTGCCCCTGCTGCTGCGGGAGGAGGGGCAGGAAGTGAAGGGGTACATGGACCTGCACAAGCAGGCGACGTTCGACGACGCGCGGGACGTCTCGCTGAAGCTCGCGAAGGAGTCCGCGGCGCATGCGGAGACGCTGGCCGATCTCGCCGGCCGGGGCGCGGAGCCGTGGCATAACACCGGGTCCGGTGGCTTTCTGCGGAACGTCGTGTACGGATTCAACGACGGACTGACCGCGAACTTTGGACTGGTGGCGGGCGTGATCGGCGCCGAAGTAGCTCCACACATCGTGCTGCTGTCCGGCCTCGCGGGGATGATCGCGGACGCGCTATCGATGGGAGCGTCGGGCTACCTCGCGGCCAAGAGCGAGCAGGAGGTGTACGCGCACGAAATCGCGATGGAGAAGGAAGAGATCCGGATCATGCCCGAAGTAGAAGAAGAGGAGCTCGCGCTGGTCTATCAGACCAAGGGGATCGAAGCCGGGATCGCCCGCAAAATGGCCGCCGAAGTGATGCGCGACTCGCAGCGCGCGCTCGACGAGCAGGTCCGCGAGGAGCTGAAGATCGGCGAAGCGCACGCGACGCCGTTCAAAGAAGGATGGGTGACGGGGGCAGCCACGGCGGTGGGCGCGCTGATCCCCGTGGCGCCGTTCCTGATCGTGTCCGGCCGGGCGGCGGTGTGGCTGGCGTTCGCGATCGCGATGCTGTCGCACTTCGCCGTGGGCGCGGCGCGCAGCTTCTTCACGGGACGCGGCGTGATCCGCAGCGGCGTCGACATGTTTGTCGTCGGGCTCGGTGTCGCCGCCGTGGGCTACCTGGTGGGAGATGTGATCGCGAAGGTGCTCTAGACCACCAGGTTGAGCAGGCGATCCTGCACGTAGACGGTTTTCCGGACCGGCTTGCCGTCTACAAACTTCTTCACAGAGTCGTCGTTCAAGGCGAGCGCCACCACCTGCGCTTCGGTGGCCCCGCGGCTCACCGTCACCCGCCCCCGCACCTTGCCGTTCACCTGGACCACCACCTCCACCGCGTCGGCAGCCGCGAGCGATTCATCGTACGCCGGCCACGTCGAGTAGAAGATCGAGCGTTCGTGGCCGAGGGTGGCCCACAGCTCCTCGGCGAGGTGGGGGGCGTAAGGGGCGACCATGACGAGCAAGGGCTCGACGGCCGGGCGCGTTCCTGCTCCCTCCTCGCGCACGGTGTTCAGATACTCCATCATCGCCGAGATCGCCGTGTTGTAGTCGAGCCGCTCGGTGTCGGTGGTGACCTTCTTGATCGTCTGATGGAGCTTGCGCTCGACGGCCTGGGGCAACTCCGGGCTTTTGCCCGGGGTCAGGAGGGCCGCCTCGTGCGTGGTGGTCCAGAGCTTATCGAGAAACCGCCGCACACCTACGATGCTGGTGTCGCGGAAGTCGCCACCCTCCTGAAACGGCCCGAGAAACATCAGGTACATGCGCAGCGTATCGGCGCCCCACTTCTGGATGTAGGCGTCCGGGATCACCACGTTGCCGCGCGACTTGGACATCTTCGCGCCGTCTTTGATGATCAGGCCGTGCGCGCGGAGCTTGGGGAACGGCTCCACGAAGTGCAGCTTGCCGAGCTCGTTCAACACCATCGTGATGAAGCGCGAGTACAAGAGGTGCAGCACGGCGTGCTCGTTCCCGCCGATGTAGGTGGTCACGGGGAGCCAGGTCTTGGTGCGCGCCGCATCCCACGGCCGGTCGTCGAACTCGGTGGAGGGGTAGCGCAGGAAGTACCAGGCGGAGTCGAGGAACGTGTCGGAAACGTCGGTCTCGCGCCGCCCCTGGGCGCCGCAGCGCGGGCACTTCACGAAGTACCACTCCTTGTGACGCGCCAACGGGCTTACCCCACTCGCATCCGGGCGGAAATCCTCGATGAACGGCAGCTCGACCGGGAGATCCTGCTCGGGCACGCCGACCGGGCCGCACGTGTCACAGTAGATGATCGGAATCGGGGGTCCCCAATAGCGCTGCCGGGAGATGCACCAGTCGTGCAGGCGATACTGCACCTGCGGGGTGGCGACGCCCTTCTCGACGAGCCAGGCCACGATGGTGCGCTGCGCGTCCCGACAGCTCGACCCGTCGAACTGCGCCGAGTTGACGAGCACACCGTCTTCGCTCACGCTGGGCAGCGGGTCGCCGGTGCGCACCACCTCGCGGATCGGCAGGCCGAACTGCGTAGCGAACTCGAAGTCCCGCCAATCGTGTGCAGGGACCGCCATGATCGCGCCGGTGCCGTATTCCATCAGGACGTAGTCGGCCGTCCAGATGGGGATCGCTTCGCCGGTGGCGGGGTTGCGGGCGTAGGAGCCGAGAAACACCCCTGATTTCGTTTTCTCGCCCACCTTGCGTGACACCACGTCCTTGTTCTGGACCTCGCGGCGGTACGCGTTGACGTTGGGCCGCTGCTCGCTGGCGGTGAGTTGATCCACGAGCGGGTGCTCGGGCGCGAGCACGAGATACGTCGCGCCGAACACCGTGTCGGGCCGGGTGGTGAACACGGCGATCTTCCGACCGGCTGGCGTCTCGAAGATCAGCTCGGCCCCCTCGCTCTTCCCGATCCAGTTGCGCTGCAACGTGCGCGTGGAATCGGACCAATCGAGCTGGTCGAGATTCTGGAGCAGCCGCTCGGCGTAGCGCGTGATGTTGAAGAACCACTGCTCGAGAAAGCGTTGCTCCACACGGGTGTCGGGGTGGCGCTCGCAGTAGCCGTTGATCACCTGCTCGTTGGCGACGACGCTCATGTCCTTGGGACACCAGTTCACGGCCGCCTTCTTGCGGAACGCGAGCCCCGCCTTGAAGAGCTGCAGGAAGATCCACTGGGTCCACTTGTAGTAGCGCGGATCGGTGGTGGAGAGCTCGTGGCGCCAGTCGTACATGCCGCCGAAGCGCCGCAGCTGGCGGCGGAATGTCTCGATGTTCTTGGGAATGAGCTGCGCCGGATTGATGCCCACCGAGAGCGCGTAGTTCTCGGAGTGGATGCCGAACGCGTCGAACCCGATCGGCTCGAACACCTCGTGCCCCTGGAGCCGCCGGAACCGGCCGTGGATGTCGGCGCCCGTGAACGCGAACATATTGCCGACGTGCAGGCCTTCCGCCGACGGATAGGGGAACATCATCAGGTTGTAGAACGGCCGGCGCGGGCGATCGAGGTCTGGCTCGTTGGTGCGCTCGCGCGTCCACCGCTCCTGCCACTTGGCCTCGACCTGCTGCGGGTCGTACACCGGGACCTGACTCATAAGTCCATGAAATTAAACAGGCTTGCTCAGTCGGGTAACCCTGCGTAGCTTCGCTTCCGACCCGCGTCATGTCCAGCCGCACGCCGCAGCTCCGGCAGAGCTTCCTGGTGACGGGAGCCGCCGTGGCCCTCGTCCTGGTGACGGGGTTCGCGCTGCTTTCGAGCCGCAGCGCCACGGGTGCCGTGGAGCGCCAGGCGAACCAGCGGGGCCGCGACATCGCGACGCACGTCGCCTCGCTCGTCGAGCTCTACCTCCACGAGCGCCGCAGCGAGGCCGAGGCGCTGGCCCGCTCGCCCGCCATCGTGCAGGCGGCGGTGGCGGCGGCGCAGAACGCGGTCCGCCAGCGCCTGCCCCAGCTCGACGTGCCCACGCTGGAGCGCCAGTTCGCCCAGCGCCGCCAGCTCGGCGGCGACCCTGCCCTCGCCGCGTACCTCCGCGACTACACGCAGCACTCGGATTTTGCCGAGCTGTTCTTTACGGAGAGTCACGGCTACAACGTGCTCGCCTCGGACCGGACGTCGGATTTCGTGCAGTCGGACGAGCAGTGGTGGCGGCGGGCCATGGCCGACGGGGCGTACCAGGGCGCTCCAGAGTACGACTCGTCGGCCGCGGTCGTGGCCGTCGAATACGACGTCGCGATTCGTGCGACCGGTGGCACCCGACCTGTGGGTGTCCTCAAGGCTGTGTTCGCGCTGGACCGCCTCTCCAAGCTGCTCAATGCGGCGGACGTCAGCGGGGACGGAGCGCGCATCGACGTGGTGGACGCACAGGGCCGGCTGATCGTGACGCCGCAGACGGGCGACCTGCTGCGCCCGCTGCCCGAGGCGGCGGACATCCCGCGGCAATCGCGCCCCGCCACCGCGCCGGTGCGCGATCAGCTGGTCGTCACGGTCCCCACCGCCGACGGTAAGTGGTGGGTGGTGTTCCGGGAGCCCCAGGCGACGGCCTACGCGGCGGCCCGCGCCACGGCCGCCAACATCGTGGTGTGGGCAGTGGTGCTGTTCGGCGCCTCGCTCGCGCTGCTGTGGGCCTTCTGGCGGCGGCTCAATCGACGGGTCACGCAGCCGGTGCGCGCGGCGGGCGCGATCGCGAGTCGCGTGGCGGGCGGCGACCTGTCGGTGACCGTCGTGACCGAGCGAACCGAGGCCGCGGAAGTAGGCGACCTGCTGTCGTCGGTGCACTCGATGGTGGTGGCGTTGCGGCGGCTGGTGGGCGCGATCCGCACCGCCGCGGACGAGGCGGCGGCGATGGCGACCGAGATCTCCGCCTCGACCGAACAGATGAGCGCTTCCACCGAGCAAATGTCGGCCACCTGCCAGGATCTCACCCGCCGGACGGCCGAGCAGGCCCAGCTGGTTCGCGCCGCGGCGGACGACGCGGCCCAGATTCTCCAGATCGCCACCATCCTGGCAGCGGGCGCCGAGGACTCGGTCCGGCGCAACGCCAAGGTGGCCGAGGTCGCGAAGGTTCATAAGGAGGTGCTCGACCAGAGCACCACGCAGCTCGCAGCCCTCGTGGACGAGGTGGCGCGTGGCGCCGCCGAAGCGGAAGCACTGGCGCGCGCTTCCGCCGACATTCAGAAGTTCGTCGCGCAGCCGAAAGCCGTCGCCACCCACACCAACAGGCTCGCCCTCAATGCGGCGATCGAAGCGGCGCGCGCCCGGCCTCAGGCACGGGGGTTCGCGGTGGTCGCCGACGAGGTCCGCAAGCTTGCGTCGGTGGCAGCCGCCGCGGCGACCCACACCGCCGACACCGTGCGGGGCGTGCTGGGCCGGGTCCAGGGCACCCGCGACCGTCTGGCGCACATCGCGCAAGGGGCCGGCGGGGCGCGGGAGGCGGCCCAGACTGCCGCCCAGGGCCTGGGAACCGTGGCGGCCGAGGCGGAAGCCAACGACGTGTGGAGCCGGGAGATCGCCAAGATGGCTGGGGAGATGCGGCGGTTGGTCGAGGAGATCGGGGCCCGGCTCACGACGGTCGCCGCCGGGACAGAGACGCTGCTCGCCTCGGCGCAGGAGATCGCCGCATCGAGTGAGGAGCAGAGCGCGTCGACAGAGGAAATCGCCTCGTCCGCGAACCAGTTGGCCGAGGCCGCGGATAAGCTCACGGGCGCGGTGAAGTCGTTCCGGTTGCTCTCCGATGAAGAGCCCCCCCGGCAGCAGGCGGCGGACTAGGTTCCGCAACCGATCCGCGCCCATCTACGTAGGGCGGACGGCGTGCGTCCCATCCCCTTGAGCGGAGCCGTCTCAAGATGAAGCGCAGCAAGATGATCGTCCTCACGGTCGGTGTCGCGGTGCTCGGCCTCGGCGTCATGGCCGCCATGGGCGGGCTGACCGGGAAAAAGAAGGACGGGCCCAAGGCCGTCGCCGTCGTGCGGGGCTCCCTGGTCGACAAAGCCCTCGCCGTGGGCACGATTCAGCCCCGGGTGGAAGTCAGCATCAAGTCGATGCTCGCCGGCGTGGTGCGGCAGCGCTTCGCCGACGTCGGCGACTGGGTCAAGAAGGGCCAGCCGCTGCTCGAGATCGCCCCCAACCCGACGCCCCTCGAGGTCGTGGAGCTGCGGCGAACTGCGGAGCTACGCCAGATCGAGCTCAAGAACCTGGAGCGCGAGCTGGCGCGGCAACAGCAGTTGCGCAGCCAGAACCTCATCTCCCCCGCCGACCTGGAGACGGCGCAACAGCGGGTCGACGAAGCGCGCACGCAGCTGTCGCTGGCGCAGGAGCGGCTGGCGCTGCAGGAAGGCGGCAAGGTCGAGGCCGGCGGCGAGCAGGTGGAGACGGTGGTCCGCGCGCCGATCAACGGCTTCATCCTCGACGATTCCGTTGAGATCGGCGATGCGGTCGTGCCGCTCACTCCCTATCAAGGCGGCACGGTGCTGATGCGGATGGCCGCCATGAAGGACCTCATTTTCCGTGGCACCGTGGACGAGATCGACGTGGGCCGGATGCAGCCCGGCATGCCGGTGACGATCAAGATCGGCGCGCTCCCCAACGCAGTCGTGAAGGGACGACTCGACAAGATCTGGCTCAAGGCGCACAAAGAAGAGCAGGCGACGGTGTTTCCGGTCGAGATCGTGCTGACCGACGTAGAAGGGGCCACGCTCCGCGCCGGCTATTCGGCCAATGCGGAAGTCATCATCGCGCGACGCGACAGCGTCCTGTACATCCCCGAGCGGTTGATCACCCACCGGCACGACTCGAGCTTCGTGACCGTCCGCAACGGCACCGGCAAGACGCAGGAACGCCGTATCACGACGGGCCTGTCCGACGCCATCAACATCGAAGTGCTCCAGGGCCTGCAGGCCGGCGATTCGATCGTAGAGCCACCGCCGCGCGAGATCAGTTGACGTGTGGCGTGAGTTCGTCGCCGACCTGAGCGCGCAGAAGCTCCGCACCGCCCTCACCGTGCTCGGCATCGCGTGGGGCACGGTGGCGGTCGTGGTGCTGCTGGCGTTCGGCGTCGGCCTGGAGCGCCAGACCAAGAAGCGGTTTCACGGCCTGGGGGACCGGATCGTCATCCTCTGGGGTGGACGCACCACCAAGCCGTTCGCCGGCTTCGGCGATGGTCGCCCCATCCGGTTGCGTCTCGAGGACGTGCAGACGCTCGCCCAGGAAGTCGACGAAATCGATCAGATCAGCCCGGAATACATCAACAGCAACGCGCGCGTCCGGCGCGGCGTGAAGGCGGCCGCACCCGCCATCACGGGCATTCTCCCCGTGTATGGCCTGATGCGCAACATCATTCCCGAGATGGGCGGGCGCTTCGTCAACGACCGCGACGTGGCCGAGCGCCGCCGCGTCGCCGTGCTGGGCGACGAGCTGGCCAAGCTGCTGTTCAGCGACGAACCCGCGGTGGGCCAGCAGGTGTTCCTGGGCGACGCGCCCTTCACGGTGATCGGGGTGATGCGCCCCAAGCTGCAGAATTCCTCGTACCAGGAGCGGGACAAGGATCGGATCTTCATTCCCGCGACGACGCACCAGGCGCTGTTCGGCGACCGGTTCCTGAACGACATCGTCTACCGCGCGAAGGCGCCCGAGGTGACCAAGGTCGCCGAGCGCCGCGTGTACGAAACCATGGCGCTCAAGTACAAGTTCGACCCGAGCGACAAGGACGCTCTGGCGTTCTGGGACACGAGCGAATGGGAAACGCGCTTCGACCAGATGTTCATCGCGTTCAACATCTTCTTCGCGATCGTGGGCACGTTCACGCTGATCGTCGGCGGCATCGGGGTCGCGAACATCATGTACATCGTGGTGCGGGAGCGCACGCGTGAAGTAGGCGTGCGGCGGGCGGTCGGAGCCACGCGGGCGGACATCCTGCGCCAGTTCTTCGCCGAGGCGCTGCTGATCGTCGCGATGGGGGCGACGCTCGGCCTGCTGTTGTCGCTCGGCCTCGTGCTGGGGTTGGGGGGCCTCCCGATCAAGGAGTTCGTGGGCGTCCCCACCATTTCTCCACAAGTGCTGGCGGCGACGCTGGTGTTGCTCGCGCTGGTGGCCTTCGCGGCTGGCCTGATGCCGGCGCGCCGGGCGGCCGCGCTCGACCCCGTGGAAGCGCTGCGGAGCTGAGCATGTTCCGCATCCTGCTCGAGGACTTCCTCGGCGACCTGAAGGTGCAGCGCACCCGGGCGCTGCTCACCTTTCTCGCGGTGACCTGGGGAACGCTCGCGGTCGTGCTGCTGCTCGCGTTCGGTGAGGGGTTGAAGCGCACGATCCGGGACGGCTTGCTGGGCGCGGGCGAACGCATCTTCATGATCTACGGCGGGGAGACCAGCAAGACGTTCGCCGGGTTGCCCCAGGGACGGCACATCCGGCTGGCGGAGGAGGACCTCGACCTGATCGAGCGGGCCATCCCGGACATCGACCGGGGGAGCCCCGCGTACGGCCGCTGGGGGACGGCATTCCAGCTGGGCAAGACACGCACCAACGCGTATCTCGAGGGGGCCGGTCCCGATCACCAGGCGATGCGCCACATGGACCCGGCGACCGGCGGCCGCTTCATCAACGCCATGGACATCGCGCAGAAGCGGCGTGTCCTGTTCCTCGGCAACGAGCTGGCGGAACGGATCTTCGGCAAGGGCGTGGACCCGGTCGGGAAAGTCGTGGTCGTCGACGGCTTGCCGTTCACGGTCGTTGGGATTCTCAAGAAGAAATTCCAGGACTCGAGCAACAACGGACCGGATGCCGAGCGTGGCGTCATTCCCTATTCGACGTTTCGGACCATCTATGGGTTCCGGTTCGTGAATCACCTGATCGTGCAGCCGCACGACGCGTCGCGCGGGCCGCTCGTGAAGTCGGACTTATATCGAGTGCTCGGCCGGAAGTATCGCTTCGATCCCGCGGACGAGCGGGCGTTGGGCATGTGGGACTTCATCGAAGACGAGAAAGAAAACCTGGCGGTGGGGCTCGGCATCCAGATCTTCATGGGACTGGTGGGCGCTTTCACGCTGTTGATCGCGGGTGTCGGGGTCGCGAACATCATGTACGTGGTCGTGAAGGAGCGGACCCAGGAGATCGGCATCAAGCGGGCGCTGGGCGCGCGGCGGCGTCACATCATGGCGCAGTTCCTGTTCGAGGCTATGGCCATCGCCGTCTCGGGCGGGCTCGTGGGACTCGCCGTCGCCTCCCTGATCGTGCTGGGCGTGGACGCCATCCCCACCGAGGGCAATCCGGCCATGCAGTACATCCTGAGCCCGAAGCTGTCCTGGCCGATCGCCCTCATCTGCGTGAGCATCCTGATCGCAGTGGGGCTCGCTGCCGGCTTGCTGCCCGCGCGGCGCGCCGCGGCCGTCGATCCGGTCGAGTCGCTCCGGTACGAGTAGTGGACCTACACCGTGAGGTCACCGTGCGAACGCTCTTTCGGTTTCTGATCGCCGCCACGTCCCTCGTCTCCACGCAGCTGGTGGGCCAGCGCACGCCCGAGCAGCGGCGCGCCGCGGTTTCTGGAGCGCCGTCCGGATCGACGAGCGTCAGATCCTCGACGAGTATCGCATCGTGGGGGACAGCGCGAGCGCCCTACGCTGTGGCGGATCCGTTATTACAACATCCGACCCGACGCGTTCTCGTGGAGCGCCGATCGAGGCGGTAGGGGGGGGGGCCAGCTCAGTCGCCGAAATTCACCAGGCGCACGAGCTGGATGTCCGGCAGCTTGGCGATCTCGCCGAGCACGCCGTTCGTGAGCGGCTGATCCACGGTGATGGCCGCCAGCGCGTCGTGCCCCGGGAACGGCACGCGCGCCTGGTGGTAGCTGCCGATGTTGATCCTCGCCCCGCCGAGCAGCGTGCCCACGCGGCCGATCACGCCCGGCACATCGCGATTGCGGATCACCAGCATCCAGCCGTCAGGGGCGACATCGACGTGATAGTCGTCGATGCGGATCACGCGTCCGTGCTCGTTGCCAAGGATGGCTCCGGCCACGCGCGCCCGCCCGCGCGCCGCCTCGAGCGTCACGCCGATGGTGGTCTCGAAGCCGGGCTCCGGGGTGCCCGTCCGGCGCGCGTGGCGCACGCCACGCTCCTCGGCGATGAGCAGCGCGTTCACCAGGCTCACGGGCTCGACGTGCATGGCTGAGAGCAGGCCCTCGACGGCCGCCATCAGCACCGGCCGCGGCGCGGTGTCGTCCCGGCCGCCGTAGTCCACCTCGATGGAGCTCACCGGCCCGTCCACGAGCGCCAGGGCCAGGCGACCGAGCCGGCGCGCCAGGTCCAGCAGCGGCCCGAGCCGCCGCAGCAGGTCGCCCGAGATGCCCGGGACGTTGATCGCGAACGAGAGGTCGCCCGTGACGAGCGCGTCGCGCACGGCGCTGCAGATCTCGATGCTCACCCGCTCCTGAGCCTCGGCGGTGGAGGCGGCCAGGTGCGGGGTGAGAATCACGCGCTCCAGCTTGCGGAGGGGAGCGTCGGCCGGAAGCGGCTCGACCGCGAACACGTCGATCGCCGCCCCGCCGATGCGCTTCTCATTGATCGCCTCGGCCAGGGCCACGTCGTCCACCAGCTCGCCGCGTGCCGTGTTCACGAGCACGGCGGTGGGCTTCATGAGCTTGAGCCGATCGGCGTTGATCAGGTGGTGCGTCTGCTCGGTATGGGCCACGTGTAGCGTCACCACGTCGGCCAGGCGGAGCAGCTGGTCGAGTGGCAACAGCTTGACCTGCAGCTCGGCGGCGCGCTCCGGGGCCAGGTAGGGGTCGTGCCCCACCACCTGCATGCCGAACGCCTGGGCGAGCCGGGCCACATGACCACCGATGCGACCCAGCCCCACGATCCCGATGGTCTTGCCGCGGAGCTCCGTGCCCTCGAAGCGCTTACGGTCCCACTCGCCGCGGCGCATCGCCTCCGCGGCCCAGGGAATGTGGCGCACGCGCGCGAGCAGCAGGCCCATCGCGTGCTCGGCGGCACTCACCGTGTTCGCCCCCGGCGCGTTCATCACCGCGATCCCGCGGCGGGTGGCTGCCGGGACATCGATGTTGTCGACGCCGGTCCCGGCCCGCGCGATCACCCGCAGGGCCGGGCCGTGCAACAACAGGTCCGCAGTCACGCGCGTCTCGCTGCGCACGATGAGGGCGTGGGCCCCGCCGAGCGCGCGCTCCAGCTCGTCGCGCGGCTTGCCGGCGCAGGTCACGACCTCGATACCGGGGGTTGCCGCCAGCACCTTGAGCCCCGCGTCCTGGACGCGGTCGGCCACGACCACGCGGGACGTCACGCCAGCAGGCCGGTGAGCAGGCCGAGCAGCTCGTCCAGGGCGGCGACCGTGTGGTCGCCCATGTGGCCGATGCGAATCGTGGAATCCTTGAGAGAACCGTACCCGGAACCGATGGTCCAGCCGCCCTGCTTCAGCCCGGTGACGACCGACTTGGCCGTCCGCCCCTCGGGCAGCTTGAGGCACGACACGGTCCAGCTGCGGCGCCCCTCGGGGGGCAGGAACGCGATGCCGCGCTGCTCGCTCCACTGCTCCACGCGGCTGCGCATGGCGTCATGGCGGCGCCAGCGGGCCTCTACCCCGCCCTCCCGCTCGATGCGGGCGAGCTGCGCCTCCAGCGCGTACAGGAGCGAGACGGCCGGCGTATTGGTCGGCTGATGCTTGGTGGTCGCCTCGAGGAAACTCACCAGGTCGAAGTACAGCCCGCGGGCCGGGAGGGTCTTGGCGCGGGCGAGCATGCGCTCGGAGGCCACCGCCAGCGCGAGCCCCGGCGGCAGCGCCAGCGCCTTCTGCGAGCCGGTGAGCACGAAGTCGAGGCCCCAGGCGTCCGTCTCCACGGGCGAGCCGGCGAGCGACGTGACCGCGTCGACGAGCAGCAGCACGTCGTCGAACTCGCGCACGACAGCCGCGAGCGCCGCGACGTCCTGCAGCACCCCGGTGGACGTCTCCGAATGCACCAGCGTCACCGCGTCCACGGGCGAGCGCCGCAGCGCGTCGCGCAGCATGTCGGGCTCGACGGTGCCGCCGAGGGGCACGTCCTGCCGGATGCATTCCTTGCCGCTGGCACGCACCAGGTTGGCGAACCGCTCGCTGAACGAGCCGTTCACGAGGGACAGGGCCCGCTGGCGGACCCCGTTGCGCACCGCCATTTCCATGAAGCCGGTGGCCGACGTCGTGCCGACGATCACGGGACGGGACGTACGAAACAGGCGCGCGAGCGGGGCTTCGAGCCCCGCCAGCAGCTGCTCCATGGCACTCGACCGGTGCCCGATCATGGGGCGCTGCATCGCGCGCAGCACGTCGGGGTGAACGTCGGTGGGACCGGGGAGGAAAAACCGCCCAAACGGCGGGGCGGGGGGGGGGGCGGGTGCGGCGACGGACGGCGAGGCCGTCATGCGGTGGCGCGGGCGAGCTCTTCGACGAGGCCCTCCTCCACGACTTCCTTGGTCTTCACGAGGCGCACTCCTTCTTCCCCCCATTCTTTGAGCAGCTGTTCCGACACGTCCTTGTCGATGCCCTTCACCGCGTCGGTCACGACGAACAGCCGGGTGTGCGGCCGCCGCTCGAGCAGGCCCTCGATCGCGGCCTTGTCGCACACGTCCGTGGCGACGCCGTACAACACAATGTCGTCGGGTGCCAGCACATCCAGCACCGTGTCGACATTGGCGTTGCTGAACACGTCGAAGCGGTGCTTGTGGAACAGCACGTCGCCCTGGTGCGCGCGCAACCGCTCGCCGAGCGCCCTGGCATCCACTGACATCGGCTCGATCACCAACGGATTCGTGAGGGCGGTCTCGGGGATCTTCTTCTGCCCGGGAGTGCCTCGCATGCAGTGGGGCGGGAAGGTGCTCTTCCAGTCGGGCCGGTCGGAGATCTCAGGGTGGTTCTGGACATGGTCATCGGCGCTGGCCACGACGCGAATCCCGTGCCCGTGGGCGTAGTCGGTGAGGCGTTTCAGATTGCCGATCACGCGCTCCGCTTCCGGGACGTACAGCTTGCCGTCCGGGTGCATGAAGTCGTACTGGGTGTCGACATCCCAGAAGATGACGCGGGCCATGGGAGGGGAATCTCTCGGAGGAGATGGGAACGTGTCAACGGGCTGGGGACAGGCAACTGTTTACCGCGGTGCGACTGTGCGTCTAGCCGTTGCAGTTCCTAGAGCCGTAATACGACTGCTACCTCATCACAACAGTTCTGCCGAGGGCACCGCGCGCAGTCGGCCCAGACCTTGAGGGGAAAGTGCTCGCGCTCGGCGCGCGTGAAGCCGAGCTTGATGAAGAAGGCGGGCTTGCGGGTCAGCGCCAGCACCTCCTGGAGCCCGTGCGAGCGCGCTTCGACGTTGAGGGCCTCGACCAGCACCCGGCCCACACCGACACCCTGCCACTCCGCATGCACCGCGAGTCCCGCGACCTCGCCCAACCCGCTCGAATAAATCTTGAGCGAGCCGCACCCCACAACGTCGCCGCCCGGCGCCTCGGCGACGACGTACTCCTTGATGTGCCGGCACAGGTCGTAATTCGAGCGTGGCAGCAGGTCGCCGGTCGCGACGTAGGGGGCCATGAGGGCTTCGAGCTGCGGAACGTCGGCGAGCACGGCGGCTCGAACCACGGGGAGCGCGGCGGGCCCGCGAGCGAGGGTACCGCTCCCCGCTTCCCGCTCGCCAAAAATTGGGAGCGCGCTCACGCGAGCACGGCCTCCAGGATCCCCACTCCCCGCTCCAGCTCCTCCCGCGTGATCACGAGCGGCGGGATGATGCGCAGCACGTTCGGGCCCGCGGTCACGACCAGCAACCGCCGCTCCCGCGCCGCGGCCACAAACGGCGCCGCGGGCTCCGACAGCTCGATGCCCCACATGAGGCCGCGGCCGCGTACCTCCGAGACGCGCCGGCTGCCGGCGGCGAGCCGCGCCAGGCGCTCTCCCAGCCACTCGCCCTGCGTGCGAACGTGGGCCAGAAAGTCGGGCTCGGCGATGGTGCGCAGCACGTCCAGGGCGACGGCGGCGACGAGCGGCCCGCCCCCGAATGTGGTCGCGTGATCGCCCGGCTTGAGCGCCGCCGCCACGGCACCCGTGACCAGCACCGCCCCCATCGGCAGCCCGCCCGCGAGCGGCTTGGCGAGCGTGAGGATGTCGGGCACGACGCCCGCTTGCTCGTAGGCGAACAGCGTACCGGTCCGGCCCAGGCCGCACTGCACCTCGTCGAACACGACCGCCACGCCGCGGGAGTCGCACAGCTCGCGTACGAACCCGAGCCATTCGGGATCGACGGGCCGGACCCCGCCCTCGCCCTGCACCGGCTCGATGATCACCGCCGCCGTGCGCGACGCCGAGACGGCGTGATCGACCGCGGCCCAGTCTTCGCGCGGCACGATGCGGATGCCCGGCACCAGCGGCTCAAACGGCTTGCGGTATTCGGGGCGGTCGGTGGCCGCGAGCGTGCCGAACAGGCGACCGTGGAACGAGCCCGTGAAGGCGACGATCTCGCTCTTGCCCGACCACTTGCGCGCGAACTTGAACGCGGCCTCGTTCGCCTCGGCGCCCGAGTTACAGAAGAACACGCGCTCGGCGAACGAACGCGCGACCAGCTCCTCGGCAAGCCGCTCCCCCGCGTCGGTGCGATACAGGTTCGAGACGTGCACCAGGCCCGAGCCGAGCGCCCGTTCGATCGCAGCGCGGATGACGGGATGATTGTAGCCGAGCGCGTTCACACCGATCCCGGCAACGAAATCGAGATAGCGGTCGCCGTTTTCGGCGATGAGCTCCGTGCCTGCGCCCGACGCAAACACCGGTCCGGTACGGGCGTACACGTCGAGCAGCGCGGATGCTGCCGAAGGGACCGCAGTCACGCCGGTTGAGTGGTGGGAGCGAGCAGACGCGTGCCGGCGGCGGTGTCTTCCAGAATGCGCCAGTCGCCGATGCGCACGGCGCCCGCGCCGGCCCGGAGCGCCGTCGCCGCGGCGCGGAGCTTAGCCGCCATGCCGTCGGCCGCCGCCCCGCCCTCGATGAGGGTCTCGATGTCACCCGCCTCGATCACCGGCTGCAGCACGCCATCGACGCGGACGCCGGGAACGTCCGACACGAGCAACAGCTCCGTGGCGTGGAGCGCGCCCGCGATGGCCGCCGCCGCGTCGTCGGCATTCACGTTGAGGGGTGCCCCGCCCGCCGCCGTGGGGGCCATCGGCGCCACCACCGGTGTGAGGCCGGCGAGGATGAAGCTTTCGAGCAGCGAGGCGCGCACGCCCGCGATCTCTCCCACCATTCCGAGCTCCGCGGGAGCCGCCCGGGCGGTCAGGAGCCCGCCATCCACGCCCGAGAGCCCCACCGCGTCGAGCCCCGCGGCGCGCAGCGCTGCGACCACCTGACGGTTCGCCGGGCCCGCCAGCACCAGCTCGACCACCTCCGCGATCTCGGGAGTCGTGACGCGCAGGCCGTCCCGGCGCTCGATGGGTAAGCCGAGCCGACGCGACAGCCCGTTGATCGCGCGGCCCCCGCCGTGCACCACGACCACGGGGTCAAGCCGTGCCAACGCCCGCGCCGCAGTCGCGAGCCACCCAGCGCGATCCAGCTCGTTGCCGCCCAGCTTCACGACGCGGACATTCAGCATACCAGCCCCGCTGTCTCGGGCAGGCCGAGCATCAGGTTCATGTTCTGAATCGCCTGCCCCGCCGCGCCCTTCACGAGGTTGTCGATCGCGGCGATCACCGTGAGGCGCGGGCGGCGCACGTTCACCACGGCCGCCACGCCGATCGCGACGCGGTTTCGGGATACCACGTCCTTGAGCGACGGCAGCGCGCCCCGCACCACGGTGACACACGGCTCGCCGGCGTAGACGGTCTCGTAGATTGCCTCGGCACCCGCCTGATCCAGCGTCTGGGTGAGCGGCACGTGGATCGTCTCGAGGATGCCCCGCTTGACCGGCAGCAGGTGCGGGGTGAACACGAGGTCGCCCGCGAACCCGCCCTCGCGCGCGAGGGTCGCCCGCAGCTCGGGGAGATGACGGTGGTCGTTCCCCACCGCGTACGCGCGGAAATTTTCGGCCACCTCGCCGAACAGCAACTCTCGCTTGGGCGAGCGGCCGGCCCCCGTCACGCCGGAGGCGGCGTCGATCACCACCTCGCGGGACTCGTCGATCAGGCCGCGCTGAGCGAGCGGGAGCAGGGCGAGCAGCGCGGCGGTCGGGTAGCAGCCCGGGTTGGCGACGAGCTCGGCCACGGCCACGCGGGGCCGGGTCACCTCGGTCAGGCCGTACACCGCCTCGGGCGAGAGGCGGAAATCGGCCGACAGGTCCACCGCGCGCCGCCCGGCGTCGCGCACGGCGCGCACGTAGCCGGCCGATACGCCGTGTGGCAGCGCCGACAGCACGATCTCGGCCCGCGCCAGGGAAGCGTCGGCGATGCGGACGAGCGGCACCCCGTCCACGCTCTCGCCCGCGGCCGATTCGGCCGTGGCGAACGCGACCCTAGTTCCAGGATGACGGATGAGCAGCCGGAGCAGCTCCTGGCCCACATAGCCGGATGCCCCCAGCACGCCCACCGGGGTGGGTGAATTAATATTCATTCCGTCGGAAAAATATTCATTTGCGCGGGGAGTGCAAGGGCGGATAGGCTTCGCGCATGATCGCCAAGCCCGCGGCCGCGCTCGGCGCGCTGCTCGCCCTCACGTCCGCCCCGGGGAGCCCGCAGGGCACGCCCGCCGCGCCCCGCCCCATCACGCCGGCCGACCTGCTCCAGCTGCGCGACGTCGGCGAGCCCGAGCTTTCACCCGACGGCGCCTGGGTCGCATACACCGTGTCCGCCGCCGACTCCGCCGAAGATCAGTTTCACAGCGCGGTCTGGATGACCAGCTGGGACGGTGCCCGCACGCTGCGTCTTACCGCCTCCAAGCAGGGAGAGAGCACGCCGCGCTGGAGCCCCGACGGCCGCTGGCTCGCATTCCTGTCGAGTCGCGAGGGTGAGCACGCCGCCGTGTGGCTGCTCGATCGCGCCGGCGGCGAGGGCCGCAAGCTCACGAACCTGGCGGGCGACGTGGAAGACTATGTCTGGGCGCCCGACGGAAAGCGCCTCGCGCTGGTGGTGGAAGACCCCGACACCGCCAAGCCCAAGACACCGGCCCCGATCGTGATCGACCGCTTCCAGTTCAAGCAGGATGAAGTCGGCTATCTCGGCAAGCAGCGCCACCACCTGTATGTCGTCGATGTCGCGACCGGCACGGCCACGCTGCTCACGCCGGGAGACTACGACGAGGTGCTCCCCGCCTGGTCGCCGGACGGCCGCTCGCTCGTGTTCGTGAGCAAGCGGCGTCCAGACGCCGACCGCGACAACAACTGGGACCTGTACGTGATCGACGCGGTGGCCGGCTCCACGCCGCGCCAGCTCACCACGTTCGAGGGGCCGGATAACGATCCCGATACCGAGAGCCGGCCCGCGTGGAGCCCGGACGGCCGCTCCATTGCGTACCTCCAGGGCGGCCCGCTCAAGCTCCTCTATTACGCGATGCAACAGCTCGCGGTCGTCCCCGCCGGGGGCGGGGCTCCGCGCATTCTCACCGCCGCGCTCGACCGCAGCGTGTCACACCCCACGTGGTCCAGCGACGGCCGCTCGATCCTGTTCCTCTTGGAGGACGACCGCTCCGTACAGCTCGCCCGCATACCCGTTGCCGGCGGCGCGATCGAGCGCCTGCTGTCCGGCGAGCGCGTGATCACGAGCTATACCACCGCGGCTCAGGGAAGAGTGGCGGTCGCGCTGTCCACACCCGCCCTGCCGACCGAGGTGTATGCCGTAGACGGAAACACGACCCGCCCGCTGTCGCGCCAGAACGACGCCTGGCTCGCGCAGGTCCGCGTCGCTGCCACGGAGCCGATCACCTTCAAGAGCCGGGACGGGACTCCCGTGAACGGCCTCATCGTGAAGCCGCTCGACTTCCGTGCCGGCACCCGCTACCCCACCCTGCTGCGCATTCACGGCGGGCCCGTGTCACAGTTCCAGTACGAATTCAACACCCAGCTACAGATGTTTGCGTCGCATGGCTACCTGGTCGTCGTCGCGAACCCGCGCGGCAGCTCGGGTCGGGGCGAGCGCTACGCGTCGGCGATCTATGCCGACTGGGGGGACAAGGATGCCCAGGACGTGCTCGCAGCCGTCGACTACGCGGTGGCGCAGGGACTGGCAGATCCCGCGCGGCTGGGCGTGGGCGGGTGGAGCTACGGTGGGATCCTTACGAACTACGTGATCGCCCAGGACCGGCGCTTCAAGGCGGCGACGAGCGGCGCGTCGGCCTCGAACATCCTGGCCGGATACGGCACCGATCAGTACGTCCGCGAGTACGAAGCGGAGCTGGGCGTGCCGTGGAAGCACAGCGACGTTTGGCTGAAGCTGTCATTCCCGTTTCTGCACGCCGACCGGATCGCCACCCCGACGCTGTTCCTGTGCGGCGACAAGGACTTCAACGTGCCGCTCCTCAACTCCGAGCAGATGTATCAGGCGCTGCGAAGCCTGGGCGTCGAGACCGAGCTGGTGATCTATCCGGGGCAGCGGCACGCGTTGGGAAAGCCGAGCTACCTGAAGGATCGAATGGAGCGGTACCTGGCGTGGTACGACAAGCACCTGAAACCCTAGGCTATTCGACGCGCTCCAGCCGGGGGTTGGCTCGGTAGGAGCGCCCGACTTTCGCGACGGGCTTGCCTTCCACGCGCACCACGTCGGCGGTGAAGTCGAAGCGCCCCTGGAACCGGCTCGAGCCCACGCCGTACATGTCGACCGGGACGTCGCGCTCCTCGAACTGGCGGATCTTCTCGACCGTGAAGCCGCCCGAGACCACGATTTTCACCTGCCGGAAGCCTTCCTTGTCGAGCGCCTCACGCACGTTCCAGACGAGCTGAGGATTCACCCCGGTCGGCTTGAAGGTGCCCATCTGCGGGACTACCGACGTGTCCACCAGCGTCTCGGCGGTATCGATGCGCACGCCGTAGAGGCGCTCACCCAGCGCGCGCGCCACCTGGAGCGCGGTCCCGACGCAGTCGTTGTCGAAGTCCACGAGCGTGATGAGACGGACGCCGGGGTCCATCCGCTCCGCGAACTTGCGCGAAGCCAGCACCGTGTCGCCGCCGTACGCGGCGATGAGCGCATGGGGAACGGTCCCGACGCCCTCCGACCCCCACCACGACGCCTGCGCGTCGGTCGAGACGCCGATCGCGCCGGCGATGTGAGCCGCGTAGCCGTCGCCGGTCTGCACCAACCAGTGATCGTGGCGCGCGGGGAAAAACATCACCTGCTTGGGCCGGGCAGCGTCGACCACGCGGCGCGTGTTGGTCCCCACCTTGGTGCGCCGGGCCAGCACGCCCAGATACAGCGTCTCCAGGTGGGCGAACGCGTCGTACGGACCCTCGATGAGCAGGACGGTCTCCCACGGCTCGATTTCATCGCCGTCGTACAGGGCGGACACCTGCAGCTCGTCCCACTCGACCGCGCACAGCTTGAGGATGGCGATCGCCTCGTCGATCCCGCCCAGGAAGGCACTCGACTTGCCGAACACCTGCATGGTGACGCAGGGGCGGTGCTTGTCCTTGAGGAGCAGCTCGCGGGTGCGGACGAAGTACTTATCCGAGTAGTAGCCTTCCCGCATCTTGTCGACGGGGAGGTGGAAGATCGCCGGGTCGAGCCGCTGCTTCCTGGGCATCGCAGGAAATATCGCGCTCAGCGCACGGCGGGCCAGGCGAACGTGGCGACCAGGGTGTCGCCATCCACGAGGGCCAGGCGCCGGGCCACGTTGTCGAGGCGGCCGCAGCGGACGCGCGCGGGTCCCGACGATCCGGGGACGAGGAGCCGCAGGCACACCACGTCGGCATCGACGGCGAGGGCGCTGTCGCGCCCGGTGCGCGGCGGGTCGGGCCGCTCCAGCGTCACATCGAAGTCGGAGGTTTCGCCACCCAACACGAAGCTCACCCGCCGGCCCGGCGCCTCGGGCACGAGGTCAACGGCGCGGACGCTGCTCGCCGTATCGCCGCGCACCAGGCTCATTCGCACGGTCACCCGTCGCGGTGGGATGACCGCGTCGGCGGCGAAGGCGATCGAGCTGTCGACGATCGTGACTTCCTCGCTCGCCCGGGTCTCGCCGGCGGCGAACTGGCGATCGACGGTGATCTCGATCCATATGGACTTGTGGGCTACGTCGCTCCCGAAAGGGTAGAGGCGGGCGGTACCGCCCCAGCCGATCCGGGCCCAGCGCCGGTAGCTGTCCTCTTCCCACAAAGGCAGTCCCCGCCGGGACCGACTGAGCTGGCGGCGACTGAAAAAAAGGGCCGCGAGATTGACGGTGTCGGGCTCGGGGAGGGTACCCAGCAGCCCGCGCAGCTCGGCGCTTCCGGCGCGGAGGGTGAGGCGCAGGCTCGTCTCGGGGGGGCCCGCCACGACGCCGCTGGCCAGCAGCTGGGTATCCAGCGCGGCCGCCACCGTGACCACGCGCAGGTGATAGGTCACTCGGTAGTTCGGCGCCTGGGCCGCCATCGCGGCGCCGAGCACGGCCGCCACGACGAGGCTACTGTGCCACGAGCGTCGCACGCGTCGCCTCGAGCGATGCCGGGCCCGGCCCGCCCCACTGCTGGTGCGCCAGCCACCCCGCGGCCGCGCCGGCGAGGAGGCCGAACACGATGGACAGCGCCAGCACGCGCGCCTTGATGCGGGGGCGGGGCACCGTCCGGGCGTGGGGCTCCCCGGCGGAGCGTGCGAACGCGACCCGCATCTCGAGATGGCTGACCCGGGCCTCGGCGCAGTGCCGGCACCCGGCGAGATGGCGCGCGAGCGCGGCACGCTCCGGCAGACTGAGCTCGCCGTCCAGCTCCAGGTCGATCTGTCGAACCAACTCTTCATGCATCAGGGCAGCTCCTCCCGCACGCGGTAGCGCAACGCCCGCCGCTGCATCCAGCGCACCGCGAGCGCGTCCACCAATGATCGGAACATGCGATTCCACATCCCGTACTTCGTCTTTCCGTAACGGCGCGCGCGGTGGCGCACCGCTACTTCCCGCACGCTCCCCCCGTTCAGCCGGATCAAGGTGGGCAGGAAGCGGTGCATGCCGTTGAACAGCGCGAGCTCGCGCAGCGCCTCCGCCCGGAACGCTTTGAGCGAGCAGCCCGTGTCGCGGATCGACTCGCGGTTGAGGCGGTTGCGCACGCTGTTGGCGATGCGGCTCTGCAGCCGCCTCCACCCGGTGTCGCGCCGGTCGACCCGGTAGCCCGCGACGGCGGCCGCGCCGCTCTGCCCCAGCTCCGCGACGAGGACGGGGATGTCGGCTGGATCATTCTGCAGGTCGGCGTCCAGGGTCACGATCACGCCGCCGCGGGCCGCGCGGAATCCCGCGGCGAACGCCGCGGTCTGCCCGGCATTCCCGGCGAATGCCACGATGTGCAGCTCGGGATGATCACGCTTCAGGGCCTTGAGGACCTCGAGCGACCCGTCCGTCGAGCCATCGTCGACGGCCACGATCTCGTAGCGGCGTCCGGCCAACGCGGTGCCGATCTCCTCCACTAGGATGGGCAGGCTGGCGCGCTCATTGTACACCGGGACGACGAGCGAGAGCTCAACGGGTTCCACGGTCGGAACGTTAGGGCGGGCTGTGAGGCGGAGCAAGTTGACAGCGCCGGCTCCCCCGCGTAAGAACTAGGCACCTCTTGTCGTTCAGCGGAGTGCCGCCATGCCTGAGACGCTGTCCCGCCGCCGTTTTCTCGCCTCTACCTCCGCCGCCGCCGGCGTGGCGGCCAGCGGCGCCTTCGACATTCCCTTTCCGATGCGGCCGCCACGCCCCATTGGGCCGCGCTCGCGCTGGGCTGCCAAGCCGGTCGTCATCTCGAGCGCCAACGGGTTGCGGGCCGTGACGCGGGCGTTCGACCTGCTCCTGCAGGGCACGGACACGCTGGACGCCGTGATCGAAGGCGTGAAGATCCAGGAGCTCGACCCCACCGACGACTCGGTGGGATACGGCGGCCTCCCCAACGCCGAGGGCGTGGTGCAGCTGGACGCGTCGTGCATGCACGGCCCGACCAAGCGCGCCGGCGCCGTGGGGGCGCTGGAGGGGATCAAAACGCCCTCGGAGGTGGCCAAGCTGGTGCTCAAGTACACCAACAACATCTTGCTCGTCGGAGAGGGGGCGAAAAAGTTCGCCCTGTCATACGGCTTCAAGGAGGAAGACCTGCTGACCGAGCATTCCCGCGAGGTCTGGCTTCACTGGCGCGCCAACCTGAGCCCCAACGACGACTACCTGGACGTCCCCGAGACCGAGCACATGGTGAGCCGCCCGACCGGCACCATCAACTGCAACGGGGTCACGCCCCAGGGCGACATCTCGTCGGTCACGACCACGGCCGGGCTGGCATTCAAGATTCCCGGGCGTGTGGGCGACAGCCCGATCATCGGCGCCGGCCAATACACGGACAACGACATCGGGGCGGCGGGCTCGACGGGGCGCGGGGAGTCGAACATCAAGGTGTGCGGCGGGTTTCTCACGGTCGAGCACATGCGGCGCGGCATGAAGCCGACCGACGCCTGTCTCGAGACGCTCAAGCGAGTGGTGAAGACCAGCGAGCCCCGGCTGCTCGACGAGCGCGGCCGCCCCGCGTTCGACCTCAAGTTCTACGCCGTGAACAAGCGGGGCGAGTTCGGGGCGGCCTCGCTGTATCCGGGCAAGTTCGCGGTGCACGACGGCTCCGAGGCAAAGCTCGTCGACGCAGCGTTTCTCTACGAGCGCTCCACTGCGAGCCGTTAGCGCGGCGCTGGCGCTGCTCGCGGCAGCGCCCGCGCTGCACGCGCAACGCTACTGGCGCGACAACTTCTATCCGTATCTCTCCTATTCCACCACGGGCGGGCTGTGGGGGGCCGTCCACTACGGTCGCTACAGCCCGGTCGGGTTCATCGAGCGGCCCGAGCCGGCGCGCGCGTCGCTCAGTCTCGATGTCGGCGCCAGCACCAAAGGCAGCTGGGCGGTAGTGGCCGATGCCCAGGCGCCCGCCTGGTGGCGGGGGTGGCGGGTACGCGGCACGCTGGCGGCCGTGCGCGACAACCGCCTCGGCTATTACGGGCTGGGGAACGACACCCGCTACTCGCCCGACAGCGTCAGCCTGGTCGGGGCCTACTTCTACCGCTTGAGCCGTACCCGGCTCGCGGCGCGCGCCACCCTGCAGCGGCGCCTGGTCGGCCGCCTGCGGCTGCTCGTGGGCGGCGCCGTGACCCACACGGACTTCCGAGTGCTTCCGGGCCCGAGCGTGTTCCGCGACGATCTCGCGGCGGGGCGGGTGGATTCCGGGAGCGTTCCCTTCACCGACAAGGTGGTGCGCGCCGGCGTCGTGTTCGACACCCGCGAGAGTGAGGTGGACCCGCACGCGGGAGTGGAGATCGAGGCGCTGTTCGCGAGCGGCACCGGATACACCCGCACGACCGGCCAGGCCACCCTGCAGGTGCGCCCGCTGCGCCGGCTCGTGTTCGCCGGGCGGCTCGCCGCCGAAGGGATAGGTGGGAATCCTCCGCTCGCCGTGCAACAGGATATGGAGACGAGCGAGCTGCCGTTCGTCGCGGTGGGCGGGTACCGCTCGCTGCGCGGGTTCTACGACGGGCGATTCACCGGACCGGGGAAGCTGCTCGGGGGTCTCGAAGCCCGCTACGCGGTGATCGCGGTCGGCGACGCGGTGGAGCTCAAGCTGGTGGCATTCTACGACGCAGGACGCGTGTTCGGGCCCGGTGAGGCAGTGCGCCTCACGACGACCGACCTGCACCGGAGCGGCGGGGGGGAGGTGGCGTTACGCGTGCTGCGCAACTCCCTCATTGTGGCGGGCTACGGCCGGGGGAGCGAGGGCGGGCGGTTCGTGTTCGGGACGACGTGGAGCTACTGAAACGCGGAAGTGGGAACGCGGAACGCGGAACGGCAGGATCACTCTCTGTTCCGCGTTCCCACTTCCACGTTCCGCGTTAGGGCACCTCCCGGATCTCCACCCCCCGCTTCGCCAGCTCCTTCACATACTCCCCAAACGGCACGGCCTCGTCCGGCGTCCGCACGCCCTGCGTCGCGATGCGCCCATCCACCTGCATGAGCCCCGTGATCGCCAGGGAGTAGCCCGTGGTTCGCATCATGGCGCTGATACCGTGCGCCGCGTCGTAGTAGTCGAGCAGCTGCCAGGCCGCCCGCTCGCCGTTGGCTCCCCTGACCTCGACCCGCAAGGCCACGAGATCGCGCCCCTCGGGCTTCGTCAATTTGGGTGACACGGTCGCGATGAACGCTTCGCGCGGCACCACTCCTGCACCGCGGATCGTGACCGGGGTCAGGTCGAGCAACCCGAGCTCTCGGATCGGCCGCATGATGGCGGCGTGGCCCGGGTAGCGGAGCGTCTTGTATTCCATCGTACGGACGCGACTCGCGTACGCCCAGGGCAGAGTGGAGATGCCGCCGCCGGTGTGGAATGCTTCCAGCTCGCCCACCGGCGCCGGGAAGTCCACTCGCTCGAGCTCGGAGAGCGCCTCGACGCGCGCCGGCTTGCCTTGGCGCAGCACCCACGAAGGCGTCGTGTAGTAATCCAGCGCGCCCTCGAGGGAATAGACGATCTGATAGTTGAGCGGCGGCTCGGGGTGCTGGGGCAGGCCGCCGACGTAGATCTTGACGCTGTCGGCGTTGCCCACGCGGCGGATCCCTTCGGCCGCGAGGATGTTGACCATGCCCGGCGCCAGGCCGCAGTCGGGAATGATCGACACACGCTGCGCCTGCGCCGCGGCGTCGAGGGCTTTCTGTTGAAACACGATCTCGGTGTTGCCGCCGAGATCGGCGCAGTGCACGCCGGCGTCGATCGCCGCCCGCGCGACCTGCAGGTTGAAGTAGTAGGGCGACGCGTTCTGGACCGCATCGTGCCCGCGCATCGCCTCGCGCAGCGCCGCGTCATCCTGCACGTCGAGCGCGCGCAGCTCGAGTCGCTTCCCGAGATACCGCTCGAGCAAGCCCGAGACGCGCTTGGGCTCCAGGTCGGCGACGGTGACGCGTTCGACGCCGGGCTGCTGCAACAGGTCGTATGCGCACGCCGACCCTTGCAGACCGGCGCCCAGGACGAGCATGCGCATGGGCGCGAGAGCCTCCGAAGCGAAACGAGCGGAGCGAGCGGCGGAAACCTAGTGGCGCCCCGGTGGTTGGGGAACCCCGCGCCGCCCGTTAGATTCGCGCGCGATGACCCAGGCCGACCTCACGCGCGAGCGGCTGGTCCGCGCGGCGCTCGAGCTGTTCACCGTCCAGGGATACCACGACACCACCACGCCCGCGATCGCCAAGAAGGCCGGCGTCGCGGAGGGTACGATCTACCGCCACTTCGCGAGCAAGCAGCAATTCTTCAACGAACTGTACCGAGCGGCGGGGCGCTGGGCGGACAAGGTAGTGCGCGACGCCGACGCGCTCAACGTCGGCCCGCGGCACAAGCTCGTGGAGGTCGCCCGCGGGCTGGTGGCGGGTGCCGCGCGCGAGCCGGCGGTGGCCCGTCTGTTCTTCGTGCTGCGCGCGGACGATCTGCTCGACGACGAGAGCCGCAAGACCGCCCGCGACTTCCGGCTCGGCCTGGAGAGTCTGATCGCGCAGGGAAAGGCCGACGGCACCGTGAAATCTGGGGCCGCGGAGGTGTGGGCGGGCGTCTGGCTCGCGGTGGTCACGCTCGTGATCGAGCGGGTGTCGGCCCGGGAGTGGGCAGAGACGCACGCGGGGGTGAGCCTGGCGCTCGAGAGTGCGTGGGATGCGATCGCCAGCCCCTCCCCCCGCGTCCCCGGCGGTCAGGCGGACGGGCGGTCCGCCGGACGGTAGGGATCGGCCGACCGCTGCAGTTCGAACAGTTCAATCTCCGGCGGCGCGAAGACCCGAATCGGCACGCCCACTACCCCGATCCCGCGGCTCACATACAGCTGGCTCCGGCCCCGCTGGAAGTGCCCCATCACGTACTTCGTGATCAGGCGACCGGGCGACCACCCAATCACCGGCAGATAGAACTGCCCGCCGTGGATGTGTCCCGCGAGTGTAAGTGGAATGCCGCGCGGCGCCGCCGTGTCCCACGCCCCCGGCCGGTGCGCGAGCAGCACGCGGAACCCCTGAGCGGGCGCGGCGCGCAGCGCCGCGTTTACGTCCGTCACCTGGGGATCGTCGACCTGCCAGTTGTGCGGGTCGTCGATCCCGAGCAGCGCCAGCACGGCGCCGTTGCGTTCGATCACGTGACAGCCGTTGCGCACGAACACTTGACCGGCGTCGCGGCACCCCTGGATGACCTCCTGCTCCCCCGTGTAGTAGTCGTGGTTCCCGAGGACCGTGACGACGCCGAGCGGGGCGCGCAGCTCCCGGAACGCGCGGACGTAGGACGGAATGTAGGACCGCGAGATGTCGATCATGTCCCCCGTTTGCACGATCAGATCGGGCGCGAGCGCGTTGGCGCGCTGTACGATCTCCTGCATCGTGTCCTCGCCCAGATGGACTCCGGCGTGCAGGTCGGAGAGGTGCAACAGCGTGAGCCCGTCGAGCCCCGGCGGCAGATCGGGGAACGTGAGGGTGCGGCGGGTCACTTCCGGGAGGCGGTAGGCGCTCCAGATGCCGTGCGTCGACAACGCGGCGCCGGCGCCCGCGTAGGCATACGTCGCGCGGGCGAGGAAGCGGCGGCGGGACAGCAGGCGGTCGGGCGGACCGGCGGAAGGGCGGACGGTGGACCGTTGCAGTAACCGTCCGGCCGTCCGCCCCACCGCCTTTCCGACGATGTACAGGCTCACCAACGCGCAAAAGATCCATCCCAACAGCTGCCACGCGATCCACGGCCCCGTGAGCGGCAGCCGGCCGACGCTCCACATCGAACCGGTGAGGGCGCGCTGCGCCACCAGGAGCCACGGCAGATTGAACAGCGCGAACACGAGCGCCAGGGCGATCCGCACGACGCGCGCCCGGCCGGGTTGGGCGGGGTCAGGCAGGCGAGCCCGCAGGTAGCAATAGAGCAGCGGCTGGGGCGCGACGAACAGAAGCAGATAGATTAGGCGCGTGACCACTCGCTCACGGCTCCTGGCGTGGCTGGTCGGGACGTCGCTCGCGTTGCCGGACGCGTCCGTTGCGCAGCAGCTCACCGCCGCCGAGCGGGCCTACGCGCTCGCCACCGTCTGGGCCGAGGCCCGGTACAACTTCGCCTACTGGGACCACGTGCGCGCCGACTGGGATTCGGCGCTCACCGCGAACCTGAAGCTCGCGACCGAACCGCAGTCCGACTATCTGTTCTACCGCCGCTTGCGGCGGTTCGTCACGCTGCTCGGCGACGGTCAGGCCGCGGTGATCGCGCCGCCACATCTCCGGTCCCGCATCGCTCGTCCGCCGCTGCTGCTCGAGAGCGCCGCCCGGCGCCCGTTCATCATGGGCTACGCGGAAAACGACGAGATGCGGGTCGCCCATCCGGACCGCCTGGCCGAGATCCTCGCGGTCCAGGGGATTCCCGCCGAGACCTGGATCCGCGACTCCGTGCTCCCCGAGACCCCCGGGGGGACGCCCGCGGAGCGCTGGCAACGGGCGGTGTCCTGGATGCTGCAGGGAGAGAAGGGCACGAGCCTGCATCTGCTGGTGCGCGTCCCGGGCGCCGACCAGAGGGGTCTGAGCGTCACCCGCAGCCTGTCGCTCAACGACCGCTGGCCGCTCGACCCGGCCGCGTTCGCTACGGACACGCTGCCGGGCGGGGTGACGGTCGTGCGTATCGCGTCCCTCGCAGACGAGGAGGTCGTCCACCAGTTCGACCGGCTGTTTCCCGACTTTCACGCCGTGCAGGGGCTCGTGCTCGATTTGCGGCGGGCGAGCGAGGGCCGCACCGAATACGCATACGCGATTCTCGCCCGCCTCACCGATCAGGCGTTCACGCCCGTGCGCTGGAAAACGCCCCAGTACCGCGCGGCGTTCCGCGCCTGGCGCCTGCCCGACTCCGCCCTGACCTGGTACGGACCGGACGCCGGCAGCGTTACGCCGCGGCGCGACCACCCCGCCTACGGCGGTCCGATCGCGCTGCTCGCGTCGAGCGCGACGGCGAGCGCCGGCGAGGACCTCCTCGCCGCGTTTCGCGGCACGGGACGCGGCGTGATCATCGGCGAGCCGTCGGCCGGGAGCGCGGGCGACGTCGCGACGTTCCCGCTCCCCAAGAACTGGGCGGTGCAGTTCTCCGTGACCCGCCACGCGTTCGCCGACGGAACGGAGTTCGTGGGCGTCGGGGTCAAACCCGACGTGCTCGTGGTGCCCACGGTGGAAGATCTACTCGCTGGGAAGGATCCGGAGCTCGAGAGGGCGAGGGAGTACCTGCAGGCAGGTCGGTAGAAGTCGGGAGAGCCCGGTAGAGGTCGGCAGGGGTTGCCCGGGACTCCTCCTCTCCCGACCTCTTCCGACTTCTACCGACCTCTACTTCAAGCTCTCCCTGTAAAACCGAACGATCGCTCCCCACGCGCTGTCCGCCACCTCCGGCTTTTCGCGCGAGCGCAGGAAGCCATGTCCGACGCCCGGGTAGACCGTGTAGTGGTATTGCTTGTGGTACGTCCGCACCGCGGCGTCCACGTCGGGGAGCCCGGCGTCGATGCGCGCGTCGTTCTCGGCGTATACGCCGAGCCCGCGGGCGCGGATGCGCGCGATGGCGACGGCGTCGGGACCCGGGCCATAGCACACCACGAACGCGCCCAGCGACGGATTGTTGGTCGCGTACCGGAAGCTCTGGCCCCCGCCCCAGCAGAATCCGATCACGCCGATGCGATCGGGGCGGACCGCCTTGAGGCGCTTCGCATAGGCGACGGTCGCGTCGAGATCACTGGTGACCGTGTCCGCGTTCAGCCCCGCGATCAACTTGCGCGCGGAGTCGGTCGAGGCGGGCGTGCCGCCGCGGCGCGACAGCAGGTCGGGCGCGATGGCGACGAAGCCGTCGCGCGCCAGCTGCTCCGTGGTTTGCCGTATGAAGTCCGACATGCCGAAAATCTCGTGGATCACGACGACCGCCGGCGCGCGATCCTTGCGCTCGGGATACGCGAGGTACGCGGTGAGCGTATCGCGTCCAGCGGGGACCTTGACGTACTCCGCGTGGATGTCCGCGAAGCGAAGGACGGTGAAGGGCGGTGGAGGTCGGTGGAGGCCGGTGGAGGAGAGCGCCAGGGCAACCAGGCCTACCGTGATGTGCTTCATCATGCTTGTCTCCCCTTCCCGTTCGCGTACACGCCCACCAGCGCCGATTCGCCGGGCGGCATCCGGTCGCGGCTCTGCACCGCCTCCGCCGCCGCCTGCTCCACCTCCGCCGCGACGGCGGTCTCGACCTCCTCGAGCCGCGTCGCGGCGACCCCGTCCTCCTTCAGGTACTCCTCGTACAATCCAATCGGGTCCCGCTGGCCCCACGTCTTGAACAGCTCCTCCGGCAACGTCTCGCGTGCCTCACGCTCGTCGTGGGTCGCGTGCCCACCCATGCGGAACGTCTCGGCGACCAGCAGGGCAGGTCCGTCGCCGGCCCGGCACCGGTCGGCCGCGAGCCGGGTCGCCGCGAACGCGTCCAGCACGTTGTTGCCGTCGAACCCCGCGCCACGGATGCCGTAGCTCGCGGCCCACTCGCTGAAGGTGCCCGGGCGGTGGTGCTGCTCGAGCCGGGTGCCCAGCGCCACCTGGTTGTTCTGCAGCACGAAGATCACGGGAAGCTTGCGCACCGCGGCGAAGTTGGTGCCTTCGTGGGCCGCGGCCGTGTTCGCCGCACCGTCGCCGATCCACGTGAGCGCGACGCGCTGCTGGCCGTTCATGCTGAGCGACAGCCCGATCCCGGCGATCACCGGCACCATGTCGCCCACGTGGGAGATCGGCTGCAGCACGCCGCGCTGCCACGCGCCCACGTGCAGGTCACGCCCGCGCGACGGCGAGTCGTCGCTGCCGAGGTAGCCACGCAGCATGTCCGCGACGGGTAGGCCCATTTCGCAGCAGGCGGCCGCGTTGCGGATCATCGGGGCCACGATGTCAC
>CBFHAJ010000022.1:0-31677 GCA_965653495.1 uncultured bacterium | reverse complement strand
CCGCCTGGCCTGCAAGGTGCTGCATCCCGAGATCGCGTGGACGCCGGGGATGCTGGCGCGCTTCCGCCAGGAGGCCAAGGCGCTGGCTCGCCTCCAGCACCCGTCGATCCTGCCGATTCACTTCATCGGCGACGGCGAGGGGTTGGTGTTCTACGTCATGCCGTTCGTGGAGGGAGAGTCGCTCGCCGACGCGCTGCGGCGGCGCGGCCCGTTCTCCACCGACCGGGCACTCGACGTGGCCGGGCCCGTGCTCCAGGCACTGGCCCACGCCCACGCGCAGGGGCTCGTCCACCGTGACATCAAGCCCGACAATGTGATGGTCGAAGCGAACACCGGGCGCACGCTGCTCGTGGACTTCGGGATCGCCAAGCTGCTCGATCCCTCAGGTGAGCCCGGCGCGGCCGCGAAGACGGCCACCGGTTTCACCGTCGGCACCGTGCAGTACATGAGCCCGGAGCAGGCGCTGGGCCAGGCAAACCTCGACGGACGGAGCGATCTGTACGCGTTCGGCGCCATGCTGTACCAGATGGTGACCGGGACACCACCGTATGATGGTAATTCCAGCGCCGAAATCGTGGGCAAGCACTTGGCCGATCCGGTCCCGGTGGCGAGCGAAAAGAACGCCAAGATCCCGCGCTGGCTGTCGGATGTGATTGTGAGGTGTTTGGCAAAAAAACCCGAGGACCGCTTTCAGAGCGCCGACGAAGTGCTGGCGGCGCTCGCGACCGGCCGCGCGTCCGGGTCGACCCGGCTCGTCGGGGCGCGCACCCTCGAGCGCAAGGTGCGCAAGTCGGGGGAGATGCGCGCCCGCTCGGGGCGCCTGGGCTGGTGGGCCGCCGCGGGCATGGCCGTCCTGCTCGGCGGCGTCCTGGCCCGCCGGGCGGGGTACCTGGGATCGGCCGCCACCTTCGTGCACAATGGTCTCGTCGAGCCGGTCGAAATCCTGCGCAGCGGCGTGCCGATGGATACGATTCGGCCCGACGCGACCGCCCGCGTGTTCATGCCGCGCGACCGCGAGACGGTGCTGCACTGGCGCCTCGTGCGACCGGGCAGCCCTCCGCTCGGCGAGCCTATGGAGGGAACGCTCGAACGCCGTCGCAAAATGGAGATCACGCCGACGGCAGGCGGTCAGACCTACTTCGCGCCGCTCATCACCAACACCAGTGCGTCTGACATCACCCTGGCCGTGAATCCCGGTACCGCCGCCACGGTCCGCTGCGGCTGTCTCGTTCCCAAGGGCGCCGTCCGGGCGCACATCGGGTATTACCGGCTGTACCGCAACTCGAGCGTCGCCGCGTACAACACTGCCCACCCCTATTCGGGACCGCACGTCGACCGGGACGGGTTCGCGACCCGCGTCACCCCGCAGAGCGGGGCCGTGGTGCTCGAGTACTAGCGCGAGACGTGACCGACACTTCCCCTCTTCCCGACGCCGGTCCTGATCCCCGGCTGGTCACCCGCGCGCGCGGCGCCTTGCTCGGGCTCGTGGTGGGAAATCAGCTGGGTGTGCCCACCGAACGCCTCGGCACTGCTGAGGCGATACGCGCCGCGTTCCCGCAGGGCGTGCGCGATCTCCAGCCGCCCCCCAAGGGCTCGCCGTTCGACGACGACGCCGCGATGACCTTGCTGCTCGGCGAATCGCTCGCGGCGCGAGGGGACTTCGATGCCTCGGACGTAGCGGAGCGCTGGGTCAAGTGGATGAAGCTGGACGGCCGGGGCGTAGGGTTGACCACGCAGCGCGCCCTGCGGCTCATCGAGCGCGGCACGGAGCCGTTCGAGGCCGGCCGCCAGACCAAGGGGCCGCGCTCCGCCTCCAATGGCGCCGTGATGCGGTGCATCCCCGTCGCCCTGCGCTACCACGACAACGTCGACAAGCTCATCCGCGTCTCGGCGCAGCAGGCTGCGATCACGCATGCCGACGAGCGCTGCACGTGGGGAGCCGCGGCCGTGAACCTGGCGGCGCGCGAGCTGCTTCACGGCAACCCGTATTTCGTCGAAGAAGTGCTGCACCGGCTGCAGGGGACGGCCCCGCGCCAGCTCCTCGATGCCATCCGGCGCGTCCCCTGGGAGCAGGAAAGCGACCTGCCGCTCGCCCTGGCCAATGAGATCGGCTACGTGGTGCACTGCGTCGAGATCGCGTTCTGGTGCGCCGTGCACCGTCCGTCGCTCGAGGACGCGCTGATCTTCCTCGTCGAAGCCGGTGGCGACACCGACACCAACGCCGCGGTGGCGGGGGCCCTGCTCGGCGCGCGCGACGGCGAGGTCGCGATTCCGCACCGCTGGTCGGATCAGCTGGGGAGAGACAGTGTGAGGGGCGTAGGGGAGCTGGCGGAACGACTGGTCCAAGCCGCTAGGGGTAAGCCGTAAGCCGGCCCCTTACGGCTTACGCCTTGCGTCTGTCTTCACATACCGCGCAATTCGGTCCATCACCGCGCCGTCCGTGAGCGTAATCGAGACCCAGCGCGCGGTCCCGCGACCGCGCCAACTGAGCCGGATCACACGGCGGCCGTAGCGCCACTGCCAGGCCGCCTTCCCGAGCGCGTGCGGCCGTCCGAACACGCGCGTGAGGTCGCGCTTGGTGTGATCCACGAGCGCCACGCCCCGGGTATTGCCGAAGCCCGCCGAGTCGTAGAACGCCACCATGTCGGCGTTGCTCTCGATGAAGTGGGCGCTCAGGTAGAAGCGCGCGCCGTCGGCCGGGTCACGGATCGGCACGGCACACTCCATCACCTGTGCCGTGCGGGGTGAGGTTTGGCAGCGTAACTGGTCGCCGTCCGCGAGCGCACGCGCTCGCTCCACGAAGGCCCGATAGTCGAGGCCGGGCGTGAAGCCGCGGTAGGGAGGCGGGGTAGGGGGGGCAGGGGCAGTTGACGGCGTGGCCTGCCCCGCCACCGCGGCTGGCCACAAGACCATCAACAATGCGATGCGGGCTGCGACCGTCATGGGGCCAATATACGATTGCTCCAATGAAAACGGGCCCGGGGCACCGCCCCGGACCCGCTCCCGCTGCGATCCGCGCCGTTCAGACCTTGCGGACGTTCTGTGCCTGCAAGCCCTTCGGACCCTGGGCGACCTCAAACTCGACCGTGTCGCCTTCGGCGAGACTGCGGAAGCCCTCAGCCTGGATCGCCGTGAAGTGGACGAACACGTCCGGACCCGACTCCTGCGCGATGAAGCCAAAGCCCTTCGCGTCGTTGAACCACTTCACCTTACCCTTTGCCATACCGTGTGAACCTCTGCACTAAGGGGCACTGCCCCGGACATGTGCGGCCCTGGCCACCGCGACCAGAGACGGGCTCAAACAAAAACCGCGAGACAAGTGGTCCTCGCGGAGCGCAGACAAACCGGTGACGGTGCCACGTATTGCTTGAACCGGGGCCTAAGGTAGGCTGCCACCCCAGCCCTGTCAATAAGCCCGTGCCGCAGCGCCGACACGTTGCCAAAGAGACAGTTTCACGACGCCACGCCTAACTTCAGAAGTTGTTGTTTAGTATTTACTTGTGTCTTTGCGTCTTGGCGTCTGTTTCTTATTGTCGCTTTACTGTCTTAGAGGTGTCGTCACGCACCGGCAATCCGATCGCCACGCGAAAATCGCGCAGCGCGGCGTCGTAGTTCTTCATTCGCTTGCCCAGCTCGGTCGCCGTCACGTCGGGCGCGCTCGTCGCCTTTAGCTCGCACGTCGGGGCGTACCCGATCAACGTGTCCATCTGCGTGACCAGCTTGCGCGCCGCGAGTCCGACCGAGTCTTCGTAGACGGTCGGCACCATGCGCGGACGGCCCCGCTTCAGGAAGGCGCGGCCGCTGCCGCACACACCGGCGAGAAACCGTCCGGCGCGGCGCTGGGCGAGCGAGTCACGCCCTGCGCGCGTGACGCGGCTCACACCCTCCTTCAGCTGCGCGACGCCGCGCGTCGCCGTGCGCAAGCCGTCGAGGAACCGTTTCTGTTCCAGGGTGGGCGGCGCGGGCGCTGCCGGTGGTGCGGGCGGTGCGGTCGAGTCCACCCGCGTCGAGTCCGACGGCGTGGGCGTCTGCGCCCGGAGCGAAATCGCGGCGAACCACACCAGCACGGCCAGGCAGCGCATGACAGTCCTCTTGGGAGTCGCTGGAACCCTTGGTTATAATGTCCCGATGACGGTTCCCGCAACCTCTCGCCAGACCCGCACGTTCGACGATCGTGCCGAGGCGTTGGCGCACTTTTTCCTCCGCGCGGGCGAGGCGCCCCGGCTCCTCGCGTACGACGACGCCGTCGGCTGTCCGTTAGATCAGGCGCTCGCCGCGCTCGAGTGGACCGTGGCGGTCGGCATCCTCGCGGCCGACGATTTGATTCACGCGGCGCGGGTCGGCACCGATGCGGCCGCGGCCGTCGTCGAGCGCAAAGATGGTGATCAACGTGTGTTCATCTACTTCGGCCCGCGCATGGACGCGCCGCCCGCGGATCCGTATGAGGGGACGCTGTTGTATGACGAGCCCGGCGTGCGCGCGTACATCTTCGCACAGCGCGTGCACGCCATCGCGCACTTCCTGCGCGCCACGCTGGGCTTGGGAGCCGTCATCGCGATGCTCGGCCGGCGCGCGCCGGAGCTGCGTCACATCCGCCGCTGGTTGCAGACGCTGTTCAACGCGCCCGCCGGCGCGACCCATTCGACTCAGCTGCTCGCCGGCTGGTTCGCAACTGGCGGCGCGGGGGGCTTGTTTCTCCCGCCTCACGCGGATGAGCCGTATACCTATCACGAAGTGGGATTGGAACCGTGAACAAGGGCCCAACCTCCACCGACCTGCATTTGTTAATCAACAACTCCACAATCTGTGGACGGTCGCGCCAATAGCAGGCGCGGGGCTCGTTTAGTGTCCACACACGATGCACACCGAAGTGAGCTAACCCGAAGAAATATCGGCACTTGCGCGATTTTGCGGGGCCCCTATATTGCTGTCCACGCGGCTTGGAGGGAAGGGTCGGGACCTGGTGTCCCAGCCACGCCTCTAAGTCGGGTCCGAGCGGAAATTCCGGGGAGGCCGCCGATGCAAACAAGGGCTCAGGCGGCCGGCGATCCGGGAGCAGGCTCTCCGGCTCGGATAGATGGGGCCAGTCGCGTGCCCCACCCGCGTCGACGTGGTGCCTCGACGCGCAGTGCGGAAGGTCGGTCCGCGACCCGATCTGACCCGTAGCACCCACATCGGTGAACCTTGCGGCCCGGCCAGGCTGCTTGGGGATGGAAGCCGGAGCTCCTGTTCGCCCTACCGAGCGACGAATCAGTCAACCGGCGGCGGCAGGACGAAGAACGGAGGGAGCAATCCCCCGGCTCCGGGTAACCGATGTGTAGGGCCCCCGGGCGGCCTATCGTGCCGTCCCGGGGGCCTCGTATTTTCCCACCCTCATGACTCTCACCGTGCCCCTCGCGACCCTCGGCGCCGCGGTCGGCGCCTGGGCGTACGGAACCTACGAGCCCAATAGCCCCCTGTTCGGGCGCGCGGTCGGGCGCGGATCGCGCGCCGAGCGGGTGGTCTACCTCACGTTCGACGACGGCCCCAACCCCGCCACCACCGAGCCGATCCTCGAGACGCTCGCCGCCGCGGGCGTGCCCGCCGCGTTCTTTCTGGTGGGGGATCACGTCCGACGCTTTCCCGACGTCGCGCGCCAGGTCGCCGGCGCCGGCCACGGCCTCGGCAACCACACGTATCGCCATCGGAAGCTGCACTTCGCCGGGCCGAAGCGGATTCGTGACGAGCTCGACCGCACGCACGCGCTGATCGTCGAGACCACCGGGCGCACGCCACGCGGGTTCCGGGCCCCGCACGGCTATCGCAATCCCTTCGTCGCGCCTGCGGCCCGGCGCCTCGGGTATACGGTGTTCGGTTGGACGTTCGGCGTATGGGACTCAGACGCCCGCGTGTCGGCGCAGGAGATCCGGCGCCGGGTGCGCGCCAAGCTATGCCCCGGAGCCATCGTGCTGTTGCACGACGGTGACGGCTACGATCCGCACGGCGATCGCCGCCGCACCGCGGACGCCTTGCCGGGAATCATCGACGATGCCCGTGCCGCCGGTTACCAATTCCGCCCCCTCGCGGAGCTGGCCGCTCCATGACCCGCCGCTGGCGGTGGGTGTGGTGGGCGCTCACGCTCATCGGCGTAGGCCTGGCGCTCAAGTTCCTCACCGGCTTTCCCTGGCGGGTCACCTTTGCCGCGCTGCTCAGCGCCAACGCCTGGCTCCTCGCGATCGCCTTCGTCGCGAATCTCTCGTCGCTCGTCGCGAAGGGCTGGGGGTGGCACCTGGTGCTCAAGCCCGTGGCGCCGCACACCTGGCGGCAGGCGCAGGAGGCGAACCTGGTGGGCGCCGCGGTGAACGACCTGTCGGTGGCCGTCGCGGGCGAGGCCGCACGCGTGCACGTGATCGCGCAGCGCGCCGGCGTGCCGGTCGGCGCCGCCGTGTCGTCGGTGGTGTGGACCCGGGTCGCGGAGGCGCTCGCGCTCGCGCTGTTCCTGGTGATGGCGCCGACCTTGCTCGATCTCGAGCCCTGGCTGCGCGCCCTGCAGGTAGCTGTGGGGCTCGTGCTCGTCGTCGTGCTGCTGCTCGCCTGGGCGCGTGGCTGGTCCTGGCTGGCGGACCAGCTCCCGGCGGCCCTGGCGCCGCGACTCGCGGTGCTGCGTACGATGGGTCAGGGCGGCCGGCTGCTCCTCCCGGTGGCGTTTGCGCTGTACAACTGGGCGACCCAGTGGCTGACGTACCACCTGGTGCTCCGGGCGACTCACGTCCCGGTGTCGCTGGCGGCCTCGTTCACCGCCCTGATCGCCGCGAACCTGAGCGGGTTGCTGCGTCCCACGCCGGCCAACGTAGGCGTGACACAGGCGGCGCTCGTGGTAGGGCTCCTGCCGTTCGGCGTTGCGCCGGAGCAGGCGGTGGCGGCCGGGCTGGCCTTGCAAGGGCTGCAGGTGCTCCCGGTGTTGTTGCTCGGCGCGATGCTCACCGGGTGGCGGCTGCTGCAGCTCGAAGCGGAGCTCGCCTGACGTAGTCAAGCGCGCGGAAAAACCGGCGCGCCCCGGGGAAATCGGGTGACGGGCCGTTCCCTGCCCTATGTAGCTTGCCCGCTGTGACGCCGCTGTGTCGGATGCCGGATGCGCGGGCCCGCTGCCGTCAGGCAGCCATCGCCGAGGTCGATCAGGCCGTGGCCGCCGCCCGCTGCGCCGCGCGCTTGGCGGGTCACGAGACGAGCGAGTTTCTCGTCCGGGAACTGCTCCTCACGGTGATCGATCTACTCGACCGGGCTGGTGCTTCCCCCGTCCTCCTCCGTCCTCCACCGACCTCCTGAGCCGTTGCAGGTCGGGGTCGATGTCGTGGGTCTTGTGAAAGGGCAGGCGGGGGCTCCGAATGGGCAGCAGGTGCGCGATCGAGTTGGCGTAGAACTCGAGCAGCGGGCGGCCTCTGGGCAGGACGACCAGCGTATCGCCATCAGCCACCACCAGCCGCCGCATCCGCAGCATGCGCCACGCCCGGTCCCACACGTCGGCGATGCGCGCACCGCCCCGCACGACCTTTGCGTTCACCGCATGCAGCCGGTCGCGCAGCTGGTCCATGCGATCGAGCAGGGCTTCCTTGGAGACCACCGTCTGCCCGAACGACAACAGCCCGGCGGCGGCGAGCGGGACCGGCGTGACCGGGATGATGGCCCCGATGCGGTCCATCAGCAGGGCGGCGAGTCCTTCCAACGCGGGCAGTCGCTGTTCCTTGGGCAGCTCGAGCACACCGGGCCGGTCGGCGACCCAGCGCCGCAGCGAGACCGGAGTGCCGAAGTTGACGGCGGCGCGCCCGTAGCGCCGCAGCCGGCCCGTGATCAGACGCAGGGTATTGGCGCCGAGATAGGTGACGACGGTCCAGAGCTGCGCGCCCCGGCTCGGGCGATCGCGCTCGTCCACGAGCTCACGGATCAGGGCGCGGTCTTCCAGGACGCGGTCGAAATTGATCGCGACCGGCACGAACCAGATGTCGCGCGCGAACTCCGGATCGAGCAGCGTGCGACACAGGTAGTCTAGCAGGCCCAGCTTGGGTGGGCCCAACCGCCCGTCGCGTGACAGCCGGCCTTCCGGGAAGAACCCCTGGGTCACCCCGTTCTTGGTGATGAGCTGGATGTAGCGCTCCAGCACGGCGTGATACAGCGGCTCGCGGAACCCCCGGCGGACGAAATACGATCCGAACGACTTGAACACATACTCGAGGGGCCACACCCGCGCCCACTCGCCGACGGCGTAGCTCACGTGAGCGCCGAACGCCAGCACGTACGCCACCACCACGTAGTCCACGTTGGAGCGGTGGTTCATCACGTAGATCACGACGTCGTGCTTGGGGATCGCGCTGAGCGCCGCTTCGTCCTGGTAGTCGACCGTGACGCGATACAGCAGGTTGAGCACCAGCTTCGAGACGTTGTACCCGATACGGTAGTACGACAGGACGTTGAGCTGCGGCACGATCTCGTCGACGTACGCCGCGACCCGGCGGCGCGTTTCCGTCTCCCCGAGCCCGTGGTCCTGCATGTGGCGCCGGACGGCCGCCTCCACCACGGGATCACTGGCCAATGCCGCCTGCGCGAGCCGGCGCTGCTGCAGGTGGTAGCGCGCGAGCCGCGTGCGGAACTCGTGGAGGGCGCGGAGGGCCCGGCGGCCCAGCCATCCGGTCACGCGCCGCCCCCCCCGCTGTCTCCCACTCCTCCTTCCTTCTTCAGCTGGGCGTACCCCATGCCGCGCAGGATCGCGATCCGCTTGGCCATGGGTGGGTGGGTGGCGAGCATGTCGGCGAACATCCCTTCGTGCCCGGTCAGCCGACGGCCCAGAGGATCCGCGATGCAGAGGTGCGCGGCGCCGCGCTTGATGTGCGTCGTGGGCGCGTCGGCGTTCTCGATCTTCTGCAGCGCGCTGGCCAGCGCCAGCGGATTGCGCGTGAACTGAGCGCTCATCGCATCGGCCAGATACTCGCGTTTCCGGCTCACGGCGAGCGCGAGGATTTGCGCGATGATGGGGGCCAGGATCCAGGAGATGATCCAGACGACGAGGAGCACGATGAGGAGCGGACCGGCGCCACCCTTCTTCCCTCCTCCCCCTGAGGACCCGCCGCTACCCCCACCTCCCCAATTGCCTCCCCCTCGCAGCACCCGCGTGACGCCGTCGTGCATCAGCGCCACCGCGCCCACCAGCGCCGCGAGCGTCGTCATCAGTCGCACATCCAGGTTCTTCACGTGTCCGAGCTCGTGGCCGACCACGGCCTGGAGCTCCTCGCGGCTGCACAAATCGAGCAGGCCCTGGGTCACGGCCAAGTGCGCGTGCAGCGGGTCCGTCCCGGTGGCGAAGGCGTTGGGGTCGGGGTCGTCCACGATCCATATGTGCGGCCGCGGCACGCCGGCCGCGATCGCCATCTCTTCGACAACGTTGACCAGCTGCTTTTCTTTGGCATCGGTCGGCTCCACCACCTCTCGCGCCCCCGTCGACCACAGCACCTTCTCGGGTCCGGTCGCATAGGCGTACCACGCCGTGCCGACGGCGATGGCAGTGAGGACCAGGCCGAACCACGGGAACACGTGATGGTACGCCGTGATCGGGGCGGCGCGGGTGGATAGGTAATAGATGTAATCCCCGCCGAATCCCAGCCACGCGAAGAAGACGACAAAGCCAATCACCAGCAGGACCGTGCGCCGGCGATTGGCTTCCTGTTGTTGAAAAAGGTTCAGCGAGGTGTCGTCGGTCACGCCTTCGGCTTCATCGTGAGGTCGACCTGCGGCACGGCCCGCTCGGCCTGATCCTCGATCGTCCACAGGTCGGCCGGCTGCGCCTTGGCCATCCCGGCCACGAAGCTCGAGGGGAATTGCTGCTGCTTGGTGTTGTATTGTGTGGCCGTGTCGTTGTAGAGCTGGCGCGCGAACGCCACTTTGTTTTCCGTCGAAGTCAACTCCTCCTGGAGCTGCCCGATATTCCCCGTGGCCTTGAGCTGCGGGTACTGCTCGACGACCACCATGAGCCGCTGGAGCGCGGAGGACAGGACATTCTCCGCCTGGCTGATCTGCTTGATCCCCTCGGGGCCCGCTGCGTTGACCTTCACTGCCTGATTGCGCGCTTGAATCACGGCCTCGAGCGTCGACTTCTCGAAGTCCATGGCGCCTTTGACTGCGTTCACGAGGTTCGGGATCAGATCGTGGCGCCGCTTGAGTTGGACGTCGATCTGCTTAAAGGCGTTGAGAGTCTGGTTTTTGAGCGAGATGAGCCCGTTATATGCGGTGATCAGCCAGAGCGCGCCGCCGACGAGTACTGCGAGCAGGATCCAGGACATCGGATACCTCGAGTTGTGGAGGTCTGTGGAGGCCGGCGGCGCTACTGCGCCGCCGGCATCAGCTTCGCGAGGGCCTGCCGCACCGCCTCCGCCACCGCCGCGTCATCCGGCCCCAACCGCGCGAGCGGGTGGGCCGTCTCGAGGTGCAGCTCCACCCCCCGGCCGACCGGAATACGGCGCCACGAGCTCGCGGTTTCGGGGTCACGCGCGGCGTCGCGCGCGATCCAGGCCGTGAGGGCACGCCCCGATTTCCCGCGTGGCGGGGCGCCCTTGCTCTTGAGCGGGAGCTGGTCCGGCACCGGCAACGACGCGCCGAGCGCTTGGGCGGCACGCCGCTCCAACACATCCCCCGTCTGATCGTGCATGTCCTTGGTGATCGACGCCAGCGTCGCCCCTTCCATCTGGCGCAGCTTGATCCACAGCAGCTGAAGGAAGTGGCGGTAGGAGTAGGTGGCGGCGGTGCCGCGCCCTTCCGGCGGGCTCACCAGGCCTTTGGTGACGTAGAAACGGATGGTCCGCTCGCTCGGCTGGGCCCGGGCTGCTGCGTTGATCGGCGTGATCGCGGACGCGTCCAGCACGGCGCCCACGAGGGCGGCGAGATCGCGGAGATTCCAGGGCGCGAGGTTGCGATACTCCCGCAGAACGTGCACCGGCTCGTGCTGCGGCGCGCCCGTCACGCTTCGGCTCCTCCCCTCCCACCTCCCCGCTGGCGCATCTCAGCCGCCCGGCACACCCCGCCCACCCAGTCGACGACCTCCTGGAGATTGAACGGCTTACGCAGGACGGTGCAGTGGTGCCGCTCGAGCCAGGTGCGCACCTCGTCTGCCTCCGCGTCGCCGGTCATGATTGCGATGCGTCCTTCGAGCCCCGGCCAGCGGTGCACGATCGCCAGGTACAGCGCCAGCCCCGACATCGTCGGCAGGTGAATATCGAGCAGCAGGGCGTCCGGCTGCTCGACGGTGAGCAGCTCGTACGCCGTTTCGCCGTTCCCCGCCGCGATCACCCGGTAGCCGTGCCGGGTGAGCGAGCGCTCCAGCACCCGGCGTAGGGGTGCTTCGTCGTCGACGAGCAGGATCGACCGGGGGCGATCGCTCATGAGGCCGATGCCCGCGCGCGGTTGGGGGTGAGGAACCGCTCCGCTACCCGCGCCAGCGCCTCGTCCGGCCCCAGCGACAGGCGCATTTCGCCTGCCGTGAGGCCGAGATACGCGCGGGCATGGAGCTGGAGGGTCTTGGTCTGCGCATACCCCAGCCGCTTGGCGACGTCCTCGATGGTGAACCCCGGGTCCTGCAGCAGGCGATGCGCGTACAGCACGCGCGCGGCGGACAGGAAATGCCTGGGCGAAGGCAGCCCGACGCGCGTGAACCAGCGCTCACACGTCCGCCGGTCCACCCGCGCACGCATCGCGACCTGACCCACCGTCTGGACCTGGCCGGGCGAGCGCAGCGCCTCCTCCAGCACCCAGCGCAGCTCGCTCGGCAGGGGCGCCAGCGCGTCCGCCAGCTGATTGAGCAGCTGCCGCGACGATGACCGTGCTTCCTCCTGGCCGAGCACTTCGCGCAGCCGCGTCGGGTGATCGTCGTAGTTGGCGAACACCACGTGTTGAATGCCGCGCTGGCCGAGGGCGAGCAGCACACTCGCCGTCCCCGGTGTCAGCGTCGTGTAGAGGATCAACGGCAGGGAAGGGAACAGCACGCGCAACCGCTCGATCTCCTGCGATCGTGCATCCCCCGACAGCAGCGGGTCTACCACGGCGAGCTCGACCGGGCGTCCCCGAATCTCCGCGAGGACGTCGGCCCACGTCGCGCCCTGGGTCACGTTGAACCGCGGGGCCGCGGTCCGGCGCAGCTTGTGGAACTGGACGTCCGGGACCGCGGCTAGGACGAGCATGAATCCCCTAGAACCCCCAAATGTCGCAAAATCGCCCTACAATGCCGCAAAAACGCCCTAAAAATGGGACGCCCCGCCGTGGACGTTGTGGGTGTTCTGTTGCGTCGGCTCCACACCATGTCTGCGGAGGTCCCCATGTCCCGCGTTCGCGCGCTGATCGCCCTGTTCGTCGTAGCCTTCGCTCTCTCCACGGCCGCCTGTGCGGATGCCACCGGCCCCACCCACGGCTGCGACATCACCAACAGCAACACCCGATGCAATTAATGAGGCTACTGGCCGAGCTGCGCGAGCGACGCTGACACTTCGCGCAGCTCGGCGGTCTCGACTGCGGGCTCGGTGGCGAGCTGCGACTCCCGAGCCATCGCCGCCTCACAGTCCGCCAGGCCGCCCACAATCCGCTCGATCCGGAACTCGAACTCGTGCAGCTGGTGGGCGGCCGCCGTCTCGAGGGCGCGCCGCATCAGCTCCTCCGCCTTCTGAAAGTGACCGAAGCGCGCCTGCCCGATCCCCTGCTTCAGATAAAAGTCGGTGAGGATATTGGGTGGCATGTCGTCGAGCCGCGCGGTACAGCGTTCCCGCCAGCGCGCGAACCCGACGCGATCGCGCCGGAACGAAGCGCAATGCATCAGCTCGATCATGGCGTTCGTCGCGACCTCCGGCGCCCCGCGCCGCACGACTTCCGTCAGCGCGCGCTCGGCATCCGCGTGGTTGCCGATGCTCAACAACATGATGCCGACGTCGTTCAGACCCCGGACGCGCGAGTCATCGTCCTCGTACAGCTCGTAAGCGCGCCAGGCGTGGGGGATCGCTTGCGGGGCCTGCCCCATCTGGTGCAGCGCGGCGGCGACTCCGTGTTCGGCTCGCGCCTCCGCGTCCTGCTCGCCGGCCGCGTTGGCGTCCGCCAGTACTTCCTCGAGCCGGCGCTTCGCCTCCGCCAGGTTACCGCGACCGAGGATTGAGTTCGCGATCCCGATACGGCTGAGCAACGCCGAGTAGCGATCGCCCGCGGTGGTCGCCAGCTCGCCGGCTTCGCTGTACGCCGCCTCGGCTTCGTCGAACCGGTTGAGCTTGCGGTGCACGCGCGCGAAGCGCAGGCGAGCCGCGACCGCATCCGTTGCGGACAGCCGGCTCCCCACCACGACCAGCAGCGTCGTCAACACGTCGACGGCTTCCTCGAGGCTCAGCTCGTTCTCCAGGAAGTGCGCGTACGCGAACAGCGCCGGCGCCATGAGCCGCACGTCGCCCAGCCGATGGCTGTCGGCGGCGCTCTCCGCGATCCCGTGCACGTGCGCGCCCTCGGTCGCCGCGGCTTGCAGCTCCCGGCAGAACCGATCCGTTGCCATCCATTGGTAGTGGAACGCCTCATCCGACACCGGCTGGCGGTCGGCGGCGAGCAGGTCCACGAGGCGCAACGCCAGGAACGCGCCTTGACCGAGGCGCGCCTCCAGCGAGACGGCGCCCTGAGGGCCCGACACCCGCTGCAAGAAGATCGCGTGGGGCAGCGATTCGAACCGCAGACGTGAAACCGGCATCCCGTCTCTCCGAGTCAGCCTGGCTGGTGGTGCCCTGCCCGAGGGCAGGCGCCATGCCCCGGTGCAACGCGAGGCCGGGTCAGAACATAGCGTTTTCCGTTCCGCGGCGTTAGGCCGCAATTCCCGCGTTTTTTCGCCTTTCGCCGCAGCGTTCCGATGCCAGTGGAATGAGCACCGCTCCCCTTATTGGGGCGATGCAGCGAGGCATGACTCTCATGGAGCTGGCTGTCGTGCTGGCGATCGTGGCCATTGTGACGGCGATCACACTCCCACGCTTTCACGACCTCTTGGACTGGGTCGCTGTGAACAACGCGGCTCAGGACGTCTCAGCGGCCCTTTCGGTGGCCCGGGAGACGGCCGTGGCGCAGGGGGTTCGCGAGCGACTGGTGATCGCCCACGACTCACTCCGCATCGACCGCTGGGTGGGGGATTCGTGGGGGCCGGGGCTTCGCTGGCCCGGTCCCGACCAGCACGGCGTGGCCCTCGAGGTGTCCAACCCGGTGGTCGTATTCGACCCTATCGGCCTGGCCTGGGGAGTGTCGAATACGGGGGTCGTGTTGCGCCGGGGAACACGCTCGGAGACGATAACCGTGTCGCGGCTCGGGCGGGTCAAGCGCTGGTAGCTGCCCCCCCCTTCCCCCTCCTCCCCGTCGGGGGTGCAACCAAATGTGGGGGACGTGCATCAAAGGGAAGGATTCATGAAACATCTAGGCGGCTCGACCGTATACGAACATACTGAAAGTGTCGCGGCCGAAGTGTGACGGCCACTTCGCCCGACCGCCAACCCGGGGCGCATTCAGCCCGGGGTTTGGTTTTTGGGGGGTGTGGGGGACTGGGGGGGGGGACGGCGGGGTTCAGGGACCCTGTGACCGGATTGCAACGATGGCCAGCTCGAACGTGACGCGATCGGCCACCCTCACGGTACCGGCGGGGCCCCCCCGGTAGGGCCTGATCCCGAAGTCGCTCTGCTTGACCGCGAAGCCGCCGTTCGCGCGCAGTGTATCACCCGTGAACTCCAGGCTCATCACCACATCCACGTCGCGCGTCTGACCCGCGATGGTCAACTGTCCCCGCACATCGAGCCCGGAGCTCGTGGCCGACACTGCCGTGGACACAAAGCTGATGGTTGGGTGCAGCTCGACCTGCAGCACCTCGTCTCGCATCGCCGCCGCGACCTTGCGGATTTCCTCGGTGTCCGGTGGGGTGAGAACCTCGAGGCTGTCCGTCGGGACGCTGATGTCCACGTGCGAGGCGGCTGGTCGGTTCGGGTAATACGCGATGCGCCCGGAGCCCGCGCGCGCCCGCACCAAGTGCGCATGACCCGCGAACCCGAACAGCCCTGCCTTGCCGGTCTTCACGTCGAGCCGGCTGGCAGATGACACCTCGTACACAACGGAATCCTCGTCCGCACCCTGCGCCGCCGCAGGCCCGGCGAGACATCCCAACGCGGCGACCGTGGCGGCGGCGTACCGGGCCCGGGTCACGACCGGTGCGCTCCGAGGTAGCGTCCCAGCCCCGCCTCGAACGACAGCGGACGGATCCCGAACGATGATTCGAGCGCATTCTCCCGCGTCACGCTGCCCTCGACCAGCATCTGCAGCATCTCGCCGGTGAGCGGTGCCAGCGGGCCGGCCAGCCGCAGCAGTCTTGCGCCAGCCCGTGCGATTGGGAGTGGCACCTGGAGCAATGGACGGGGGTGGCCGGCGGCGCGGCCGATGGCGCGCACGAAGTCCGCATAACTCAACACCGCCGGACCTCCGAGCTCGAAGGCGCCGGTGAGTGTGGCACGCTCTGCGGCGAGCGCGATCGCCAGCGCAACGTCCTCGATCCAGACCGGCTGCGTTGGGTAGCCGCCATCACCGAACACCGGCACGACCGGTGACCAGCGATGCAACCGCACGAGCGTGCGGATGGGAGCGCTCTCTGGACCGCTGATGATCGACGGCCGGAAGATGGCGTGCGACACGCCCGACGCTCGCACCAATTCCTCGGCGCGCCACTTCGTGCGGTGATACGCCGTGACCCCCGGTTGGTCACGGGCGCCGAGGGCGCTCATGTGGACGAATCGCATGACCCCCGCACTGCGAGCCGCCGCCAACAGCCGGCCCGTCCCCTCCACGTGGACGCTCTCGAACGTCGCGCCACGGCGCTCGAAGATGATCCCGACCAGGTGAACGATCGCGTCCGCTGCGCGGACCAGCGTGCCAAAAGCCTTGGCCTCTTGGCGCAGGTCCCCCGGGACGGGCTCGACCGCGAGCCCCTGGAGCGCGCGCAACCGCGCGGGCCGGCGCACCAGCACGCGGACGCGGTGGCCGCGGTGCGTTAACAGCGCTGTGACGTGGCGTCCGACGAATCCCGTGGCGCCCGTGACGGCGATCAGCACGAGCGCGGTCCCCCCTCAATCGGCGTTCGGGGAACCGCTTTCGTCCAGGAACACCAGCGTGCGGCGCCGCGCCACGACGCTCGAGAGGGCCTCGAACACCGCTGGATCGAGCACCGTGCCCGAGAGGTCGGCGATTCGCTCGATCGCCTGCTCGGGCGTGATCTTGTCCTGATAGGCGCGGGAGGTGGTGAGGGCGTCGAAGACTTCACCCGCGCCGATAATGCGCGCCGCCAGGGGGATCGCCTCTCCGCGCAGCCCGTCGGGATACCCGGTGCCGTCGAACCGCTCGTGGTGGTGGCGTACTGCCGGGATGATGTCGCCAAGGTGGGTAAGGGGCGCTAGGATCTGCGAGCCGATGATGACGTGCTGCTTGACGTGCTCGAACTCCTCCGGCGTGAGCGCCCCCTGCTTGTTCAGCACGGCCTCTCGTGTGCCGATCTTCCCGATGTCATGGAGCCGCCCCGCCACGCGCACCAGCTCGACTTGCTCGTCGGGTAGCCCCATCTGATGCGCCACGGTCGCCGAGAGATCGGCGACCCGGGCCGAGTGTCCGCGCATGTAGGGGTCCTTCGCTTCGAGCGCATTCACGAGGGCCTCGAGGGTCGCGATCGACAGACTCTCGAGCTTGGAGCGCTCGCGGTGCAGCTCGGCTGTCCGGGTGGTGACTTCCTCTTTGAGCCACTGATTGAGGTGACGGTTCTCGAGCAGCATCTCGCGACGCTTGAGGGCGCGTTGTACGGCGCGGCCCAGGTCCGCCAGCTCGATGGGCTTGGTCAGGTAATCCATGGCGCCACGCTGCATGCACAGGGCGGCGCTGGTCGCGTCGTTGACGGCCGTGAGCATGAGGATCGCGAGCGCCGGCTCGGCCTCCAGCGCCTGTGGGACGAGGTCGACCCCGCTGGTGCCGGGCATGCGAATGTCGCACAGCATGAGGGCGATGCGGTGCCGCTTGATCTGCTGCAGCGCCTCTTCGCCCGAGCCCGCGGCGTACACCTCGAACTGCTGCTGCGCCAGGAACTTCTTGAGGGCGTTCCGAATCGGCTCCTCGTCGTCGACGACCAGGATCTGGACGGGACCCGTCATGTCGGCCACTCTGGGACTCCTTGGGTGTTTCCCTCAGAAAATCGCTGCGCGCTGGATTTCTCGATAGCCCCGGCGTGCCGGCCTGGGGGGGGCTCAGGCCGCCGCTACGAACGAAAGGTCGACGGGGGCGGGAATGAGACCGGCGCGGTGCGCCCGCGTCATCAGCTCTGCCACGGCCCGCCGTCCCACGGCGCCGTAGTCGACGGTGTAGGCGTTGACGTACATCCCGATGAACCGATCGGTGCGAGCCTCGTCCAGCCCGCGGCTGTAGCCGCGCGCATGCGCGAGCGCCTCACCCCGATGGGCGAGTCCGTACTGGATGCTCGCCTTCAGGTCGTGCGCGATGTCGTGCATCAAGGGCTGCCCCAGATCCCGGCGCACGACGTTGCCGCCGAGTGGCAGGGGCAACCCGGTTTCGAGGTGCCACCATTCGCCCAAATCGAGCCACAAGTGCAGCCCGCGATCGGCATAGGTGAGCTGGCCCTCGTGGATCAGCAGTCCCGCGTCGGCCCGTCCGGTCGCCACATAGTCCTCGATCTGATCGAAGGCGACCACCACGTGCCGCGCTTTCGGCTGCCACAGCTTGAGCGCCAGAAACGCCGTGGTCAGCTCGCCAGGGACGGCGATCACGCTGTTCGACTCCGCCACGGCGCGGTGCGGGTCGGCTGGTCGCGGCGCGGGCGACACGATCCTCGGCCCGTAGCGGTCTCCGAAACTCGCGCCGTGGGCGAGCAGCGCGTAACGATCCGCGAGAAAACCGTACGCGTGCAGCGACACCGCCGTCACTTCGAGCTCACCCTTGAGCGCCCGCCGATTGAGCGACTCGATATCGCCGAGCTCATGCACGTAGCGCCGGTTGCCGGTGTCGATCTTGCCCGCGGCCAGCGCCCAGAACATGAAGGCGTCGTCCGCGTCCGGGCTGTGGGCCAGCCGGATGGTGCGGGGAGGCTCAGCTGCCACCACGGGTCGCCTTGCCGCTGGTCGCCTGGGTCGCCTCGTCCCGAAAGGCATCGAGGTTCTGCGCGTGTTCGCTGTACTCGGGTCGCTGGCGCGCGCGCTCCACCGCATCGTGCTTCAGGAAGTCACGGTATGCGCGCAACGCATCTGACGTGCGGTGCTCGAGCCCGAAGGCGCGGGCGCGCAACATGAACGCGAACAGATGGGTGGGCGCAGCCCGCCGGATGGTGTCGGCCTGTGCGAGGGCTCCGGCGGCGTCGCCGCCGGTAAGGTCGAGGACTCCGATGTGATAGCGGGCATCGAGGTCCAATGCGGGCAGCATGCTGTACGCCTGCATGGCCATCGGCAGGAAGAACGCCGCGCTGTCGGACTTGCCCTCCGAATGGAGCGTCATGACTCGGTTGTAGAGTCGCGTGGCGCGCTCTTCGGGGGACATCTGCGAGATGTCGGGAGGGGAGACGGCGCCGGCGGTCGGTGTGGCATCGGAGGGTGCCGCTCCCCGCTCCCCGCTCCCTCCGGTTCTCAGGGCCAGGACCATGACCAGCGCACCTAACGCCGCCCCCGCCACTCCCCACGGGAGGCCGGCGCGCCATCCGGCAGTCGTCGCCACGTTCACACGGGCGCCGCAGCGGTGGCAGAATTTCGCCGTGGCGGCGAGCCCGGCGCCGCACGCGTGACAGGCCATGGGAGCCAGGAATGTAACTGGCATGATTGGTCTTGGGAGCGTACTCTATCTGCGTGAGACTCCTTCCGATCTTCCGGTCTCCCGTCCGCCCCTCCCCCCGTCCGCCCGCAGCATGAGCGCTCCTTTCCCGGGTCAGGAACGCGCGAAGCACATGGGCGAGCTGAAGCGCGGCGATGAACGCTGGGAAGTGTTCATGGAGCTCCAGCCCGATCCCGAGGTGGGCCCAGGTGCCGTGCGCGGGCGGCTCCACTTCGCCAGCGGTGAGCGCCACCGCACGACGAGTTGGATCTTCCTTGAGTGGTCGGAGCGGGAGATGCAGGAGCGATTCGGTGAATTTTCGGCCATCGAGCTCTGGCACTTCCTCGAAGCCCTCACCCCGTAGCACGCCGTGTAGAGAACTGTGCATGTTTTGCACATTCCAGCGCGCAGAACGCACGCTGGCGCGTCTTTCGTCGCCCAGCGCCCGTGAGATGTTGCACGACTGACACGGTATGGTTGACACTACGCAACGAGGTCGATACCTTCCCGCATGCCTGCCGCAGCCCACCCGAGCCGCCGCCGCAGCCCCTGTCCGCCGCCCGAGCCCGGCGTGCGAGCATGCGTGCGTTGGCATCAACCGTGCACATTCGCGAGCCACCCGAGCCCCTTGAGGAGCGACCCATGACCGCGACGTTGGAGCCCACTACCACCCCACAGACGGGGAAGCCCGCGCCCGGCGCGACGCCCCTCGACGTGATTCGGAAAGCGAAGGACGCCGGCGTCCAGGTCGTAGACCTCCGGTTCACTGACCTTCCCGGCACGTGGCAGCACTTTTCGGTTCCCTTGAAGGAGCTCACCGAGGAGCTCTTCAAGGAGGGAATCGGGTTCGACGGGTCGTCTATCCGCGGGTTTCAGGCGATCAATGAGAGCGACATGCTGCTCTTCCCCGACCCGGCGAGTGCGTTCGTCGACCCGTGCCTCGAGGTGCCGACGCTCTCGCTCACGTGCGACGTGGCCGACCCGGTAACCGGTCAGCGCTACTCGCGCGATCCGCGTTACGTCGCGCAGAAGGCCGAGCAGTACCTCGTCAAGACCGGCATTGCGACGACCGCGTACTACGGGCCCGAGGCGGAGTTCTACATCTTCAACTCGGTGCGCTTCGACCAGAACGCACACGAGGGCTACTACCACATCGACTCCGAGGAAGGGATCTGGAACTCGGGGACGAACGGGAGCCCCAACCAGGGCCATCGGCCCCGCCATAAGGAGGGCTACTTCCCCGTGCCGCCGGTGGACCGGCTGCAGGATCTCCGTTCCAAGATCATGCTCGCGATGATTGCCTCGGGGATCGAGGTGGAAGTCCATCACCACGAAGTGGGGACGGCCGGGCAGACCGAGATCGACATGCGGTTCAACACGCTGACGCGCATGGGCGACCAGCTCATGATGTACAAGTACATCGTGAAGAACGTGTGCCACCAGCACGGCTATACGGCGACGTTCATGCCGAAGCCGATGTTCGGCGACAACGGGTCGGGCATGCACGTGCACATGAGCCTGTGGAAGGAAGGGAAGAACCTGTTCTTCGACGCGAACGGCTATGCGCTGCTGTCGGACGCGGCGCGCTGGTACATCGGCGGCCTGATCAAGCACGCGCCCGCGGTGCTGGCATTTGCCGCGCCGACCACCAACAGCTACCGGCGGCTGGTGCCCGGGTATGAGGCGCCGATCAACCTCATCTACTCGCAGCGCAACCGCTCCGCGATCTGCCGCATTCCGGTGTACTCCAAGTCGCCGAAGGCGAAGCGGGTCGAGTTCCGGGCGCCCGATCCTTCCAGCAACCCGTACCTGACGTTCTCGGCGCTCCTGATGGCAGGGCTCGACGGGGTCAAGAACAAGATCGAGCCGCCCAAGCCGATGGACGTGGACCTGTACGAGCTGGAGCCCGAGGAGCGCAAGCACGTCAAGAACACGCCGGGGTCGCTCACCGAATCGCTGGCGGCGCTGGAAGCGGATCACGACTTCCTGCTCCAGGGGGGCGTGTTCACGCCCGATGTGATCGACACCTGGATTGCGTACAAGCGCGCCAAGGAAGTGGATCCCGTCGCGCTGCGGCCGCATCCGTACGAGTTCTTCCTGTACTACGACGTCTGACGGAAGAAGTCGGGAGAGGTCGGGAGAGGTTCTAGAAGTCGGTAGAGGTCGTAGAGGGCGGTTGGCGACGTAACCCCAACCGCCCTCTTCGGCTTCTACGACCTCTACCGACCTCTACCATCCTCTACCGCCTTCTCTATCAGCCTCCCAAGCATCTTGAGAATGAGCGCCATGCGCATCTCCAGCGCGTGGATGGCGGGAGCGTGAGTAGGGTCGAGCGCCGCGGCGATTCTGAGCTGGGTGAGCGTCTCCTGTGCCACCCCCCGCGCACACCCTAAGCAGCGCCGGAATTCAGCCACCGTGCCCCGACCGCACGCCTCCGCTATGTTGGAACTGATCGCCAGCGCTGCACGGACGAGTTGATCGGCCCGGTTGCCGGCGCCGGGTCCGCCGAGGACCCGACTGAGCCGCGCCGCTCGGACCGACGCTTCCACCGCGAGCTCGTGCACTTCCAGGCGACGCACGTACGCATGCAGGACCATGCCCGATGATACCGGACGCTGCGCCAGTGCCAGCACCCTTTTCACGCCGCCGCTCGACGTTTTTGTGCAGCGTCGTGGTGAGTCGTGTGTGCTTCGCGACCCTGATGGTCGCGGCCTGTGACGCCACCTCGCGGCTCGACGACACCCTGGGCGTGCAGAGCGCCGCGCGCTGGGAATGGCATGGGCGCATCGTCGTCACCCAGGATTCCACGCTCACCGTGACGCGGCTCTCCATCGATACCGCGCACGGCGGCGGTGATGTGGGCCTCGCGCGCTACGACTTCAATCCGGCGGTGGGCGAGGGCGACGAATACTCCATTACGCTCGCGCTGGACCTCGGGCGGGCTCATGACCTGCGGCAGAACGTGCCCTACGCCCTCGGATCCGACGGGACGGCGATGCGCGCGTGGGCGACGGTCTCGTGTTTTTGCCCGCCCCTGAAGCCCGACTCGGTGCGCGGCACCTTCCGCATGGCCACGCGCGGGTTGCGGCAGATTGCCGGGCGCGTCGACGCCACGCTGTATTTTACCGAATGGAACGACGCCGCCCGCCACGTGACCTATCCGCTCCACCAGCGCATTGACTTGGTCAAGTAAGGCGGCCCGGCACGCGGCCGGGCTGGCGGTCGGATCGATGGCGTTGCTGTCCGCCGGTCCGCCCGGCCGCCTGTCCGCCCAGACGATCGACACGATCGTCGTCGTCAACCGCAACATCTTCGATCTGCACGATGTCGACGCGCCGCCGTTCCTCGCCCGGCTGGCGAATCGGTTGCATGCGCGCACGCGCGCCGGTGTCATTCGCAAGATGCTCCTCGTCAACCCCGGGGACCCGTACGATTCCGCACGCATCGCCGAGAGTGAGCGGTCGCTGCGGAACCTCAACGTCTTCAGCCGGGTGCGCATCGATACCACGCGGCTGGCGGGGCGCCTGGCGCTGCGCGTGGCGACGACGGACGGGTGGAGCACCAAGCCCCAGATCGGCTACTCGTCGGCGGGCGGCGACGTCAGCTGGCTGCTCGGCGTCGTGGAGGACAACCTGCTGGGAACGGCTACCTCGTTCGCCGCCGTCTACAACAAGACGCCGGACCGCAACATTTTCACGCTCGGGTATGTCAATCCGCATTTTTTCTCGCGTCGCACCGAGCTCGTGGGCCTGTACCAGGACAAGTCGGACGGCAAGCATGGCAGCTGGACGGTGGGCCTGCCGTTCTATGAGACGGCGGCGCGCCACGCGCTCACGCTCGGCGGCGTGGCGGCTTCGGAGCGCGTGCTGGTATTTCAGGACGGCGATACCAGCGCCGTCTGGTATCGGCACGTCCAGCGAGTGGGGATCTCCGCCGGCTTTGCCCCCCACGCCACCACGCGCGACTACGTGCGGCTCTCGGTCGCCGGGCAGTGGCGCCGCGAAAACTTCGACACAGCGGGGGCCACATTGTTTCCCCGCTCGGTGTTCGGGACGGCGGGAGCCGGGCTCGACCTCGGCCATGTGCGGTTCCAAGTGCTGGAGCGCTTCAACTCGTACGCCCGGCGCGAGGACGTCGACATATCGCAGTTGCTGCACGTGGGGCTCTGGGCGGCACCGCGTGCGTGGGGGTACGCTCCGGGTGAGGCCGGCGTCGGGGTGGAGCTGGGCGGGCAGCTCGCGGCGCCGTGGGCGGGGGGGTTCGTGGTGCTGCGCGGGGCCGGCAACGGGGTGTTCACCGGCGGCGCCCCCGACTCCGGTCGGGTGGCGGGCGCCTTCACCCTCGCGAGCCAGAACCTGTCCCGCCACACGCTGATCCTGCACGTCGAGGGCGCCCGGCTGCGACGGCCCAAGCCAGGCGAAGAGTTCGACCTGTGGGCGACCCAGAACGGCCCGCGGGTGTTCGGCAACCACCAGTTCACCGGCTGGCGGATGGCGTGGATTGCGCTGGAGGACCGCATCCTGGTCGCCGATGATGCCTGGGGCCTCATGGGCGTGGGTCTGGCGCCGTTCTTCGATTACGGGGGTGCGTGGTACCCCACCGAGGCGCCCCGTGTGGGAGGCGACGTCGGGCTGTCGCTGCGTATCGGACCCACCCGCGCCGTGCGCGGCGACGTGGCGGAGTTCGCGATCGGGTATCGCTTCGGCCAGGGGTTCAGCGGGCACCGCTGGGGTCTCGCGATCAGGAAGGGCGTCACCTACTAGCGGGCGCGTCTCCTCCCACACTCTCCGGAAACTCTCAGGCGCCCCTCCAGCTCACGCGCGCATAGACGATCCGGCGGCGGGTGCCGAAGCGCTGGCGCGCGCGTCGAGACTGAGCGGGCCGGCCCCGAAGTAGGTGATCATCAGCGCCGCGCCCAGCATGGACACGTTCTTCATGAACTGCGCCATCTGTATCCCCCGCATCATGGAATCCGTCACCGTCCAGAAGTTGTGCATCATCAGGGAGACGGGCACCAGGAAGAGCACCAACAGCCACGCGCCGAGCTTCGCCTTGTAGCCGAACGCCACGCTCAGGCCCCCGGCGATGGCCATCACACCGGACAAGGGGACCAACAGCCCCGCGGCGGGCACCCCCTGTTGCGCTGCGTATGCGACGTAGTTCTTGGAGAAGTGGCCGAAGACCGTCATGATGAACATCAGGGAGTACAACACCCGACCCAACAGCACGACGTAGCGCATAGATCACCTCGCGGTGGAGTCCAGCAGCCCTGGGATCACCGCAATGATATCAGCGCGCCGTCACTCCCGCTCTTGCGCTTCCGCGGCCCGGAGCCGCCGGCGCAGCGGATGGGTGCGGCGGAGGAGGATCGACGCGACCGCGGCGACGACGAGATTGCCGCCCAGGATGCTCACCCAGGCGAGCTCGCCGAGGCCGAGGTGGGACAAGAGCACCGTGAGCATGGCGAATCCGAACTCGATGATGACGAATCCGAAGCCCACGCCCATCACGAGGCTCGGCTGGCCAACGACCGCGTCGACCGCGGCGAGCCAGAGCCAAATGCTCGTGGCCACCACCAGGCCGAGCCGGGTGCCTTCACGCAACGAGCTATGGGTTCGCGAGGACTGCATCAAACCTCCTTCCAATGGGTGACGCTCAGCGTTACATGTGAAAAAAACCGCAGCGCGGCACGGAGTTCCGCCGCGCGAATGCGGCGCGCGCGCAACCCCGAGCGATTCCCGAACATGCCCGGACGTCCGCGTTTCAGAGCGGGGCGCTATATTGTCCAGCACGGAGCCTCCTGCACATGACTGCACGACGTGTCCTGTTCGCGCCCGCCCTGCTGCTCGCGCTCGGCCTTTCGGGCGCCGCGCCCGCGGACTCGGACATCGACCCCGCGTGGCTCAGTGTCGACGCCGGAGGGAAGTCGGTTCGCTTCCAATTGATCGCGGGTCTCACGGGCCTGAACGGCGCGTTGAACTTCAACGGATTCCGGGACGGGGGCCTCACGCTCGTCGTCCCGGAGGGGTGGCGGGCACAGATCGATTTCCGCAATCACGACGGGATGCTGCCGCACAGCGCGGAAATCATCACTCCGCGCACGCCGTTGCCGGTGGAGCCCGTGGCGCCAGCGATTTCGCGCGCCTTCACGATCCGGCTCGCGCAAGGGCTGGTGTCGGAGGCGACGGACACCATGCGGTTTGTGGCGCAACCGGCCGGCGAGTATCTGATCGTTTGCGGCGTCCCGGGGCACGGCGCCGCGGGCATGTGGATCCGCATGCGCGTGAGCGCGACCGCCACGGCACCGACCCTGGCGGAGACCCCGGCGCAGGCACACTAATCCCACTCGCGATCCGGAATACGACGCGACGATGATACTGACTCAAGAATGGAGTCTCGTCGCCCTGGGGTACGCGCTGGTGAGTCGACTCGCGTACGTCGGGTACGTCGCGTGGTCGCTGCGGCGCGTCGATCTGGGCCTGACGGACGCAGGCAAAGAGGCGTACCTGCGGTTCCGCCGCCGGGCGGCCGTGGTGATGTACCACGATGGCGTGATGTTCGTCGCCCTCTGCATTCTCACCCGCGGCACGCTCGAGCTGCCTGTGCCGCTCGTCTGGCAGATCGGCGGCGCAGCGCTCATCGCGCTGGGCGTCTCCGTCAAGCTGTGGGCCGCCGCGACGCTCGGCGCCGACGGGTACTACTGGCGTGATTTCTTCGAGCCCGACACGCGCGCGGCTCCCATCACGGCGGGCCCGTACCGCTGGCTCAAGAATCCGATGTATACGGTTGGTTACCTGCAGACCTATGGCTTAGCGCTGCTCGTCGCCTCGCTCCCGGGGATCGTCGCGGCGGTGTTTGCCCAGGCGACGATCGTCGCTTTCTATCGTTTAGTCGAAGGCCCCCACTACCACCGCCTGTACGGAAGGGGAGTGGTGCCCGCCGCGTTGCATCAGCTCGACGCCACGGAAGAGACGACCGGATGACCGTGGTGTGATCACCCTCAAGGTGAACGGTACGGTCCAGGCGGTGGATGTGCCGCCGGACATGCCGCTCCTGTGGGTGTTGCGCGACGTGATGGGTCTCACCGGTACAAAGTTCGGGTGCGGCATGGCGCTGTGCGGCGCGTGCACGATCCACCTGGACGGCCAGCCGGTGCGCTCGTGCGTCACGCCAGCGGCAGCGGCTGTCAACAAGCGTATCACGACGATCGAAGCGATCGGCGCGACGCCGCGCGGCAAAGCGGTGCAGCAGGCATGGCTCGACCTCGAGGTCGTGCAGTGCGGCTACTGCCAATCGGGCCAGATCATGTCCGCCGCCGCACTGCTCCAGCGCACTCCGCACCCGAGCGACAGCGACATCGACCGCGCGATGGCCGGCAACATCTGCCGCTGCGGTACCTACACCCGGATCCGAGCGGCCATCAAGCGCGCCGCCGGAGCGTGACCGTGCCCCGGCGCTGGTCCCGGCGGGAGTTCGTGGGCGCCGGTGCCGCCGCCGGCGGCGGTCTGCTGCTGAGCATCGCGCTGCCGCCGAGCATTCCCCGGCGCGGTGTCACGCCGGCCCCCTCCTTCGCCCCCAACGCCTTCATTCGTATCGATCGTGACGGTCAAGTCACCCTGACCATGCACAAGGTCGAGATGGGGCAGGGCACGTACACGTCGATGTCCATGCTGCTCGCCGAGGAGTTGGAGGTGGACCTGAGCGCGGTGCGGCTCGAGCACGCGCCCGCGGATGACGCGCGCTACGCGGAGCCGCTGTTCGGGGTGCAGGAGACAGGCGGCTCGACGTCGGTGCGCGGCAACTGGGAGCCGCTGCGCCGCGCCGGCGCGACCGCCCGCGCCCTGCTGGTGGCGGCGGCGGCGCAGGTGTGGCAGGTGGAGCCGGCGGCGTGTCGCGCCGCGCATGGCGCAGTGACCCACGCTTCCACGGGCCGTACCCTGCGCTACGGCGAGCTCGTCGACCTGGCGACGACGCTGCCCCTGCCCGCGCATGTGCCACTCAAGGATCCGAGAGGCTTTACCCTGATCGGCACACCGGCCAAGCGCGTGGACGCGGCGGGCAAGGTTGATGGCAGCGCTCGGTTCGGGATCGACGTGCGGCTTCCGGGCATGAAGGTGGCGACGCTCGCCACCTGCCCCGTGTTCGGCGGCAGGCTCGCGAGCGTGGATGACTCCCGCGCGAAGGCGATCGCCGGCGTGCGCCAGATCGTGCGGCTGGACGACGCGGTCGCGGTCGTGGCCGACCACATGTGGGCCGCGAAGCAGGGGCTGGCGGCGCTCGAGATCCGCTGGGACGAAGGTCCCAACGCCAAGCTCACGACCGCGGATATCGTACAGCAGCTGGCGCAAGCCTCAGAGAAGTCCGGCGTCGTGGCCCGAAAAGAGGGCGACGCCGCGCAGGCGCTGGCCGGCGCCAGCCGCAAGGTCGAAGCGGTGTACGAGCTGCCGTTCCTGGCGCACGCCACCCTCGAGCCCGTGAACTGCACGGTCCACGTGCAACCCGACAGCTGCGATCTGTGGCTGGGTACGCAGGTGCCGACCTTCACCCAGACGGCCGCCGCGCGGCTCACCGGTCTGCCGCGCGATCGGGTACGCGTGCACAACCACCTGCTGGGTGGCGGGTTCGGGCGGCGGCTCGAGGTCGATTTCGTGGAGCGGGCGGTGCAAATCGCGAAACAGGTCGCGGGACCGGTCAAGGTGATCTGGACGCGCGAGGAAGACATCCAGCACGACATGTACCGGCCGTACTACTACGACCGGATCGCCGCCGGGCTCGACGCGCAGGGACGGCCGGTCGCGTGGACCCATCGCGTCACCGGATCGTCCATCATGGCGCGGGTGACGAGCCAGCTCTTCCCGAAGAACCTGCGGGTGATCCGCGCGGTGGGCCTGCACCAGCTGATCGCCGGCGTGCGCGGGCTCGACACCGACGCGGTGGAGGGCGCGGCCGAGCCACCCTACGAGCTGCCCAACATTCGCGTCGAGTACGTGCGCCAGGAGCCCGCCGACATCCCGACCGCGTTCTGGCGCGGAGTGGGCCCCACGCACAGCATCTTCGTGGTGGAGAGCTTCATGGACGAGCTGGCGGCGGCCGCGGGGCGCGATCCGTTCGAGTACCGCCGCGCGCTGCTCGGCCGCGCGCCGCGTGCCAAGGCGGTGCTCGAGCTCGCCGCCGAGCGCGCGGGGTGGGGAACGCGTCTCCCGGCGGGGAGCGGCCGCGGGATCGCCCTGCTGCACGCGTTCGGCAGCTACATCGCGCAGGTGGCGGAGGTGGCCGTGTCGCAACAGGGCGACGTCCGGGTCACCCGCGTGGTGTGCGCGGTGGATTGTGGCACGATCGTGAATCCGGACACGGTACGGGCGCAGATGGAGGGCGGGATCGTCTTCGGGATCACCGGCGCCCTGTTCGGCGAGATCACCATCAAGGACGGCCGCGTCGAGCAGCACAACTTCAACGACTACCGCATGCTGCGCATCAATGAAGCGCCGGCGATCGAGGTCCACCTGGTGACGAGCCGCGAGGCCCCGGGAGGCGTGGGCGAGCCCGGCACGTCGGCGGCGATGCCGGCGGTGACGAACGCCATCTTCGCGGCGACCGGCAAGCGGATCCGGCGCCTTCCTGTAAAAGACCAGCTGCGTCCGGCGTGACGCCGCGGCAGCGGTTTCTCGCGGCCCGCTGGGGTTACGTCGCCGTCGTCCTGCTCGCGACGCTGAGTAACCTGCATCCCTCGGCCGATCTCGCGGCCGCCGGGCCGCGCCTGATTCGCGCCTTCACGCCGTCGCTCGGGTGGCGGGACGCGATCGACGGCATCCGCAACACGGTATTGTTCGCCGCCCTCGGCATGGTGTGGGTGGTGACGTCGCGATCGGGGAGCGTGCGCGCCGAGATTCGCCGGGCCACCCTCGTGGGGCTGGCGCTGAGCGTGACCGTCGAGGGTCTGCAGGTGTTTTCCCCCGTCCGCACCGCGAGCATCGTGGACGTCTCGACCAACACGCTGGGAGCGTTTCTGGGATCGGCCGCCCTGGCGATTGTGATCGCGCGCCTGGTCGCCGACCGAGGGGCGCGCTCTTACCTCGGAGTGCCCATTCTGTTTGTCGCCGGCGCCTATGGAGTGGCCGTGCTGTGTGAGGCGCTCACACCGTTGTTCGGCCCGGACGCCCTGCCGTGGGTCCCGGGCGGTCCCGCGGGCCGGTTACGCGCCGCGCTGCACGCCGCGGCGCCGATCTCGTTCGACACACTGCCGCTCATCGATTTGCTGCTGTTCGCTCCGGCCGGGTTTCTCGCGGTGCTGGCGCTTCGCGAGCGCGGCTCCGAGGCCGGGCGATCGTGGACTGGTGTGGCGGTCGCGGGCGCGGTGCTCTCGCTCGTGGCGGAGCTGGGCCACGGGGCGCTGGGATTCCCGATCTGGTGGGATGCGGTTGTGGTTCGCGCCATCGCGGTGGGGCTGGGTGCGTGGGCGGCGCAGCGCTGGCTCGCGCCGGTGACGCAGGCGTTGCGCGGCGGCGCGCGCGCCGCTGGCGCGCTGGGTGCCTACGCACTGCTGTTGGTGTTGTGGGGCTGGCGGCCCGGGGTGCCCCGCCTGCACGCCAGCGAGATCGCCGACCAGGTAACGCTCGCGCATCTGGTGCCGCTCGCGTCGCTCGCCGAGCGCGTCGACGTGTTCAGCGCGCTGCACGTGCTTCAGCAGTTCCTGCTCTACCTCCCCCTCGGCATGGTGCTGGCGGTATGGCCGCTGCGCCAGACGGGGGCGTGGGCGCACTTGCGGCCGGCCGTATGGCTGGCCGTGGTGATCGAGCTGGGCCACCTGGTGATCGCGGATCGCTACTTCGACGTGACGAACGCGTTGATCGCGTGCGCGGGCCTCGGGGTGGGCTGGATCGTCGTGCGGCGCTCGGGATACGCGCCGTACGGCGCCGCATTGGAGGGGTGAGGCATGGAAATTCACACGCGGCGGGTGCCGGCGACGTCCCTGAGGGAGGTCGTGCAGGAGCTGCTCATCATCACCGCGGGCATCCTGATCGCGCTGAGCCTGGAAGGCCTGGTGGACTGGAACCATCACCGCACGCTGGTGCGCGAGGCGCGGACGAACATCCTCAACGAGCTGCGCGAGAACCAGCGCGACCTGGCGAAAGAGCTCGATGCGATCGGCACGATGCGGCAGCAAACGGGCGTCCTGATCGACCTGGTCCACCGCCTCGAGACGAATCGCCGCACCCCCGTGCAGCAGTTCCAGTACGGCTTCACCATCGCCGAGCTGCACTCCACCAGCTGGAACACGGCGAGCAGTACCGGCGCACTCGGCTACATGCCCTACCAGGAGGTGAAGCGCTACACGGAGGTGTACGACCTGCAGCACGACTTCGAATTGCTGCAGCAGCGCGCGCTGGCCGCCTCGCTCGACGTGGAGGGGCTCGGCACGCTGCTCGCACGCAACCCCGCCTCCCTCAGCTCGGCCGAGCTGGCCGACGCGGAGCGGCGCCTGGGAATCGAGCTGGCGGACGTCAACGCCATGGAGCAAGTGGCCGGGCCGTTGAACCAGCGCTATCAAGAGCTGCTGGGGGCACCCCGGCCGGGTTGAGGGTGGTCCCGGACGGGAGCTGTTCTTCCGAACCGGAGACTCGGTCTACGCGGTCAGCGTGCAGCGAAGGGAACAGCGTGCTGTACGACGTCTCTCCGGACGGCGGCCATTTTCTCATGGTGCGCGAGCAAACGGGCGCCGCCGGTCCGGATCTGAACGTCGTCCTCAACTGGTTCGACCCCGCGCGCCGTCGCGGCAACGCGACGGCCCCCGCCAGTCGGTAGCCGCGACTCGTTGGCCGTGCCGTGCCCAATCAGGTACCATTAAGCTCCCGATGGCCATCACAACATCGCCACGCGTGTGGCTCGGCGCGTTGGTCGGCGCTCTGGGCGCGCGGCCCGCCGCAGCGCAGCGGGTGACCAGCGCCGCGACGCCCCCGCCGTCGATCACCACGCCCCCCCCCCAGGCCGCCGGCTTCCACGCCATCTTCGCCGGTGCGACGCTCGACGGCTGGGACGGCGACCCCACCTTCTGGCGGGTCGAGCGCGGGACCATCGTCGGTGAAACCACCGCTGAAAAACCGCTCAAGACCAACACGTTCCTCATCTGGCGCGGCGGGACGACGCGGGACTTCGAGCTCGAGCTCGACTACCGCCTGAGCACGACCAATCCCGCCGGCAACTCGGGCGTGCAGTTCCGCAGCGCCCTCGTGCCGGAGAGCGGACGCTGGGTGATGCGGGGCTATCAGGCGGACATCGACGCGGCCAACACCTACACGGGTCAGATCTACGAGGAACGCGGGCGCGGTTTCCTCGCCAAACCCGGTCAGGCGATGCGCGTCGCCGCCGACGGCCGGCTGGAGGCGCTCGGCTCGCTGGGCGAGCCGGCCGCGCTGCGGTCGTTCATCAAGCAGGGCGACTGGAACGCGGTCCACATCATCGCGCACGGCAATGTGATGGTGGTGTTCGTGAACGGCCATGAGACGAGCCTGCTGGTGGATGACGACCCGCGTGGTCGGGCCCTGGACGGGCTGCTCGGCCTGCAATTGCACGCCGGCGCGCCGATGAAGATCGAATTCCGGCGTATTCTCCTGAAGCAGGGGGACGCGACAACCACCGCGCAGCTCGCGGACTGGCTCACCGATGGCGGCAACACGAAGCGCACCGCGTGGCAACAGGACGAAACGACCCTGTCGCCCCGTACCGCCAAGGTGATGCAGCTGTTGTGGAAGATCACGCTCGACAACGCGCCGCGGGAAATGCACTCGCTCCTGCCGGCGCTCATCGTGGGGCGGGTCGATACGC
>CBFHAJ010000021.1:0-32346 GCA_965653495.1 uncultured bacterium | reverse complement strand
CGCCGCCGCCCCGCGCGCGCGTGCCGTAGCGTGCGCGTCCACCGGCAACACCGCCGCGGCGCTCGCCGCTTACGCGGCTCTGGCAGGTCTGCCGGCGCTGGTGCTGGTGCCGCGCGACTACGTGGCGGCCGGTAAACTCGCGCAGGCAATCGCCTATGGGGCGCGTACCCTGCTGGTGCGCGGCAGCTTCGACCAGTGTCTCGAGCTGGCCGACCAGGCGAGCGAACGCCTGGGGGTTTACCTTCTCAACTCTGTGAACCCGTTCCGGCTGGAAGGCCAGAAGACCATCGTGCTCGAGCTGCTGCAGCAGCTCGGCTGGGAGGCACCCGACTGGATCGTGGTGCCCGCCGGTAACCTCGGCAACATGGCGGCGTTCGGCAAAGCATTGGCGGAAGCGTGCAGCTGGGGCCTGATCGATCGCGTGCCCCGGCTGGCAGCGGTGCAGGCCGAGGGCGCCGCTCCGTTCGCGCAGAGCTTCCGGGAAGGGTTCGCTCGCCCGCACCGCGTGGAAGCCCAGACCGTGGCGACGGCGATCCGCATCGGGAATCCGGTGTCGTACGACCGCGCGGCGCGCGCCGTGCGCGAGACGAACGGCGTCGTCACGACGGCCACGGACGACGAGATCCTCGAGGCGAAGGCGGTGGTGGACACGGCCGGCATCGGGTGCGAGCCCGCGAGCGCGGCGGCGGTCGCCGGCGCGCGCCGCCTGGTGAACGAGGGCGTCATCGGCCCCGCGCAGCGCGTGGTCGCGATTCTCACGGGGCACGTGCTCAAGGATCCCACCACCGTGGCCGAGTACCACCAAAAGCGCGACCCTGCCCCACCCCACGCCAACCGGCCGATCGAGATCGAGCCCCGGCTCGAGGAGGTCGAGCGAGCGATGGGAGGGGGGGGGCGCCGATGACCGAGCTGCGGAGCCGCACCATCACCGCGGGCGTGCAGCGCACGGGCAACCGCGCCATGCTGCGCGCCGTGGGATTCGGAGACCAGGATTTCGCCAAGCCGATCATCGGCATCGCGAACGCGCACAGCACAATCACGCCGTGCAACGCCAGGCTCAACGAGCTGACCGCGCGCGCCGAAGCCGCGGTGCGCCAGGCGGGCGGGATGCCGCAGACGTTCGGCACGATCACCGTCAGCGACGGCATCTCGATGGGGACCGAAGGAATGAAGTACTCGCTCGCGTCACGCGAAGTGATCGCCGACTCGATCGAGACGGTGTGCAACGCCCAGTGCGTGGACGGCGTGGTCGCGGTGGGCGGCTGCGACAAGAACATGCCGGGCGCGCTCATGGCGATCGCGCGGATGGACATCCCGGCGGTGTTCGTGTACGGCGGCACAATCAAGCCAGGGCACTACAAAGGAGAGGCGCTCACCATCGTGAGCGCGTTCGAGGCGGTGGGCAAGTACAGCGCGCACCAGCTCTCGGAGTCGGACTTGCTCGAGGTGGAGCGCCGCGCCTGCCCGGGCGCAGGCGCGTGCGGCGGCATGTTCACGGCGAACACGATGTCGTCCGCCATCGAGGCGCTGGGAATGAGCCTGCCCTACTCGTCCACCATGGCGGCCGAAGACGCGGAAAAGGCCGACAGTGCGGCGCGCTCAGCCGAGGTGCTGGTGGAGGCGGTGCGCCAGGATCGGCGTCCGCGGGCGATCATCACCCGTGAGGCGCTCGAAAACGCCATCGCGGCAGTGATGGCGCTGGGCGGGTCGACTAACGCGGTGCTGCATCTGCTGGCGATCGCCCGCGCGGCCGGGGTGCCGCTCACCATCGACGATTTCGAGACGGTGCGGCGCCGCGTCCCCGTGCTGTGCGACCTGAAGCCTAGCGGCCGATTCGTGACCACCGACCTGCACGCGGCGGGCGGCGTGCCGCAAGTGATGAAGATCCTGCTCGCCCACGACGCGCTCCATGGCGATGCGCGGACGGTCTCGGGGCAAACGGTGGCCGAAATACTCAAGGATGTGCCGCCTGAACCGCGGCGCGATCAGGAGGTGATCCGGCCCTGGCACAAGCCGATGTATGGCCAGGGGCATCTCGCCATCCTGCGCGGCAACCTCGCGACCGAAGGGGCCGTCGCGAAGATCACGGGGATCAAGCACCGCAACATCACGGGACCCGCGCGGGTGTTCGACTGCGAGGAAGACGCGCTGGCGGCGATTCTGGCCAGCCGTATCAGGGCGGGCGACGTCGTTGTGATCCGCTACGAGGGCCCGAAGGGCGGGCCGGGCATGCGCGAGATGCTTTCGCCCACGTCGGCGATCATTGGTGTGGGGCTGGGGGATAAGGTCGGCCTGATCACCGACGGGCGGTTCTCGGGCGCGACGTACGGCCTGGTGGTGGGACACGTCGCGCCGGAGGCCGCGGTTGGGGGAAATCTCGCGCTCGTGCAGGACGGAGATCAGATCACGATCGACGCGGATCATCTGCGGCTCGAGCTGGCGGTGCCCGAGGGCGAGCTCGCGCAGCGGCGCGCCGCGTGGCAGCCACCCAAGCCGAAATACACGACGGGCGTGCTGGCGAAGTACGCGAAGCTGGTGTCGAGCGCGAGTCTCGGCGCCGTGACCGACCTCTAACGCACCAGCGACAGCGGCCGTTTCGCCGGCGACCGCACCAGCTCCGCGATCCAGGCTCCCATCTCACGCGTCCCGATCATGCGGTCGCTCGGCCGGGCGATGTCGCGGGTGCGCGCGCCCTGCTCGAGCGCCACCGCGATCGCCTCGTCGACGGCGGCGGCGGGCTCCGCCAAGTCCAGGCCGTGCCGCAGCAGCAGCGCCACCGAGGCGATCGCGCCGATCGGATTCGCCACGTCTTTGCCAGCGAGGGCCGGGGCGGAGCCGTGGATCGGCTCGAACAGGCCTGGCCCATCGCCGAGCGACGCCGACGGCAGCAGGCCGAGTGACCCGGCCAGCACCGCCGCCTCGTCGCTCAGGATGTCGCCGAACATGTTCTCGGTGAGCAGCACGTCGATGCCGGCGGGATCGCTGACCAGGCGCATCGCGGCGTAGTCGACGTAGGCGTGCTCGAGGGTGACGTCGCGATAGTCCTGGCCGACTCGCGTCACGGTCTCACGCCACAGCTGCGACGTCTCCAGCACGTTCGCCTTGTCGACGGACAGCAGGCGACGGCGCCGGCCGCGGGCGGCGGTGAACGCCACCCGGGCGACGCGCTCCACCTCCGCTTCCGTGTAGCGCAGGGTGTTCACCGCGCTGCTCTTGTCCTTGCCGCGCGGCTCTCCGTAGTACAGGCCGCCGGTAAGCTCTCGCACGATGAGGATGTCCACGCCGTTCAAAATCTCCGGCTTGAGCGGCGAGCAGAACGCCAGCGCCGGGTTGGCGTTGACGGGACGAAGGTTGGCGTACACGGCCAGCAGGCTGCGGAGCGCCAGCAGGCCGGCCTCCGGTCGCATGTGCCGCGGCGCGTGATCGAGTGAGGGGTCGCCCACGGCGCCAAGCAGCACCGCATCGGATTGCACCACGGCGGCGCGGGTGTCGGCGGGGAGCGGGTCACCCGCGTGCGCCACGCCGGCGGCTCCCACGGCATGCTGATTCAGGGCGAACTGCAACCCGAACCGGTCCCCCACGGCCTGGAGCACGCGCACCGCTTCCGCGGTCACCTCGGGGCCGATGCCGTCGCCGCCCAGGACCGCGATGGAATAACGCTTCACCACGCGTCCCCCGTGACGCCGCGAGCGCGCTCGAATTCCGCAATGCGTGCCTCCGCGAGCAACGTCCGCCCGATTTCGTCCAGTCCGGCGAGCAGCATGTCGCGCTGATACGGGCTCATGCTGAATCCGGCATGGAAGCCGGCCGGATCGCGCACCGTCTGAGCCTCGAGATCGACCAGCAGATCGTAGCGCCCGTCGGCGCGGGCGTAGCGCGTGAACAGCTCACGCATCTCTCCCGGCACGAGCCGCACAGCGAGCAGCCCGTTCTGGCAGCAGTTGGCGTAGAAGATGTCGGCCAGCGACTCGGCGATCACGACGCGGAAACCGTACTCGCTGAGCGCCCACACCGCGTGCTCGCGCGAGGAGCCGCAGCCGAAGTTCGCGCCGGCGAGCAGGATGCTCGCCCCCGCGGCGGCAGGCTGGTTGAGCTCGAACGCCGGATCGGGCGAGCCGTCGGCGCGGTAGCGCCAGTCGTGGAACAGCACCGGCGCGAAGCCGGTGCGCTCGATGCGTTTCAAGAACTGCTTGGGGACGATCTGATCGGTATCCACGTTGACGCGCGGCAACGCCGCGACACGTCCCCCGTGCCGCACGAACGGTTTCATGACCAGCTCCGAATATCCACGAGGTGCCCCGCGACGCCGGCCGCGGCGGCCATCGCAGGGCTCATCAGGTGGGTGCGCCCGCCCCGTCCCTGCCGCCCCTCGAAGTTGCGGTTCGACGTGGCGGCGCAGCGCTCGCCGCTCGCCAGGATGTCGGCATTCATGCCGAGGCACATCGAGCAACCGGAGTTGCGCCACTCGAACCCGGCGTCGCGGAACACGCGGTCCAATCCCTCCGCTTCGGCCTGGGCTTTGACCTGCTGCGAACCCGGCACCACCAGCGCGCGCACCTGCGGAGCCACGCGCCGGCCGCGCACCACGCCGGCCGCGCTGCGCAGATCTTCGATGCGCGCGTTGGTGCACGACCCGATGAACACACGGTCGATCTGCAGCCCCGCCAGCGGGGTGCCCGGCTGCAGGTCCATGTAGGCGAGCGCCCGCTCCACGGCCTCCCGCTCGGCCACGGTAGCGTAGTCGGCCGGGTTGGGCACGCGGGCGGTGATTTCGGCGACCATGCCGGGATTCGTTCCCCAGGTCACCTGCGGCGCGATGCGCGACGCGTCGAGGGTCACGCGGGCGTCGAAGCTCGCGCCGGGATCGGTGGCGAGGGCGCGCCAGCGCGCGACCGCGCGCGTGAACTGCTCCCCTTGCGGGGCGCGCGGCCGTCCGGCGAGATAGGCGAACGTCGTCTCGTCGGGCCCGATCATCCCCGCCCGCGCGCCCGCCTCGATCGACATGTTGCACACGGTCATCCGGCCTTCCATGGAAAGCCGCGCGATGGCGTCGCCGGTGTACTCGATCACGTAGCCCGTCGCTCCGCCGGTGCCGATGCGCCCGATCAGGGCGAGGATCAGATCCTTGGCGGTGATGCCGGGCGCGAGCGTGCCTTCGAACCGCACCTCCATCGTGTTGGGGCGCGCGAGTACCAGGCACTGCGTGGCGAGCACGTGCTCGACTTCGCTGGTCCCGATCCCGAAGGCGAGCGCCCCGAACGCCCCGTGGGTGGCGGTGTGGGAATCGCCGCACACGATCACCATGCCGGGCTGGGTGAGCCCCTGCTCCGGGCCGATCACGTGCACGATCCCCTGGCGCGGCGACGCGAGATCGAACAGCTCGATCCCAAACTCGCGCGCGTTGGCGCTCAACGAGTCCACCTGCCGCGCCGCCAGCGCATCGGCGATCGGGAGCGTGCGATCGCCGGTGGGCACGTTGTGGTCGACCGTGGCGAACGTGCGCTCCGGCCGCCGCACGCGCCGGCCCGCGAGCCGCAGCCCCTCGAACGCCTGGGGCGAGGTCACCTCGTGGATCAGGTGCAGATCCACGTACACCAGCGCCGGCCCTTCCGCGAGCCGGTGGACGACGTGGGCGTCCCACACCTTCGCGAAGAGAGTCCGGCGCGTCATGCTCTAAGGGGCTCGGGGCTCGGGGTTCGGGGCTCGTGCTTCTTTCCCGAGTCCCGAGCCCCGAGGCCCGAGCCCCTGCCCTCTTCCGACCACGGCATCATCTTCCGCAACGCCGCTCCAACGCGCTCGATCAAATGATCGTTCTGCTCCCGGCGCATGCGCTGGAAGTTCGGGCCACCCTGGCGGCTCTCATCGATCCACTCGCGCGCGAAGGCGCCGCTCTGGATGTCGACCAGGATCTCCTGCATGCGGGCGCGGACGGCCGGCGTGATGAGCGTCGGCCCGCGGGTGTAGTCCCCGTATTCCGCGGTGTCGGAAATCGAGTAGCGCATGAACTTCATGCCGCCACGATACATCAGGTCGACGATGAGCTTGAGCTCGTGCAGGCACTCGAAGTACGCGAGCTCCGGCGCGTAGCCGGCCTCGACCAACGTGTCGAACCCCGCCTTGATGAGTGCGGTCACGCCGCCGCACAACACCGCTTGCTCGCCGAACAAGTCGCTCTCGGTTTCCTCGCGGAAGCTCGTGGGCAGGACGCCGGCGCGCGTACAGCCGATCCCGCGCGCGTACGCGAGCGCGTCGGCCAGCGCCTGACCGCTCGCGTCGCGCTCGACCGCGACCAGCGCCGGCACGCCCCGCCCCACCTGAAACTCACTCCGCACCAGATGCCCGGGAGACTTGGGCGCCACCATGGTGACGTCCACGCCCGGAGGCGGGACGATCTGCTTGAAATGAACGTTGAATCCGTGCGCGAACATCAGCGTCTTGCCGGGCGAGAGCGCCCGGGCGATGTCCTGCTCGTACACCGCGCGCCCGTGCTGATCGGGCACCAGCATCATCATGATGTCGGCCGCCTGGGCCGCCTCCGCCACCGGCCGGACGTCCAGTGCTTCGGCCGCGGCGCGGGCCCACGACGCCCCCCCCGGTCGCAGTCCCACGATGACCTTCACGCCGCTCTCGCGCAGGTTCAGCGCGTGGGCGTGGCCCTGGCTGCCGTATCCGATGATCGCGACGGTACGGCGCGCCAGCCGGGACAGGTCGGCGTCCGCGTCGTAGTAGACTCGCAGTGCAGTTGCTGACATGGATCGCTCTCGAAAAGTTGAGGTCATTGCAGCTCTCGGGTCGTCTCCCCTCCCCGCACGCCCGACACTTTCAACAGCTTGCGCATCGCCATCTCGACGGTACCCTCCTCGGCATCCACGATCACGGTGAGCCGGGACTGACCGGCGTCGGCGGCCGGGCCGAGGGTGATGCTCGAGACCTTGAGGTTGCGGCGCCGCAGCTCTCCCACGGCGCGGTTGATCGCCAGCAGCTCCTGGTCCAGCTGCAGGGACAGGGCGTAGCGCGTCACGGGACCGGCGACCCCGCCTCGATCGGCTCCGACAGCGTCGCGCCCGGCGGGATCATCGGGAACACATTCGCCTCCTGCTCGATCACGAACTCCACCAGCACCGGTCCCTCCGCGGCGCTGGCTCCCGCGAGCACCGCGTCGAGCTCGCCGGCGCGCTCCACCCGCCAGCCCGGGATACCGTACGCCGCAGCCAGCTTCACGTAGTCAGGACTCCAGATCGGCGTCGCCGAGTAGCGGCGGCCGTGGAAGAACTGCTGCCACTGGCGCACCATCCCGAGGTAGCCGTTGTTGAAGACGGCCATCTTCACCGGGATCCGCTCCTGCACCATCGTGGCGATCTCCTGCATGTTCATCTGGAAGCCGCCGTCGCCCGAGATGGCCCAGACGTCCTCCCGCGGCCGCGCGAGCTTCACGCCCATCGCCGCGGGCACCGCGAAGCCCATGGTGCCGAGCCCGCCCGACGTGATGTGCGTGTTGGGCCGCCCATAGCGATACAGCTTCGCCACCCACATCTGATGCTGGCCCACGTCAGTGACGATAGTGCAGTGGTCGTGCGCCGCGGCGTGAATCGCCGACACGATGGCGTCGGGCGACAAGTCGCCACGATACGTCTCGGCGGGTGGCCGGATCCAGCTGCGGATCTCCGCGAGCCAGGCGTCGCAGCGGCGCCGCGCCGTGGCGCGGACCAGTTGCCGCGCGACCGCCCGGGCGTCGCCGATGATGGGCACCTCCACCGGCACGTTCTTCCCGAGCTCCGACGGATCCAGGTCCACGTGCACGATCTTCGCGCGCGGCGCGAACCCCTTCGTGTTTCCCGTCACCCGGTCGTCGAACCGCAGTCCGATGCCGACGATCAAGTCGGCGCGCTGAATCGCGCGGTTCACGTGCACTTCGCCGTGCATGCCGGGCATCCCCAGGTGCAACGGATGCGAGGCGGGGAGCGCGCTGATCCCGAGCAGCGTCGTGATCACGGGCATCCCGGTGTGCTCCGCCAGCTCCTGCACGGCGTCGTAGGCCCCGCTCAAGATCACGCCGTGGCCCACCATGAGCAGCGGGCGCTCGGCGACGGCGATGAGGTCAGCGGCGCGCTGGATGGCATCATCTGGGGATCGGGGGTCGGGCCGCGGGGCTCGGGGCAAACTCGAATCCCGAACCCCGACCCGCCAGCCCCGGTATTCGATCTTCTGGTTCTGCACGTCCTTGGGAATGTCAATTAGCACCGGCCCCGGCCGGCCTTCGGCCGCGATCGCGAGCCCTTCGCGCACGCAGTCGGCGAGCTCGGTCACGTCGCGCACGAGACAGCTGTGCTTCGTGATCGGGAGCGTTATGCCCACGACATCGGTCTCCTGGAACGCGTCGCGCCCCACCATCGGGCGGGCCACCTGCCCCGTGATCGCCAACACCGGCGACGAGTCCATGTGCGCGGTGGCGAGGCCGGTGACCAGGTTGGTCGCTCCCGGTCCCGAGGTGGCCACGCACACGCCGACCCGCCCGCTGGCGCGCGCGTAGCCGTCCGCGGCGTGCGCCGCGGCCTGCTCGTGGCGAACCAAGACATGACGCAGCTCTGGAGCTTCTGGGAGGGCATGGTAGAAGGGCATGATCGCCCCTCCCGGATATCCCCAGATCGTGTCCACGCCCTCTTCCAGCAGGACGCGGCAGACGATCTGCGCGCCGGACAGTACCTCACCCCCCGCCACGGTCACACCCCCCACAGATAGACGGAGTTGAGCGAGTCGGCCTCGAGCCGGTCGGCGAAGTGCGCCTTGTTGAGCGCGTTCACCAGAGCCCGGGCGCACGCCTCGACGATGTCCGTCGAGGCGCCGTGGCCCGAGAGCGACTTGCCGTTGACCCGCGCCTGCAGCGACACCTGTCCCAGGCTGTCCCGTCCCGGCGTGACCGACTGCACGGCCAGGTTGGCGACCTCGATCGGCTGCCCCACGATGTCGCTCACCGCCGAGAAGGTGGCGGCGATGGGCCCGTCGCCCTTGGCGGACGCTTCGCGCTCGCCCGCCCACGGTCCGGTCATCCGGACCTCCGCCGAGCCGCCCACGGTGCCGCACTCGACGCGCAGGTGGGTGATCTGGAACTGCTCGGGAGCGTCGGCGAAGCCGTCGTGCAGCAGCGCAAGCAGATCTTCGTCCAGGATCTCGCGCTTGCGGTCGGCGAGCGCCGTGAAGCGGTGGTACAGCCGCTCGAGCGCGCCTTCGCCCAGCTCGTAGCCCAGGTCGTGGAACCGGCGCTCCAGCGCGTGGCGCCCCGAGTGCTTGCCCAGCACGAGGCGCGAGTGGGGGACCCCCACCACCTCCGGCCGCATGATCTCGTAGGTGAGCCCGTTCTGCATCACGCCGTGCTGATGAATGCCGGCTTCGTGCGCGAAGGCGTTACGTCCCACGATCGCCTTGTTGGGCTGGGGGAACACGCCCGTCACGTGCGACAGCAGCCGGCTGGTGCGATACAGCTCGCGCGGCTCCACGTTGCAGCGGAACGAGGCGACCTGCGGGCGCACGTGGCTCGCCATAACGATCTCCTCGAGCGCCGCGTTGCCCGCGCGCTCGCCGATCCCGTTCACGGTGCACTCCACCTGCCCCGCGCCCGCCGCGATGGCCGCGAGCGAGTTGGCCACGGCGAGCCCCAGATCGTCGTGACAATGCGCCGAGAGGGTGACCTGCGCGGCGCCCGGCACCCGCTCGAGCACGGCGCGAAACATGCGTTCGTATTCGACCGGCAGGGCGTAGCCCACCGTGTCGGGGAGATTCACGGTGGTCGCCCCTTCGGCGATCGCGGCCTCGACGACGCGGCACAGGAACTCCAGATCGGTGCGGCTCGCGTCTTCTGCCGAGAACTCCACATCGTCCGTGAAACGGCGAGCGCGGCGTACCGAACTGCGAGCGAGCTCGAGGCAGTCGTCGCGCCCGATCTTGAGCTTGTGCTGCAGGTGAATGTCGGACGTCGCGATGAACACGTGGATGCGCCCCCGCGCGGCGGGGCGCAGCGCGTCGCCGGCCAGGTCGATGTCCCGTTCGTTGCAGCGCGCCAGCGCCGCCAGCACGGGGCGGCGCACCTGGGCGGCGATGTCCTGGACGCCGCGGAAGTCTCCGGCCGAGGCCGCGGGGAACCCGGCTTCGATGATGTCGACGTTCAAGGCGTCGAGCTGACGCGCCACCTGCATTTTCTCTTCGGGCGTCATCGTGTTGCCGGGCGCCTGCTCGCCATCGCGCAACGTGGTATCGAAGATGACAACGTCTCGGACCATGGGTCGCTCCTCCAGTCGTGAAAAGCAAAACGCCGCGGATCGGGGGATCCGCGGCGTCACCTTGCGTTGCTGCTCTGTTCAGTCTTGCAAGTCGATACTGGCTGGCGCGCCGCGTTCCCCGGGTCGTCCACTCAGGACCAGGAGCAGAACCAGCAGCGCGAGAGCCAATGGCATGGACGGGATGCTACCGGGCGTGCAGGACGCTGTCAAGTCGGGAGAAACTACGCCTCGAGCAGGTACCCCTCGTCCCAGGCGACCTCGAACTCTCCCCGGCAGCGAGCGCACGCCAGGCGCCGGGGGCGGCCGCGCAGCGCCATGCGCTCGCGGCAGCTGGGACACACGCCGTACTGGGGGCCCCATTCGGCCGGCATTTCCCCGGCGCGTTTGGGGCGCGGCACGACGCTCCAGCGGGTGGGGGGCTGCGTAATGACCTTGACGAGGTAGTGGGGAACGATCAGCGGTCGGCGATTCACATCGAGGATGGCTTGGAGGGGGGCGAGCCGCGCGACGCGGTACCAGGCTCCGCGGCGCAGCGCGCAATTCACGTTCACGGAGAGGCGTCCCCACTTCATTTTATTCACGGCGCGAAAATTAGCGCGGCAGGGTCGGTGGCAACGTGACGGATGGCACAGGCGGCCCGGCAACCGGACTCAAGGGTCGCCGGGGCGACTCATCGTCATGCCGGACATGTCGGCACCGCCCGCACGCATCGTGGCAGCCAGGTCCTGCTGATACAGCGTGTCGCTCCTGTCGACCTCGGGCCAGCTCGTGCCGCGATCGGGTACGAACAGTCCCGCCACCGCCCCCATGCCACCGTCATGGATCGGATGACCGGTCGGATTCTCGTACACCGCGGTGAGCCGATAGCGATGGCTCGAGAGCACATGCAAGCCCAACCGGTACCACGCGTAGAACCGCGCCAGCGGGAAGGAGGTGACGCGGCCGGCGCCATCGGTGTCGGGCGTGCCGTGCCACAGCAGCTTGCCCGTGGTCATGTCGCGCAGCTCGAGGCTCACGCCGTAATCGTGGAGATGACCTCCCAGGCCCAGGATGGTTCCTGAGATCGCGGGACTGCCTTCCCAGAACCGCTCCGTGTGCCCGGGCGTCAAGTCGAACGCCTTGCTTCCGGTGGGAGGCCGGCCCAGGGGATACTGCACGTCGATGGCCCAGGGGTACGTGCGGTACAGTGGCCAGGGACGGCCTGCAGGGACATAGCGCAGCACCAGGCGCACCCGCACGCCGTGATAGGGGGTCGCGGTGGTGTTGGCGAGCATCGCACCTGCGATCAGTCGCTGGCCCCGCGCAATGGGAAGTCCGAACAGGAAGCGCGGGACTGTGATCGCCGGCGTCTCTTTGCTCGCGGCCAGCAGATGGAGACCGATGGGAATGAACAGCTCGCGATGCTCGGGATCGCTGAGGTTGAAGTGGTGCAGCATCTCGCGGGGCAGTTCCCGGCCCGAGGCGTCGAGCAGCTCGACATGGGCGCTGTGCAGCGACGCGCCGACGGGGATGAGCACCTGGCACAGCGGCAGCTCGACCATGACATCGCCGGCCCGCCCCGCCGCCGGGACCTCGACCGCCGGCAGCTCGATCACGAGGCGATGTTGCGGCTGATCCACCTGTACGGTGGCGCGCGGGAGCGATGCGAGCGCCGCGCCCTGACCGGATTGAAAGGCAAGCGACAGCACGAGCAGCGGGAGGTGCATGCCCAGTCTCCGGAGGAAAGGACGGGACGAACGGCCGGCACAAGATAGGTGTTACACGCCGTTTTGGCGACCACAAATGAAACGGCCAGCGTCCCCGGGGAGGCTGGCCGTCCATCTTACGGCTGTCTCGATTCAGCTCTTGGCCTTGTCGGCCTCCTTCGCCTCCCGATCGGCCGCCTGCTCGGCATCCTTCGCTGCGTCGTCGCTCAACCCGAGACTGTGCAGCGTCTGACCGATGCTCTTCCCACCGGCAAGCCCCGCCAGAATCTTGTCGGTCGTCACGCCCTTGTCGGCGAGGTTATGACCGAGCACTTCGGCGGCGACGAACTGGCCGCGGGTGAGCTTCGGGTTAGTAGACAGCGCCTGCTGATACGCGGCCTGCAGGGCGTCGGGCGTCGTGTTCAACTTCGCCGCGATGCCGCTGAAGCTCTTCTGGTTCTCCGCCGACTCGGCGCCGCGCGTATCGGTCGTGGGCTGCTTGCCGTTCGCGGGGCCGCCCGTCACGTGCGGCGACATCCCTGCCGCGTGCGCCGGGCGCTGGGCCGCCGCTCCCGTCGCTGCGACGAACGCGAGCAGCGACGCGACTTGCCATATCTTCGACATCGAAACCTCCTGTTGCGACATGCGACGAGTAGGTTCGTCGCTTTCGTGATATGACTGCGCGATGGAAGACGAGGTAACGCGGGTGACGTGAGTCACCGAGTGCGGGTGTTAGCGTACAACCGCACGATGCGTGTCCTCTTCTGCAACGCCACGTTCATGATCGCCATCGCGTGCAGTGCCGCGGCGCAATCGCGGGTGGCCGCCGGCACGAGTGCGGGGCTGGTAAAGCTCAGTGGCGAGCGCTCGGAGCAGGCCTGGAGCGGTGTGCTCGAATTCGATCCCAGTCCCTGGCTGAGCCTGTACGCCATGCCCGCCCTGCTGCATGTGTCGGACACGGCGAGCGGGCGCACCGTGTCGAGCAGCGGGCTCGGCGACCTGCCGGTCGTCGCCGCGGCGGCGTACTCGTCGCGCGCGCCGGGCTCGCCTACCATCGGCGCGGCGCTCGTGGCCGTCCTGGCCACGGGCGATGCCGCGTGCGGGCTCGGCAGCGGTCAGGCCGCCGAGGGAATCGATGTGGGCGTCGGTCTGGCGCCCGGGCAGGCACACCTGTCGGCCGATGCGAGTCGCAGCCTCTCGAACGTGTCCGGGGTGTCCTCGCTCGGCACCGCGAAGGCCACCACGCTGCGTCTCGAAGCCGGCTACGATGTCGCACCGCGATGGACCGGACCGGCGTCGATCGGCGTGGCCGTGGGCGCGCCGGACTCAACGCTGGGCCGGGTGATCGGGGCGGGCGTGAGGCGCGCTCTCGGGAGCGGGCTCATGATCACGCTCGACGGGAGCCATGGCCTCACGTCGGCAGCGCCACGCTGGGTGCTGTCGCTCGGTCTGGGAACGGCGTTCACGAGCGGGTCGCCCGTGACGCCGACGACGCCGCTACGCCGCCTCAACACCACCTTCGGCCACGGGTCGGTCGGAAAGATCGCCTGCCGATAAGACGCGGCGTGGCGGGAGCGTGTAGGAATCGAACCTACCAAGGCTCGGACGAGCCCTAGACGGTTTTGAAGACCGCTCGGACCACCAGGCCCGATCCGCCCCCATCGCACTCTACCGCTGATACACCCGCACGTAATCCACCCGCATCGTCTGCGGAAACAGCGTCGTCGAATCCGGATTACCCGGCCAGTAGCCGCCCACCGCGACGTTGAGCAGAATGAAAAAGGGATGGTTGAACACCCATTTACCCCATCCACCAGGCACGTCGCTCGGCGTGACGGTTTTGTACAGGGTGCTGTCGACGTACCAGCGGATCGAGTCCAACTGCCACTCGATCGCGAACACATGAAACGTGTTCGCGAACGCGCCGCCTGTGAGGTTGTAGGCGCTGGTGATACCATTGGCACCGGAGTAGCCGGGACCGTGCACCGTGCCATGTATGGTCGCGGGCTCCTTTCCGATGTTCTCCATGATGTCCATCTCGCCGCACGCCGGCCAGCCGACCTCCGCGATATTGTCCCCCAGCATCCAGAACGCGGGCCAGAGCCCCTGCCCGCGTGGGACCTGAATGCGCGCCTCGATCCGGCCGAGCGTCCACGCCCCCAGACCCTGGGTCTTGAGGCGCGCGGACGTGTACGCCCGGTTGCCGAACGACTCCTGCCGCGCTTCGATCACGAGATAGCCGTTCTCGAGTCGTGCGTTCTCGACCCGATTGGTATAGTACTCGAGCTCGGCATTCCCCCAGCCATTGCCCCCCGTGTCCCACGTCCATTTCGTGGTGTCGAGCGCGGCGCCGTCGAACTCGTCGTGCCATACCAGCCGCCACGGCCCGGGCGGTTGGGGCGGGTTGGGAGTGCCGGGGGTGCCGACGTTGGGACCCTGTGGGCCGGCGCGGCACGCGAGTGTGGGCCACACCGCCACCAGAGCGAGCGAGATCATCACAACGCGGGTCGTCGTCACGAGTTTAGCGTCGCCTCCCTCAAATGCGGCGTTTAGGACGTGAACGCCCGCATCATCTCATACCAGAACTGCACCGCGTCGTAGAAGCTCTGCACGCCGATGCGCTCGTCCCGGCCGTGCGCGCGGACGTCGTTCTGCTCCTCGAATACCGCCGACACGCCGTACGTCGGAATCCCCGCGTTGCGAAGAAACAAGCCGTCGGTCGCGCCCGCTTCCATCACCGGCACGATGGGAACGCCCGGGAACTGCGCTCCCACGAGCTTCTCGAGCGGCCCCATGATGGCGGGCGTCAGCGGCGAGGGCGGGCTGGGGATCGGCGTGTAGATCGTCCGCAGCGCGATCCGGTCGTCGGCGCTGAGACGTTGCAGCGTCGCCTGGACCTCCTCCGGCGGCTGGCCCGGGAGGATCCGACAGTTCACCGTGGCCCGCGCCGACTGCGGCAGCGCGTTCTCCGCGTGTCCCGCCGCGAGCATGGTGGCGACGCAGGTGGTGCGCAGCTTGGAGTTGTAGAACGGTACCTGGGAAAGCCGCGCGACGGCGGCCGATTCGGGCGGCTCCTTCAAGGCGCCGTGCTCGTCAGCGGCGAGCAGCCCGGTGTCGATTGCAGCAGACCGCTCGAAGAACGCGCGCGACACCTCGTTCAGCTGGACCGGAAACTGATACTGCGCGATGCGCTCGAGGGCTGCAGCAATCCGGTAGATGGGATTGTCGGCGGGCCGCGGCAGCGAGCTGTGCCCGCCCTTGTCCGTGGCTTCGAGCACGTACGTCGCGTACACCTTCTCGCTCGCCTGTACCTGGAACATGACGCGCCGCCCGTCGCGCAGCACGCCGCCCCCCGCGTCGGTATTGAGGGCGAAACCGGCGTCCAGGAGATCCCGATGCTTCGTCACGAGCCACTCGATGCAGCTGCCGTTCGTCTCCTCGTCTCCCGTGAGGACGAGGATCATGTCGCGCGTGGGCTTGAACCGGTCGCGCTTCAGGCGGATGAAATTCGCGATCAGCACCGCGTCGCCCACCTTGTCGTCGGTGGTGCCGCGGCCGTAGAAGTACCCGCGTTTTTCGGTGAACGTGAACGGGTCCACCGACCAGTCGGCGCGGCGCGCCGGCACCACGTCGAGATGCGCGAAGACGATGATCGCCGGGCCACCGGTCCCCGTGCCGCGGTAGCGAGCCACCAGGTTGCCGTGCGTCCGGTCGGGCCCGATGAGCACGCGCACATCGGCCGCCGGGAAGCCCGCCACGAGCAGCCGCTGCGCCATGGCGCGGGCGGCCCGGGGGGTGTTGCCGAGCGAATCGGTCGTGTTGATCTCGATCAGCTGCCGGAAGATGTCACGCGCCAACTGCCGATCGGCATCGGAGAGACCCTGCTGTGCCGAGCCAGACGGCGCCAGCGCTGCGAGTGCCGCCAGCACTGCCCAAGCAGGGCGGCCCATCAGCGCCTCCCCGCCTGCAGCCCGAGCGTCCCGATGATCGACTGCAGCCGGGGCCAGTCGGCGAGCGGACGGACGTCGTCGTTGGAATCGAGCGCGAGCCCCTGGTCGGACGGGCAGGCGGTCGACGTCACGGACTGGCGTTCGGCGCACTCCTTCAGGCGCCATAGCACGCGGCGATGCAGCACCCAGATCGCGGTCGTGTCCTGTTTGGGGATCGCCGCCTTGGGCGCCGCGAAGAAGGTGATCTGTAATGTCCGGGCGGTACGCCCCAGCCGCGTGGAATCCACGTGCAGCACGCCGTTGTAGGCGTTCGCGGCGACGGCCTTGCTCCCCTGCACGCCGAACACGAACGACCCTGGCCGCTCGTATTCTTCCGCCTCGGCCACGCTCACCAGCCGGCCGGCCACGACCTGCTCCGCATCGAGCAGGCTTTCCGCCAGCTCGCGATCGGCCTCAGGCACCGCGGCGAGCCGCCGGTCGGGGGCGGGCGTCGTGGTGGCCGCCGGGCATGCCGCCAGCAGCGTCACGCCCAGGACGAGGACCGCCCGCGTCATCGGCTCACCCGCGCGATCGCGTCGATCTCGACTCGGACGGCCCTGGGGAGGGCCGCCGCTTGCACGGTGGAGCGCGCCGGCTTGTGATTGGTAAAGTGCTTCGCGTACACGTCGTTCATCGCGGGAAAATCCGCCATGTCGAGCAGGTAGACGGTCGTCTTGACGACCTGATCGAGTCCTGAGCCCGCGGCCTTGAGGATCGCCGCCAGGTTCTTGAGCACCTGCTCCGTCTGCTCGGGCGTCGAGGTTCCTACGATCGCGCCGGTCTTGGGATCGAGGGCGATCTGCCCCGCCGTGTAGACCATACCATCCGTGACGATCGCCTGGCTGTAGGGTCCGATCGCCTTCGGGGCGTCATCCGCGGACACGCTGTTCAATCGGTCTGAGGCCATCAGAAGAGTCCCTCGATGGTGCCATCCGGGTGCACTCGGATCTTTTCGGCCGCGGGCGACTTGGAGAGCCCCGGCATGGTCATGATGTCGCCCGCGAGCGCCACCACGAATCCGGCGCCGGCGGACGGCAGGATGTCGCGCACCTGCAGCGTGAACCCGCTGGGCGCGCCCAGCTTGGCCGGATCGTCGGAGAACGAATACTGGGTCTTGGCCATGCACACCGGCGTCTCCCCTAGGCCGAGTGCCGGCAGCTGCTCCAGCGCGCGCTCGGCTGCGGGCGCGAAGGCCACGCCGGCGGCGCCATAGATCTCGCGCGCGATCGTCTCAATCTTCTCGCGGATCGGGCGTTTCTCGTCGTACACCGGTGTGAATTTCGCCGTGCGACCGTCGAGCAGCTTCATTACCGCCTCGGCCACCGCCACGCCCCCTTCCCCGCCCTTCTCCCACACCTCGCACAGCTCGACGCCCACGCCTTCGGCGGCACACTCGGCCCGCACGGCGTCGAGCTCGGCGTCGGTGTCGCTGACGAAGCGATTGAGCGCCACCACCACCGGCACGCCGAACTTCTTCACGTTCGTGATATGGCGGCGCACGTTGGCCGCGCCCCGCTGCGCCGCAGCGGGGTCGGGCTGGCCGAGCGCGTCCTTCTTCACGCCCCCGTGCATCTTGAGGGCGCGCACCGTCGCCACCACGATCGCCGCTTCGGGATTGAGACCCGCCATGCGACACTTGATGTCGAAGAATTTCTCGGCGCCGAGATCGGCGCCGAAGCCCGCTTCGGTGAGCACGATGTCGCACAAGGTCAGCGCGAGCTTGGTCGCGACCACCGAGTTGCAGCCGTGAGCGATGGTGCCGAACGGTCCGCAATGAATGAACGCGGGGCCACCCTCGAGCGTCTGCACCAGGTTGGGGTTGATCGCGTCCTTGAGGAGCAGCGTCATCGCGCCCTGGGCCTTCAGGTCGGACGTGCGGACCGGTTTCTTCTCGGCGGTGAGCCCCACGATGATGCGTGCCAGCCGCTGCTCGAGATCGTCGATTCCCGTGGCGAGGGCCAAGATCGCCATGACCTCGGAGCCGGGGATGATGACGAACCGCTCCTCGCGCGCGGGACCGGCGTTCAGGCCGCCCAGGCCCACGATGATACTCCGCAGGGCGCGGTCGTTCATGTCGATCGTACGGGGCCAGGTGATGCGGCGGGTGTCGAGCCCGCGGGCATTGCCGTGGTGCAGGTGCGCGTCGAGCATGGCGGACAGCAGGTTGTGCGCGCTCGCGATCGCGTGGAAATCACCCGTGAAATGGAGATTGATGTCCTCCATCGGCACCACCTGGGCGTACCCGCCGCCCGCCGCGCCGCCCTTTACGCCGAACACGGGTCCGAGCGACGGCTCGCGAATACACAGCGCCGCCTGCTTCCCGATTTTCCGCATGGCCTGGGTCACGCCGACCGTCACCGTCGACTTGCCCTCACCCGCCGGCGTGGGGTTGATGCCGGTGACCAGGACGAGCCGTCCCTTCGGCTTACGGCGCGCCAGCGCGCGCAGCAGGACTTTCGCCTTGAACTTGCCGTACAGCTCGAGCTCGTCGTCCTCGAGCCCCAGCTCGGCGGCGATGTCGGCGACCGGGCGGAGTTTCGCCGCCTGCGCGATGGCGATATCGGTCGGTACTTTGACGGCCGTCGTCACAGCGCGACCCGCGGGCCGAAGACGCGTTGACCGTTTTCCGTCGTCCGTTGTCCGAGCGTGTCGAGCGACTCTCCGCGGGCACGGGCAAGTGCTTCAGCGACGGCCCGGACGAAGGCAGGCTCGTTGCGCTTGCCGCGGTGCGGAACGGGGGCCAGGTAGGGGGAGTCGGTCTCTACTAATAGACGGTCAGACGGATAGGCGGTTAGAGGCACGGCCGCGTTCCAGTTCTTGAAGGTGATCATGCCGGAGAAGGAAAAGTACGCGCCCATCGCCATCCCCGCCTCGAACAGCTTCGCACCGCCGCTGAAGGAATGCAACACAATGCTCGTGGGGACATCCGCGAGCATCGCGACCAGGTCGTCGTCCGCTTCGCGCGCATGCACCACCACCGGCTTCCGCAGCTCGATGCCGAGGGTCAGGTGCGCCTCGAACGCGCGCCGCTGGGCATCGCGGGGTGAGTGATCGTAGTGGTAATCGAGGCCCGTTTCACCCAGCGCCACCACTTCAGGTTGCCCGAGCAGATCCTTCAGGCGTGCGGCCGTGTCGGCGCTCCAGGTCCGCGCCTCGTGCGGGTGCACCCCCGCAGTCGCCGATAGCGCAGCGTTATCGCGCGCCAGGGCCACCGCCGCCTGGCTGTCCTCCAGCGTGGTGCCGATCACCACGATGTGGGCAATGTCCGCTTCGTGGGCCCGCGCCAGGACCGCGTCGCGGTCGGCGTCGAACGCCGCATCGCCCAGATGACAATGGGCGTCTATGAACATGGGGCCAGGCGCTCGGGCCTCGGGGTTCGGGAGTGATGGACCAACCCCACCCTTGCGGGGCACACGCGTTCGCGCCGCATTCCGCGAGTCCCGAGCCCCTAACCCCGAGCCCCTAAACTGTCGCTTTCGACCGGGGCCCTGTAGGGGTACCGGATGCCGGCTGCGGTTCGGCGACCGCCTTGAACGCCCGCGCCCCGCGCGCGTCCTGCCCGGGCCAGCGCTTCTCGATGTACATGAGAATCGGGGCCGCGATGTAGATGGACGAGAACGTGCCAGTGAAGATGGCGAACGTCATCACCAGCGCGAACGGGCGCAGCACCTCGCCCGCCAGCAGCACCAGGGCCAGCGTGGTGGCCATGGTGGTCCCGTGCGTCAGCACCGAGCGCGGCAGCGTCTCGTTGATCGAGAGGTTGAGGATTTCGTACAGGTTCTGCCGCCGGTACTTGTGGAGGTTCTCGCGCACGCGATCGAAGATGATGATGGTGTCGTTGAGCGAATAGCCCACCATCGTCAGCACCGCGCCGACCACCACGAGACTGACCTCGAGATCCAGGTATCGGATGAATGCGATGGTGGTAAGGATGTCGTGAAACGTGGCGAGCACGGCGGCGAGGCCGAAGCGCCACTCGAAGCGTATGGCGAGGTAGGCGAGGGTCACGAAGAACGAGAACAGGATCGCGAGAAACGCCTTGCCCTGAAGCTCGCGCCCCACCTTGGGGCCCACCGCCTCGAACCGGCCGATGGTGTACTGGCCCGCGCCCAGCCCGTGCGCGAGCGCCGAGTCCACGGCGGCCGCGGTGGCCTCGGTCGCTCCCTCGGTGGTCGCGCCCTGCGAGCCCAGCCGGGTCCGCACCACGTATTCGTTGGGCGCGCCGAACTCCTGGATCTCCGCGTCGCGGATGCCGGCGGCGTCGAGCGCGCCACGGATGCGCTCGGTGCCCACGGGCGTCGGCGTCTTGACCTGGATCAGCGTGCCGCCGGTGAACTCGATCGAGTAGTTCAGCCCGTGCACCAGGAACAGCGCGAAGCCGGGAATGATGATGGCGGCGGTGAGCCCGTAGGCCCAGCGGCGCCATTTGATGAAGTCGTAGTTCGCGTTGGCGAAGAGGCGGATCATGTCACACGCTCAGGGTGGCCATGTCCGGCCGGCGCTCGAGCCAGATCATGTAGAAGGTCCGCACCACGAAAATGGCGGTGATCATCGAGGCCGCGATACCGATGATCAGGGTGATCGCGAAGCCCTGCACCGGGCCGGTCCCGACGAGGTACAGAATGAGGGCGGTGAGCGCCGTGCTCACGTTCGAGTCCACGATGGCGTTCATCGCGTGCTTGAATCCCTCGTCCACGGCGGTGCGCACCAGCTTGTCGTGTTGCAGCTCCTCGCGGATGCGCTCGAAGATCAGCACGTTCGCGTCCACCGCGATACCCACCGACAGCACGAGCCCCGCCAGGCCCGGCAGCGTGAGGGTGAACCCGAAGAACGCCAGCCCTGCCAGCGTGAACACGACGTACAACCCGAGCGCCGCCACGGCGAGCGCCCCGGACACCCGGTAGTACCCGATCATGATCAGGATCACCAGCGCGACGCCCACGGCGCCGGCCCGGATCCCGTCCTTGATCGAGTCCTGGCCGAGCGAGGGACCGATGGTACGCTCTTCGATGATCGTGAGCGGCGCGGGCAGCGCACCGGCCTTGAGCACCAGGGCCAGGTCCTGGGCTTCTTGCAGCGGCTTGGTGCCGAGCTCGATCTGGCCGTGCTGTCCGATCTGACCCTTGATGATCGGCGGCTGGCCCTGGACGCGGCCGTCGAGGATGATCGCCATGTAGTCGTTCACATGGCGCCCCGTCTCGCGCTCGAACACGCGGCCGCCGCGGCGCGACAGCGTGAAGTTGACCACCGACTGGTTGGTGAGCGGGTCGCGCATGGCCTTCGCGTCCTGCAGCTCCTCACCCGTGATGATGGGGCGATCCTCCACGGCGTACAGCGCCCGGTAGCTGCGCGCGGCGCGCGAGGAGACCTCGTTGCCCCACCGCAGCTCGATGCCCCGCGGCACGAGACGCTTCACCTCGGGGCGCGCCATCAGGCTCTCGGCGACCGGCACCTGCTCCTCGGGCACGAGATACTCGCCGGGCAGCTGGCCCTGGAACAGCAGCGAGGACAGCGGGCCGGCGGCCGTCAAGTCGGTCGTGTCCTTGGCGGGGGCCTTGCCCTTCGCCTGCTTCCCCTTGGCCTTGGCGGTATCGGAGCCGAACAGCTGCGTGACGCTCGCCGCTGGCGCGGGCGCACCGGTCGCCCGCACGCCCGCCTGGCGCAGCGCCTTGTCGATCTCGGGGAGTGCGTCGCGGAACAGATTCTTCATGTCCGTGATGCGAAACTCGAGGAACGCGGTACGCTGAATGACGCCCTTGGCGCGCGCGGGATCCTTTTCGCCCGCGAGCTCGACGATCAGCCGGTTGTTCCCCACCACCTGCACCACCGGCTCGGTCACGCCGAACTCGTCGATCCGCGTCCGCACGACGCGCTCGGCACGGCGGATCGCGTCGGCCGGATCGGGGACGGGTCCCTTGCTCTGGTCGACCTCGAGGGCGAGGTGAATGCCGCCCTGCAGATCGAGCCCGAGGTTCAGAGGCACGCGCCGCACGGTGGTGTCCTTCATCACGCCGCTCGCCGCGTCGCGGACCCGCTGCGTGACGTTCGTCGGGACGAGCGCCCACAGGCTCGCCACGAGGAGCACGCCGATCGCGATCAAGCGTGAGCGTAGACTGTAGAACATGGCGTTCCTCGCGTTTTTCTAAATGGTGAGCGCCGCGCGGGCCGCCGCCGCGTCGCGCTCGATCTGGTCCACCAGCGCCTGGCGCGACGGAAATGTCCGCACCTCGCGCAGCCGGCGCACCCACTCGATCGTCACGACCTGATCGTACAGGTCGCCGCTGAAATCGAACAGATGTGCCTCGAGCCCACGGGCGTGTACCCCGAACGTGGGGCGGGGGCCCTGGTTCATCACACCGCCACGACGTTCCACGTTGCCCGTTCCACGTTGCCCGATCTCTACCCAGACCGCGTAGACCCCGTCTGGCGGCAATAGTTTGCGCGGATCGGGGGGCGTCACGTTGATCGTAGGCACGCCGATCGTCCGACCCCGCCCCGCACCGCGCTCCACTGTCCCCCGAACGCTATAACGGCGTCCCAGCCCGCGCTCGGCCGAGGCCAGATCGCCGTGCGCCACAGCGGTGCGGATCAGCGACGACGAGATGGCCTGCCCGTCATCCGTCACCGCGCCCACCACGTCCATCCCGAACCCATCCTGGCTCGCGAGCCGGCGCACGAACTCCACATCTCCCGAGCGCCCGCGGCCGAACCCGTGATCATATCCCAACACCAACGCCTGCATCGCGTATCGCGCCCGCAACACGTCGCGCACGAACTCCGCGGGCTCGAGCCGCGCGAGCTCCGGCGTGAACGGCACGATCTCGACCCGTCCGATCCCGAGTCCCGCGGCCAGGGCCCGCTTTTCGTCCGGCAGTGTCAGGAGCCGCGGCGCCGCACTCGGGTTCACGACCTCGAGCGGGTGAGGGTCGAAGGTGACGAGCAGGCTGTCGAGCCTGCGCGCTCCGGCGCACCGCACTACCTCCGCCAGTACCGCCTGATGCCCGCGGTGGATCCCGTCGAACGTGCCGACGGGCGCGACCGTCCCGCTCACGGCTCGACCACGACAACGCGGGGCTTGAGCAGGTCGCCGGCGCGCTCGGCCACCGCAATGAGGCTCCCGTCCGCAAACAGGGCTACGGGGCTCGGGCCGAGTCCCGCCCCTTCGAGCCCCACAGCCACCGGCCGCCCATGCATCACCAACTCACGCTCGCTCCCCGTCAGCTCCCGGCGCGGCAAATCGGCCACCAGCTCGCCCGGGTCGCGGAGCTGCTGCGGCGTCACGGCCTCGGGCGCCACCGCGTCGCGCAACGCGTACGGACCCACGGCCGTGCGGGTCAAGCTCGCGAGATGGCCCCCGCACCCCAGCGCCTCCCCGACGTCGCGCGCCACACCGCGCAGGTACGTTCCCGCGCTCACGCGGGCGCGGAACGCCACGTCGCGGCCCCCCCCCTCCCCAAACCGGAGCAGCGCAAGCTCCATCACTTCGACCCGTCGCGCCGGCAGCGTCACGGCCTCGCCCCGCCGGGCGCGGCGGTACGCGCGCTCGCCCGCAACCTTCACCGCCGAATAGGCGGGCGGCCGCTGGTGGTACGCGCCTCGCAAGGCCGCGAACGCCCGCTCCACGCCCGCCGCGTCGGCGTCGCGCCAGGCGTCGGACGTCGCGACGGGCTCGCCGGTCGCGTCGTCGGTGGTCGTCACCGTGCCCAGCCGAATCACGCCCTCGTATGCCTTAGACCAGCCGCGCGTGAACGGCGCGAGCCGCGTGGCCCGACCGACGACGACGACCAGCAGCCCCCCCGCGAACGGGTCGAGCGTGCCGAGGTGACCCACCCGCTCGACGCCGAGGACCCGACGTACCGTGTCGACCACGTCGTGTGACGTGGGTCCCGGCGGGGGAAGCGGCGGGCTCCCCAGCTTCGCGACCAGGGCGACGCCCGAGATCAGCCCTCGCCCCCCTTGAGGTTCCGCAGGACCTGGTCGATGCGCTGCGCGTGCTCGAGGCCGCGGTCGAGCTCGAAGCGCAGCTCGGGTGTCACTCGCAGCGGCAGCTCCTTGGCGAGCTGGGCGCGCAGGAACCGGGCGGCGCTCGCCAGGCCTTCCAGCGACGTGGCTTTCTCCTCGTCGGTCCCCATCACGCTCACTCGCACGCGCGCGTGCGCCAGATCGCCTGAGACGTCCACGGCGGTGACCGTGACGAATCCGACGCGCGGATCGCGCACATTGCCGGTGAGGAACTCCGCTACCGTCTGGCGGATCGCCTCGGCCACGCGCTCGGGGCGGTGGCTGGGTCGTCGCATCATGTCAGAAGAAGCTCGTGCTCGTGTCCACGATCCGGGCGCCGTCGGCGCCGTCCACCAGGCGGTCGGCCTCGCGCAGCACACTCTCGGCGTGCCCGCGGTCGGTCGCGACGACGCACACGGTGAGCTCGGCGCGCTGCCACAGATCGTGATGCGCCGTCTCCGCCGCCGAGACGTTGAAGCGATGGTGCAGCCGGTCCTTCAGGCTCTTGAGCACGTGGCGCTTGTCCTTGAGGGACTGGCTCGCCGCCAGGTGCAGCTCCCAGGTCATCACGCCCACGATCACCGCGCCCCCTTCCTCAGGCAACGGGGGCGCCGAGCGAGCGCGCGACCTCCTCGACGCGGTAGGCCTCGATCAGATCGCCGACCTTCAAGTCGTTGAAGTTCTCGACCCCGATGCCGCATTCGAAGCCCTCGCGCACCTCGCGGACGTCGTCCTTGAAGCGCTTGAGCGACCCCAGCGTCCCGTCGTACACCTCGACGCCGTCGCGGATCACCCGCACCCGCGCCGTCCGCGGAATCACGCCTGAGCGCACGAAGCTGCCGGCGATGGTCCCCACCTTCGCGATCTTGAAGAGCTGGCGCACCTCCGCCTCGCCCAGCACCACTTCCTTCTTCTCGGGTGCGAGCAGCCCTTCCATGGCGGCCTTCACCTCTTCCACCGCTTCGTAGATGATGCGATACGTCCGGATCTCCACCTTCTCGCGCTCGGCCGAGGCACGGGCGTTGGAGTCGGGCCGGACATGGAATCCGATGATGATGGCGCTCGACGCCTTGGCGAGCAGCACGTCCGAGTCGGTGATCGCACCCACGCCGCGGTGCACCACCTCCACCTTCACCTCGGGCGTGGACAGCTGCGCCAACGCGTCCGCCAGCGCCTCGGCGGGGCCGCCCTGGTCGGCCTTGATGATGATGCGCAGCGCCGCCGCTCCCCCCTGCGCCCGCTCGGCCATGAAGTCCTCGAGCGTCTTGACGCGGCCGGTGCGGCGATGCTGCGCTTCCCGCTCCAGACGCTGGCGCTTCTGCGCGATGTCGCGCGCCGCCGCGGCGTCGGCCATCACCTGGAACGTGTCGCCCGCTTCAGGCACCCCCTCGAAGCCCAGCACCTGCACGGGCGTCGACGGGCCGGCCGCGTCGACGGTCTGGCCGCGCTCGTCGTACATGGCGCGCACCCGGCCGTAGAACTGGCCGCAGATGAAGTCGTCGCCCACGCGCAGCGTGCCGTTCTGGACCAGAATCGTGGCGAGCGGGCCCTTGCCCGGATCGAGGGTCGCCTCCAGCACGGTGCCCTGTGCCCGCCGCTCGGGGTTCGCCTTGCGGTCGAGCAGCTCGGCCTGCAGCAGGATCTGGTCGAGCAGGTCCTGCACGTTCTTCCCGGTCTTGGCGGAGATCGGCGTGGCGAGCGTGGTGCCGCCGAACTCCTCGAGCACCACGCCGTGCGCCAGCAGGTCCTGCTTGACCTTCTGCACGTTGGCGGTGGGCAGGTCGATCTTGTTGATCGCCACGACGATCGGGACGCCGGCGTTCTTGGCGTGCGAGATCGCCTCGATCGTCTGCGGCATGATCGCGTCGTCCGCCGCCACGACCAGCACGACGATGTCCGTGACCTGGGCGCCGCGCGCCCGCATGGCGGTGAACGCCTCGTGCCCCGGCGTGTCGAGGAAGGTGATCGAGCGATTGTCCTTGAGCTTCACCTGATAGGCGCCGATGTGCTGGGTGATGCCGCCCGCCTCCCCCGCGACCACATTCGCTTTGCGCACGTAGTCGAGCAGCGACGTCTTGCCGTGGTCGACGTGGCCCATGACGGTCACCACCGGCGGCCGTGGCTGCAGTGCGGCCGCGTCTTCCGTCGTCCCTTCTTCGGCCGCGGCGACGGCGTACTCTTCTTCCCGCACGGCCTGGAACCCGAACGCCGAAGCGATCAGCTCGATCATGTCGAAGTCGAGCCGCTGATTGATCGTCACCATCTGCCCCAGCTCTTTGAAGGCGAAGGCGACGATCTCCTTGGCGGGGACCTTGAGAATGTTGGCGAGCTCGGAGACGGTGATGAACTCCGTGACCCGCACGAGCGTCTTCTCGCGCTCCTTCTCCTCGCGCCGCTTCTGCTCCTCCAGATCCCGGAAGCTCGGCCCCTCCTCGCGGCGGTGGACGCCCTTGCGCCCTACCGGACCTTTGATCGACGCCAGGGTGCGCGAGATGTTCTGGGCCACCGCCTCCTGATCGACCAGCGACTTCTTCCCCTTCTTGCGCTTCTTGCCGCGGCGCTCCTCGAGGGGAATCGTCCCGGGGGCAGCGGACGCGACCGGGCGCGGCGGCACCGCGCCACCCGGCGCGGCGCTCGCGACCGGCTTGGGCCGCACGGGCGTCGGGATGACGGGACGCGGCGGTGCGGAGAGTGGGGCCGCCGTCACGCCCGCACCCGACGAAGGGGACGCGGAGGCCGCGGGGGCGGGCGCTCCGAACGGACTCGCCGCCATGGGGGGCTCGGAGCGGGTCTCCTCCGCCGGCAACTCCTTGAACAGGGCCGCGGCGCGCTCCTCGAGCGACGGCTTCTCCTCATCATCGACGGCCTTGGCCGCCTCGAGCGCTTCGCGGGCCTTGAGCTCGCGCTCCGCTTCGATCGCCGCTTCGGCCTGGGCTTCTGCCTCCGCCGCGGCCACTTCGGCCGCCGTGCGACGCCGCCGCTTGGGCCGCGCCTCCGGCACCGCGGCGACCGGCTCGGCGGCCTTCACCGTCCGGCGCCGCTTCGATGGGGCGGGTGTTTCTTTCTGCTTGCGCTTGTCGCGCTCCCAGGCGGCGCGCATCAGCGCTACCTGCTCCGCCTTGAGCGGCGTGAGATGGCTGCGGACGAAGATGTCCCGCTCCTTGAGCATGCCGATGAGCTGCTCCGAGGAGATGCCGAACTCTGCCGCCAGATCGTGAATCCGCGTCGTCGTCACTCACTCCTCAAAAGACCCGACCAGGCCGCGCGCCAGCGCGGCGTCTGCCACGCCGACCGCCTGAACCGGCGGCCGGCCGAGCCCGGCGCCCAACACGGACGCCTCGGGCCCCCGCACGATGGGCACCCCGCGTGCCCGCGCGAGGCGCTCGACCTTTTCCAGGGTGCGCCCGCTCGCGTCGCGCGCCACCACGACACAGCGCAACGCGTCATGCTGCAGCTGCGCCCGCACCCCCGTCACGCCCACGACCACCCGCCCCCGCCCGGCCCGGACGCCCAGTCCCAGCAGCCGGACGAGCTTCTCGCTCACGTCGCCGGCGCCGGCTCGTCTCCGGCCCGCTCCGGCGCACCCGGCTCCGCCTCCTCCTCCCCGCCCTCCTCCGTCATCTCGTTCAGGAACGCCATGAGCTTCTCGGCGAGCTCGGGCGTCATGCCGGCGATCTTATCGACGTCCTCGCGCTCCAGATCGAGCACGTCCTGGAGCGTCTTGTGCCCCGCCTGGGCCAGCACGTCGACGAGCTCGACGGGCAAGCCCTTGAGCTCGCGCAGGGCCACGTTGGTGGTCGCCTCTTCTTCTTCCCGCGGCAGCGGCGCGAATAACGGACCCTCGCCGCCCCGCTCCAGCCACTCGCGGCTCGAGTAGAGGTCGATTTTCCAGCCGGTCAGCTCCGAAGCGAGCCGCACGTTCTGCCCGTTCCGGCCGATTGCGAGCGACAGCTGGTCCTCGTCCACGATCGCCTGGATCGTCTTGGTATCGGGGTCGGAGAACACCCGCGCCACGCGCGCCGGGGCGAGCGACAGCTTGGCGAACCGCTCCGGATCGGGCGACCACGGCACGATGTCGATCCGCTCGCCGTTCAGCTCGTTGACCACGGCCTGGACGCGCGACCCCTTGAGACCCACGCACGCGCCCACGGGATCGATCGAGTCGTGGCGCGACGTCACGGCGATCTTGGTGCGGCTCCCCGCCTCCCGCGCGGTGGCGCGGATCTCCACGATCTGCTGCTGGATCTCGGGGACCTCAAGCCGGAACAGCGCCTTCACGAACAGCGGGTCGGCGCGCGACAGGATCAGCCGCGGGCCCTTGGGCGTCTCCTCGATCCGCTTGAGCACCGCGCGGATCGTGTCGCCCTGATGAAAGTGCTCGCGGTGGTTCTGCTCGCGGTAGGGGATGATCGCCTCCGCCTCGCGGAACTTCGCCAGCATGACCACGATCTTGCCGCGCTCGATCTGCTGCACCTCGCCCGAGAGCAGGTCGCCGACCTTGTCGGTGAACTCCTCCCGGATGCGGGCGCGCTCCCCCTCGCGTACGCGCTGGATGATGCGCTGCTTGGCCGCCTGGACCGCGGTGCGCCCGAACGCCTCGAACGGCACCTCCTCCTCCAGCACGTCGCCCACCTGGAAGTCGGTGTCCTCGAAGCGTGCTTCCTCGAGCGCCACCTGCGAGCCGGGATCCTCCACGGTCTCCACCACGGTACGCAACACCACGATGCGGATCGTCCCCTTGAGCTCGTCGATCCCGATCTCCGCCCGCACGTTGGGGCCGTAGCGCTTCACCAGGGCGGCGTGCAGGCCGTCTTTCAGCAGGTCCAGCAATTCCGTCCGCTCCAGCTGCTTGGTATTGGTCAGCTCACGGATTGCCGATACGACTTCGGGTGTGTTGGTCATTCGGTGAACAGTCTTCCTTCCTTTTTTCGTTACCAATCCACGGCCAAACGCGCATCCCGAATGCCGCTCAAGGGCACCGCGCGCGGCGCGGCGCCCTGCGGCTCCAGCACCACGGTGCCCTCGTCCGGCATCGCGACGATGCGCGCTCGCACGCGACCCAGCCCGGCCACCGTGGCCTGCACCTCGCGTCCCACGAAGCGCGCCCAGTGGCGGGGCCAGCGCAGCGGCCGCTCGAGCCCGGGGCTCGACACCTCGAGCACGTAGCGCTGGCCCACGGGGCCCTCGGCGTCGAGCCAGGCCTCGAGTGCCCGGCTCGCCATCGCGCAGTCGGCGACGCTCACCGGCCGGAAGGCGGGGGGCGACGCGACATCCGGCCCCGCCGATGGGGGCCACTCGATGCGAACTTGAACGAGCGGCCGAGCCTGCGTGCCGCCGATGCGGAGGTCGGCCAGCTCGAGACCCAACGCTTCCAGCCGGGTCCGAAATGACTCGACGAGGCTGTCGGAGAGCATGAAAAAAAAGCGCGGGCCGAACTTCGCCCGCTTCACGGCCGGAATCTAGCCGCCGCTAGACCCGTGTCAAGCGAGCGGCAGGCCCAGGTAGGCGATCATGCGACCGTCGCGCCCGCGCGAGGCGCGGTGTGAAAACAGCTGCTCATGGTCGTGAGCGCTGCACCAGCTGGAGACGGAGGTGGCGCCTAGCCCCAAATCGGCCGCCTGCCGGACCAACACCTCCCGCAGGTCCACGTGGCCGGAGTGCACGGCTTCCGCGTTGATCCCGGGCGGCCGCCCCGGAGCGAGTCGCTCCAGGACTTCAGAACCTACTTCATAGCATGCACCACAAATACCTGGACCGCAATGCATTACGACATCGCTTGCTCGGGCAAACGCCTCGCGCTTCAAGACCTCCACGCCGCGCTCCAGAATCCTGTCCGCCGTCCCGCGCCAGCCGGCGTGCACGAGGGCGATGGCGCCCTTCTCAGGCACCGCGAGGTACACCGGAATGCAGTCCGCCACCGTCACCGTGAGGAGCAGCCCCCGCGTCCCGGTGGCGAGCCCGTCGCTGCCATCCAGGATCAGCCAGCCGGGGGACGCGGAGCGGAGCCAGGCGACGCTGGTGCCGTGGATCTGATGGGAGAGCACCACCGCCGGAAACCGCGGGGCGAACACGGCGCGCACCGCCCGCCACCGCGTCATCACCTGGCCGACGTTTTCTTCACTCCACAGACCGAGCGAGAAACCCCGCCCCCCCCCACGGGTGGTGATGCCGGCGACGATCCCGTACCGGTCGGCCCACTCGCGCAGCTCCATGCGGGGGACCGCGGAGTCGCCGGCCGGCGCCTCCCGCAGCAGCGGCGGTCGCTCCGTGGCCGCCTTATCGCCCGCCGTCAGTCCGCTCAATGGAAGCTCCCAAGGCCCCCAACCGCTCGTCGATGCGCTCGTAGCCGCGCTCGATCTGTCCGATGTTGTGGATCACGGAGCGCCCCTGGGCGGCGAGCGCCGCGAGCAGCATCGCCATCCCGGCGCGGATGTCGGGACTCTCCACCACCCCTCCCCGCAGCGGCGACGGCCCGGAAATCACCGCGCGGTGGGGATCGCACAGGACGATGCGCGCCCCCATCCCGATGAGCTTGTCCACGAAGAACAGGCGCGACTCGAACAGCTTCTCGAACACGAGCAGCAGCCCCTCGCATTGCGACGCCACGACGATCGCGATCGACATGAGATCGGCGGGGAACGCCGGCCACGGACCGTCCTCGAGCTTGGGCACGTGCCCGCCCAGGTCAGGGCGGATGCGCCGCTCCTGATCCGCGTCGACCACCAGCGTCGTGCCGTCCAGCCGCGGCCGCACCCCCAGCCGCTCGAAGGCGAGCAAGGTGGACCGCAGATCCTCGGCCCGGACGCCGTCGATGGTCATGGCCCCGTTGGTCACGGCGGCGAGCCCGATGAACGAGCCGATCTCGATGTGATCGGGCCCCAGGGTGAACGACGCGCCTTGGAGCGGTGCGCCACCCGTTATCGTGAGCGTGTTGGTGCCGATCCCCTGCACCTGGGCGCCCAGCGTCGACACGAAGCGGGCCAGGTCCTGGACGTGCGGCTCGCACGCGGCGTTGCGCAGGGTGGTGGTGCCGCGGGCCGCGACCGCCGCCATCAGTGCGTTCTCGGTGGCAGTGACGCTGGGTTCGTCGAGAAACACGTCGGCCCCGCTGAGCCGCTTGCCTTCGAGCTGATAGCTCGCGCCGACGGTGACGGTGGCGCCCAGGCGCTCGAGGGCGAGGAAATGCGTGTCGACCCGGCGCCGCCCGATCACGTCCCCGCCGGGCGGCGGCAGGCTCACCCGCCCGAAGCGAGCGAGCATCGGCCCCGCCAACAGGCTGGACGCGCGGATGCGCGCTCTCAACCCCGGGTCGAGCTCGCGCGGCTCCGCCCGCGCCGCATCGACCTCGACGGCGTTCGGGCCCGTCCAGCGCACGGCCGCGCCGAGATGCTTGAGCAGCTCGAGCATCGTCTCGACGTCGCGGATGCGGGGGACGTTGTCGATGTGACAGGGCCCGTCGGCGAGCAGTGTCGCCGCCAGGATGGGAAGTGCCGCGTTCTTGTTGCCCGCCGGCCGAATGGTGCCTTTGAGCGGGCGACCGCCCGTGACCGTAAAGGACGGAGGCATGGGTGAGGCAAGCTATGCGGCGGCTTGCGTTGGCGTCAAGCGTGCGCGAACGTTCGCGCGTGAACGTGAGTCCCGTGCTCGCGCTCGCCGGACTCGTCGCGATCGGGTTGCTGGTCAGCCGATTGCCGCGCCTCGAGTGGCGTCGCCCCCACACTCTCGACCTGGTCTTTTCGGCAGGCAGCCCGCTGGTGCTCGCGGGTCTGATCCTCGGCCCGGGGATCGATCTTGTGAGCCGCCCGGTGCTGCGGGCACTTGCCCCGGTCACGGCGCTCGCGATCGGCTGGATTGGCGCGACGCTCGGCGCCCGCTTCGAGTGGCGCCATGTACGCCGCATCCCACGTGGCGTATGGGTGCTCGCCGGGCTGTCGGCCGTGGCGGCCTTCGCGATCGTCGCGCTCGCCGCCACCGTGCTCGCCCGGGCCGTGCCGGCGCTGGGCGCCGCCTGGATGCCCCGGCTCCCCTCCGTGCTGACGCTCGCCGCCGTGGCGGCCGCCTCGGGGCCGGGCGTCGTCGCCCTGGTCCCGCGAGCGGCAGGCATCAGCGCGCGCGCCGCGCGCACGTTCGTGCTCGCCGCGGCGCTCGAGACCGCGGCCGGTGCACTGCTCGTGACCGTCCCATTCGCCCTGCATCGGCCGCACGGCGCCGCCGCGGGCGCGGAGCTCGGGTGGCTCGCCTGGCTCGTCTTCGCCATGGGGAGTGGCGCCCTGGTGGGGATGGTGTTTCTGTCCGTGAGCCGGCTGCGGCCCGCGCGCGCCGACGTCGGGGTCGCCCTGCTCGGGACGCTCCTGTTCGGCGCCGGAGTCGGCTACGCGGCGGACCTGTCGCCGTTCG